>NZ_CP104143.1:2402222-2702500 GCF_025200715.1 Rhizobium sullae
AAGAAGGCAAGACGCTGCCCGAAGCGATCGGCGAGACGATCCGCGCCTCGCAGATCTTCGAATTCTTCGCAGGCGAAGCCTTGCGCCTTGCCGGCGAAGTCGTCCCCTCCGTGCGTCCGAATATCGGCGTCGAGATCACCCGCGAACCGCTGGGCGTCATCGGCATCATCACGCCCTGGAACTTCCCGATCGCGATCCCTGCCTGGAAGATCGCCCCGGCGCTCTGCTACGGCAACACCGTCGTTTTCAAGCCGGCCGAGCTCGTTCCCGGCTGCTCTTGGGCGATCGTCGATATCCTAAATCGTGCGGGCCTGCCGAAAGGCGTGCTCAACCTCGTCATGGGCAAAGGCTCGGTCGTCGGCCAGACGATGCTCGACAGCCCGGACCTTGCCGGCATCACCTTCACCGGCTCCGTCGGCACCGGAAAGCGCGTCGCCGTCTCCTCCATCGAGCATAATCGCAAGATCCAGCTCGAAATGGGCGGCAAGAACCCGATGGTCATCCTCGATGACGCCGATCTCAACGTCGCCGTCGAAGCAGCCGCCAACTCGGCCTTCTTCTCGACCGGCCAGCGCTGCACGGCATCGTCTCGCCTGATCGTGACGGAAGGCATCCATGACAGGTTCGTGGCCGCCATGACCGAGAAGCTGAAGTCGCTGAACGTCGATCACGCGCTGAAGACGGGCACGCATATCGGCCCGGTCGTCGACGAGAGACAATTGAAGACCGACATCGATTACATCGAGATTGGCAGACAAGAAGGCGCCAAGCTCGCCTTCGGCGGCGAGCTGATCTCGCGCGACACGCCCGGCTTCTACCTGCAGCCGACCCTCTTTACTGAAGCGACCAACCAGATGCGCATCTCCCGCGAGGAAATCTTCGGACCGGTCGCATCGGTCATTCGTGTCAAGGATTACGACGAGGCGCTGGCTGTCGCCAATGACACGCCGTTCGGCCTGTCGTCGGGCATCGCTACTACCAGCCTCAAGCACGCGACGCACTTCAAGCGCAATGCCGAAGCCGGCATGGTGATGGTCAACCTGCCGACCGCAGGCGTCGACTTCCATGTTCCCTTCGGCGGACGCAAGGGCTCGTCCTACGGCTCACGCGAGCAAGGCAAATACGCCGCCGAATTCTTCACTGTCGTGAAAACCGCCTACACGCTCGCATAAACGGATATCAAATCCCAAGCCGCCGAGTCCGACGGCTTGGGGCACTCAAAGGGCAAGGACAATGAAAAAGAAAGCGGAATGGCCGCGCAGGCTGAGGTCGCAGGAATGGTACGGCGGCACGAGCCGCGACGTGATCTATCACCGCGGCTGGATGAAGAACCAGGGATATCCGCACGACCTGTTCGACGGGCGCCCTGTCATCGGCATCCTCAACACGTGGTCAGATATGACGCCGTGCAACGGCCATCTGCGCGAGCTTGCCGAGAAGGTGAAGGCGGGCGTCTGGGAGGCCGGCGGCTTCCCAATGGAGGTGCCAGTATTCTCGGCATCCGAAAACACCTTCCGCCCGACGGCAATGATGTATCGCAACCTCGCCGCGCTCGCCGTCGAGGAAGCGATCCGCGGCCAGCCGATGGACGGCTGCGTGCTGTTGGTCGGTTGCGACAAGACCACGCCGTCGCTGATCATGGGTGCCGCTTCCGTCGATCTGCCCTCGATCGTCGTCACCGGCGGGCCGATGCTGAACGGCTATTTCCGCGGCGAGCGTGTCGGCTCCGGCACGCATCTGTGGAAGTTCTCCGAAATGGTGAAGGCCGGCGAGATGACCCAGGCCGAATTTCTTGAGGCGGAAGCCTCGATGAGCCGTTCGTCGGGCACCTGCAACACCATGGGCACGGCATCGACCATGGCTTCCATGGCCGAAGCGCTCGGCATGGCACTGTCCGGCAACGCCGCCATCCCCGGTGTCGATTCCCGCCGCAGGGTCATGGCGCAACTCACCGGCCGCCGTATTGTACAGATGGTCAAGGACGACCTGAAGCCCTCTGACATCATGACGAAAGAGGCTTTCGAGAACGCGATACGCACGAATGCGGCGATTGGCGGCTCGACGAATGCGGTCATCCACCTGCTCGCCATGGCCGGCCGCGTCGGCATCAACCTGACACTGGACGATTGGGACCGCTGTGGCCGCGACGTGCCGACCATCGTCAACCTGATGCCGTCGGGCAAATACCTGATGGAGGAGTTCTTCTACGCCGGCGGCCTGCCGGTCGTGTTGAAGCGCCTCGGCGAGGCAGGCCTCCTGCACAAGGATGCATTGACTGTGTCCGGCGAAACCGTGTGGGACGAAGTCAAGGACGTCGTCAACTGGAACGAGGACGTCATCCTGCCCGCCGAAAAGGCGCTGACGTCTTCGGGCGGCATCGTAGTGGTGCGCGGCAACCTCGCGCCGAAGGGCGCGGTGCTGAAGCCGTCTGCCGCATCTCCGCATCTGTTGACGCATCGAGGCCGCGCGGTCGTCTTCGAGGACATCGACGATTATAAGGCCAAGATCAACGATGACAATCTCGACATCGACGAGACCTGTGTCATGGTCATGAAGAACTGTGGACCGAAGGGCTATCCCGGTATGGCCGAAGTGGGCAACATGGGTCTGCCTCCCAAGGTGCTTAAGAAGGGCATCACCGACATGGTGCGCATCTCCGATGCCCGCATGTCGGGCACGGCCTATGGCACAGTCGTGCTGCACACCTCCCCGGAAGCTGCGGTCGGCGGGCCACTCGCGGTGGTGAAAAATGGCGACATGATCGAGCTCGACGTGCCGAACCGCCGTCTACACCTCGACATCTCCGACGAGGAACTGACGCGGCGCCTCGCCGAATGGCAGCCGAAGCATGAGCTGCCGACATCAGGTTATGCCTGGCTGCACCAGCAGCATGTCCAAGGCGCCGATACTGGCGCCGACCTCGACTTCCTCAAGGGATGTCGCGGAAGCGCGGTCGGCAAGGACAGCCACTGAGGCCAAACGGTTACCAGCATCAAAAGGCGGGACGAAAGTTCCGCCTTTTTCTTTGAGAGCCGGCATTTCTTCCGGAACGATCCCGTCTCCCCCTCGTTATCGCGCCAGGGAGGGCGCCATGCCTGGAGTGCGAAAAATGATTGTGCTCAGTGCCTTCAACAAGGATGAGCGCGGTACCCTGATTCCGGCATTCGAGCCTCGGCACATGAAGAGGGAAGACACGGCCGTCTATATCGCCCAGACGCTCGTTAACGATTACGATGGCGTCGTCGTCTGGTGCCACGAGGGAAACCCTGCCATCGGCGAACAAGGCCCATCGGTCATCCTGTTCCAGTCAGGCTTGGTGCCGGAATTCGATTAGCCGCAGCCTTTTGTCGTATCGAAGCTCCGGGGTGGGCGAGACAGCATGACCGTTTTTTCCGTCAAGCACATCACGCATTATTCCTACAAACGGCCCGTCACCTTCGGGCAGCACCGCTTGCTTTTCCGCCCGCGGGACAGCTTCGACCAGCGTCTTCTGGATGCTACCTTGACGGTCGACCCCGAGCCGGCCCAGATCCGCTGGATACACGACGTCTTCGGAAATTGCATTGCGCTCGTGGACATCGACCGGCCGGCGGATCAGTTGCGCTTCGAGACCAATATTCGCCTTGATCACACACCGCAGGTGCCGCTCGATCTTGAGATCGATCGCAAGGCACTGACCTATCCGTTTTCCTATGGCGACGAAGAGATGCCGGACCTTTCCTGCACGATCACACGCCACTACGAGGATCCGGACGGTGCGGTTGCTCACTGGGCGCACCAGTTCGTCGGAACAAGCTCCTCGGGCCAGACCGGCCACGTCCTGATGACGCTCTGCTATGCGATCCACGAAAGTTTCGTCTATGCCCGCCGCTCCGAACACGGAACGCAGGCGCCGATCCAGACGCTCATGCAGCGGCAGGGAACTTGCCGCGACTTTGCCCTGCTGATGATGGAGGCCGCCCGGTCGCTTGGCCTCGCTGCCCGTTTCGTCACCGGTTACATCTACGTGCCGGATCGCGACGGTTCGATGACGCTCGGCGGTGGCTCGACGCATGCCTGGTGCCAGGTTTATCTCCCGGGCGCCGGCTGGGTGGAATTCGATCCCACGAACGGCATCGTCGGCAACCACGATCTGATCCGCGTCGGCGTTGCGCGTGATCCCCGCCAAGCGGTTCCACTCTGGGGCAGCTACGACGGAGCGGCGGACGATTTTGACGATCTGATTGTGCAGGTCAACGTCACCACCGAACGGTAAAGTGTGGTGAAGAGCCTGTGGAACTGATAGCTTTTCCTGACGTTCCATGATGGCCTGCGGGCTTGCTGGATGAAGGAGCTTCCATGAAGATTCGCGCTGGTTTCACGATAGGCTATGAATGCGTGCAGCCAACGCCAATGCTTCTCGTCCTCAATATCCACCCCTCGCGGCGTCCCGACCTCTTGACGGATCAGGTGCTGTCGTTCAACCAGCCGATCGAGGCGTGGAACTATACCGACGGTTTTGGCAATTCCTGTACGCGCATCGTCGCCCCGCCCGGAGTTACCACGATTTCGACCGCGTTCGAGATCTATGACAGCGGCCAGCCGGATGTCGTGCCGGTGGACGCTCCGCAGCACGAGATCAAGGACCTGCCGGACGACGTGCTCGTTTTCCTTCTCGGCAGCCGTTACTGCGATACGGATCGGCTAGGTGATTTCGCCTGGGCGACATTCTCGAATACAATATCCGGCTGGCCGCGCGTGCAAGCTATTGCCGATTTCGTACACGGCCATATCGAGTTCGACTACCTGAAAGCCGATGCGCGCAGAACCGCGCATGGCGGCTATTCAGACAGGACCGGCGTCTGCCGCGACTTCGCGCATCTTGCCATAACGCTCTGCCGCTGCATGAACATACCGGCGCGCTATTGCACCGGATATCTCGGCGATATCGGCGTGCCGCCCGATCCCGCGCCAATGGATTTCAGCGCCTGGTTCGAAGTCTATCTGGGTGGTCACTGGCATACCGTGGATGCCCGGCACAACATTCCGCGCATCGGCCGCATACTGATGGCAACCGGCCGCGATGCGACGGATGTGGCCATCTCGACCGCTTTCGGCCCCGCCGTATTGAAGCAGTTCGAGGTCGTGACGGAAGAAGTGCCCGGCGATGCCACCGCCTAGCCAGGCAGGCATTCGGGTATTCCGCCTGCCGTGCACCCCTCGCTACGGAAACAGAAAGCTAATCCCAGGCTACGTGCTCGCAGGGCCTACCATGGTACGCCTCTGAATGTAATATAGATGATGAAAGCAAGGCTGATCGCCGGCGTCGATTTAATCAAGAATTCGACATATCGAAACTGAGTGAGGGACAGAGCGATGTTCCTCCAGGAGTGAAAAGTTATCGTGGAAGACATGAAATCCTCCTCCTTTGGTTAGGGCCAGGTACTGCCACCATCTGACGTCGGCAGCACAAGGTCGTTCGGTGGGGGAATCCCTCGCGGCGCAGTTATTCGAGCGCCGCGAAAACGACCTCCATCTAAGCCTGTCAGACGCGATCGATATTTGTACGATCAGCGAAAATCCCGTGCAGTGAGTGTCAGATTATTTCCGCGCCGATGTGCATAGGCTCTGGAGGCTGCTTCCTGGATCGTAGAGCGTGCGGCGTCAAAGGCACCGAGACAGGCCAGTTCCGAAGCGCTCGCCGCGGCGGATTGTCCAAGTGCTGCTGCTTCGACGAGAAACCTGACTTCGAACATGCCGTCGTAGCCGGTAAAGCGGACAGCCTTCCTCGTTTCGTCGAAAGTACGGCTTCTGTTGGGAAAGATGAGCGTCATTCGGCTAGTCCTCAAAATGGGCGTGGGTCAGGCGATATGCTGCGACCATCACGGATTTCATACTCAATGGATGGTCTGTGCTATGACCTCGTCATCAAGCAGAGCATGGGATGTTCTGATGAGACGAACCGTGCCCGCGATAATCTCGTCGGAGTATGCCGCGTCCGCATGTGAAATTTCATCGGTCAAATCGCGGAGAACTTCGTTTATTTCCAGCATTAGCGGCACAAGTTCCAGTTGCCCGTCGGCCGCAAGTCCATGCGCAAGGTTTGCAATCACCGCCCTAAGATGATCAATAAGTGCACGCCGCTCAGCAATTGCTGGTTCTGAAGGCTCCATGGGTGCCGCTTCAACGCTAAACTGCATGATGCCACCTCCATACCTTAAAATGGGTTCTGCCGCGGCGTTATCAATGCCTAGTGCGGAATGAGGTTGCTCTTAGCCTGACAAAGGAGGACATGATATCTTTCGTCAACGATCAATTCTTCGATGCCACGAATTTAATAATTCCGGACGGCACAAGATTTATGAGCGTTTTCAATATAAATATTAGCCAAAATATATTTGCGATTCCAAATTTAGCTTTCAAAATATATTTTAATTTAATTAGAACGCAGCGGATATCATGCTATTGTAACTTTCTCTCCAGCAATATTGCTGGACCGATCGCCAAAGATTGGACAAAATCATGGAAAAGTTTTCTTGGTTGCGACCGGCCGTTTACGGCGCGGTTTGCGGAGCAGCAGCCCTTACTATCATTGGCTTTTCGTGGGGCGGCTGGGTAACCGGCGCCGGCGCACAAAAGTCAGCTGGCATTGAAAGGACGGCAGCCATAGCCGCAGCCTTGACGCCCTATTGCCTCGAACGTGCAAAGTCGGATCCGGCTGCCACTGAAATCATGGCAGAGCTGAAGGCGGCCAGCAGCTACAGCCGTTCCGATGTCGTCAAGAAAGCTGGTTGGGCGACGCCTCTCGGCAGCACCGAGCCGAATTCGGATCTAGCGCAGGCGTGCCAAATCGCACTTGGCAAGGTCGCCCCCTGACGAGCCGGGGCTGTTTTATATGACTTAACGATTATTCAAACGCAGAAGAGGCACTCATGCCGCGTAAAAGCTTGCATTCCACCATGAGTGCCAGGATATCGGGGCGCGATCAGGCACAGGCGACAACGATCGCCTTCAACAAGATCATGGCGAGCGAGGTTGCAGAACGGAGCGAAAAATCCGCCCGGCTGAAAGCGTCGCGCCTTGCACTGGAAATCGCGATCGCACCGGCTTTGCGGACGAGAGCTGAACGGTACGACAGGTAACCACGCTTAAAGGAGACGTGACGCTTTTACGGCTGTCTCTTTGCCTTTCGTTGAAACACCAGCATCCTTGGTGCAGATCAATGGCGGTCAGCGCGGAGGGCTGCAGCGATCAGATCGCATTCAAAAGTATGAGCACGCAGTTGCTGATTGAAATCAACGAGCTGTTCTGCGGCCAGCGAGCTCGGTTCTCCCCGCAGTAAAATACCCGCAATATGGGCTTCCTGCGCCGCGATGTGCTTTCTGTCTTCCACCACGCGCCGACGGGAAAGCTCCAAATCTTTCGAAGAATACGCCATGGCGTACTATAGCACGACTTTAAGCCGAAATCTTAATAACGCCAAAATGAAAATCTTCCGATCTTCTTTCTGCGAACAGTTTTAAACAACGCTAGCCATCAGCTCTGGCTTTGCATCTGGCTCTGATCTTCGACCTTGACCATGACCGACAGCTTCTCGCCCGGCGTGCCGATACGCATGCCAGAAACCGGGGCTGCGTCGCGGTAGCAGAGGCCGGAAGCGACGCGGACGTAGCGGGCATCGGGGCAGATGTCGTTTGCCGGATCGAAGCCGACCCAGCCGAGGTTGGGTATGTGCGCTTCACCCCAAGCGTGCGTCGCGGCCTGCTCGGCTTTCCCCTCCATCATCAAGTAGCCGGAGACATAGCGGGCAGGCACGTGCAATGCGCGAGCCGCCGAAACGAAGATGTGGGCATGGTCCTGGCAGACGCCGCTCTTCTTCTCCATCGCCTGTTCGGCGGTCGTGTCCGTGTTGCTGGTCCCCGGCCTGTAGTCGACGGCTTCGTGGATGGCAGCCATCAGCGCATGCATCCGGGCGAGCTCGTTGTCGCCGTTTATCGTCCGTATCAGTTCCCTGATAAGCTTGCCGGGCTTGGTGCGCGGCGTGTCGCGCAGGAACAGCCAGAGCGGGCAGAAGCCGGTATGCGGGCCGGTCATTCCGTTGCGGTCTTCGGTTTCCACCTCGCCCTCGGCGACGATGCGCGTCACCTTCTGTTCGCCTTGCAGCGAGACGAGGTTGACATGGTTGCCGAACTGGTCGTCGTATTCCACCTCGGGCTTGGCGCCTTCGACATGCAGCGACCAGTTCAGAACCTTCTGCCCGAAGGCTGAGGGCGGCGTCAGGCGCAGCCGCTGCAGCGAGAACTGCGACGGCTCGTCGTAGTGGTATTCGGTGACATGGCTAATCTTCAGTCTCATCTCATGCCCCGCTTAAACGTAGAATCGATAGCCGTCGGAAATTTCCATGCCCAGCTGATTGTTGCGGTTGACGAAATCCTCAAGGAACTCGTGCAACCCTTGGTCCATGACGTCCTTGATCTGCCTCGTTTGCAATGACGTCCGGATGGCGTCAGCGGTATCGTGAGCCGACAGCCGTTCGCCGCCGTAACTGCTTGATATGTAGCCGAGGTTGCTGACGATCTTTTCGTAGCAATAGGCCAGCGACCGCGGCATCTGGCCATTCAAGATCAGGAAGTCGGCGATATTGGCCGCCTTGTATTCCTCGTCATAGGCCCAGCTGTAGGAACGGTGCGCTGAAACCGACCGCAGGATCGATTCCCACTGGACGTTGTCGATCGAGGACCCCACCTGCGAGATGGATGGCAGCAGCACGTAATATTTGACGTCCAGAATGCGGCTCGTATTGTCCGCCCGCTCGATGAAGGTGCCGATGCGCGCGAAGTTATAGAGCTCGTTTCTCAGCATCGAGCCATGAAAGGCCCCGCGGATAAGGCCTGCGCGCCGCTTGATGACATCGATGACCTCGGGCATCTCGGCCGCCTTGAGGCGCTTGGAAAGCAGGGCCTTGAGCTCGATCCAGCATTCGTTGGTTGCCTCCCAGGTCTCGCGGGTCAGCGCCGTGCGCACCATGCGGGCGTTGTTGCGGCCGGAATCGATGCAGGACATCACGCTCGACGGATTGGAAAGGTCACGCAGCAGATAGTCGATCGCATCGGCCCTGGTGAGCTTGGCGTGCCCTTCGTCGTAGGCTTCGCGGACGCCAGCGCTCTGCAGAACACCATCCCAGTCATCATCGCCTGTGCCGCTTCGGGTCAGCGACATGCGCAGGCCGGCATCGATAAGACGCGCGATATTCTCGCCGCGCTCGATGTAACGGAACATCCAGTAGAGTCCGTTTGCAGTTCTTCCGAGCATCAATCCTCCAATACCCAAGTGTCTTTGGTACCGCCGCCCTGGCTCGAATTGACGACCAGCGAGCCCTGCTTTAGCGCCACGCGGGTCAACCCGCCCGGAATGATCTGAACTTTGTCGGAAACCAGCACATAGGGCCGCAGGTCCACGTGACGCGGCGCAATCCCCTTGTTGACGAGGATCGGCACCGTAGAGAGCGAAAGCGTCGGCTGGGCGATGTAGTTGTTCGGCCGGGCCTTCAGCTTTTCTGCAAAGTCGACCCGCTCCTTCTTCGAGGCCGTCGGGCCGACTAGCATGCCGTAGCCGCCGGAGCCGTGCACCTCCTTCACGACGAGTTCTTCGAGGTGCTCCAGCACATATTTCAGGCTGTCTGCCTCTGAGCAGCGCCATGTCGGCACGTTTTCGAGAAGCGCCTTCCGGCCGGTATAGAATTCGACGATCTCCGGCATATAGGAATAGATCGCCTTGTCGTCGCAGATACCGGTGCCCGGCGCGTTGGCGATGGTGATGTTGCCGGAGCGGTAGACATCCATTATGCCCGGAATGCCGAGCGCGGAATCGGCACGGAATGTCAGCGGGTCGAGGAAGTCGTCATCGACGCGGCGGTAAAGCACGTCGATCGCCTCATAGCCGCGGGTGGTGCGCATCTTCACCTTGCCGTCGATGACACGCAGGTCCGCTCCTTCGACCAATTCCACGCCCATCATGTCGGCGAGAAACGAATGTTCGTAATAGGCGGAATTGTAGATGCCGGGCGTCAGCACGGCGACGCGCGGCTTGCCCTTGCAGCCGGGAGGCGCGAGCGAGGCAAGCGATTGGCGCAGCAGATACGGATAATCCTCGACACGCTGGACCTTGTTCTCGTGGAAGAGTTCCGGGAACATCTGCATCATGGTTTCCCGGTTTTCCAGCATATAGCTGACGCCGGACGGCGTGCGGGCATTATCTTCCAGGACGTAGAACTGATCCTCTCCGGTGCGCACGATGTCGGTGCCGACGATATGCGTATAGACGCCACCGGGCGGACGGAAACCGATCATCTCGGAAAGGAACGTGTCGTTCTTCTCGATCAGCTCACGCGGAATGCGGCCGGCGCGGATAATCTCCTGCTTGTGGTAGATGTCGTCGAGGAAGGCGTTGAGAGCAATCACCCGCTGCTCGATACCCTGAGCGAGCTTGCGCCATTCGCGGCCGGAGATAATGCGCGGGATGATGTCGAACGGAATGAGCTTTTCGGAAGAGTCCTCGTGCCCATAAACGGCGAAGGTGATGCCGGTTTTCCGGAAGATGTTTTCCGCGTCGCGGGATTTGGCAATCAGATGCGCCCTGTCTTGGGCATTGTACCATTCGAAATATTTTTCATATGGCTGACGGGGATTTTCATCCCCGGTGATCATTTCATCAAATGCCAAAGGTGTGGCTCCCCTTCTTTTTGTTCATTTGAATACAATGCAAAAGGCAATGCAAGAACCATGCACAGTTCGAAGAGAAGATTCCTAAAATCGTCAACAGCGCCAAAAACAGGCAAAAAACCGGTATTTAGGCAGCCATGCCGCGAGCACGTGAACGGATGGTCTAGCGGGCACGGCCAAAAAGTGGGCATGTGATTATTTTCCGCTCGCCCCGCCGACTCAAATCACGCCAGTGGGGTTTTGCTTGCGCGGTGTGCCGCCGGTAGTCCCCTCAGTCCTGCCCGGGGCCGCCGGCGTTGACGATGTCCTCGTCGATTACGGCAAGCGCCCGGTTCAGATGTCCTTCGAAGACGAGGTTCTGCTCGTCCGCGACCACTCTCAGTTCCGGCATGCCTTCCATGCGCACGACATGCGATTGCCCAAGGCCCTCCTCGATCCCCTGCCGCAGAAGATCGTAGTAGCGCGTGCCCGGCCCGGTGATTGCGACCGGCATGCGCTCCGTCAGGCTCAGCACGCGCGACAGCCCGTTGCCGAGCGCAAGGCCCGCCTGGCGGAAGGCGAAGGCCGGCATGCGATGCCCCTGGCGGGCCTGCGCCGCGATCTTGTCAAGTTCGGCGACCGGCACGAACTTCGCCGGGATCGTATCGAGCGGCACCTCGAAGGCCGTTCGAAGGATCGCATAGAACCCCGCATGCGCCTCGATGCATCCCTTGGCGCCGCAACGACAAAGACCGCCGTTGGCCATGTGCAGCATATGGCCGAAATTCGGCGCCGAGATCTCGTGGCCGCCATGCGACGTTCGCCTGACGATGCCAAGACCGATGCTGTGGCCGAGTGAGAGCGCGGCAAGCGAGCGGAAATCCGCGCCCTTTATATTCTCCTCACGCGCGCCGAGTGCGGCGGCGACGAGCAACGTTTCATTGTCCAGGATAATCTTCGCCTGCCATTCCGGGCGCAGCGCCGATTCGAAATCGATTTGTTCGCTGCCGAAGATCGGCGACCAGACGAGTACAGGCTCGAGCGAATTCACCAGCCCTTTGCTGCTGATCGAGATCAGCAAGACTTTGTTGCGGCTGATCCGGGAACGTTCCAGAATACGCGACAGGCCCGCCTTGACCGCAGCAGCGAAGCGCGCCGCCCCGGCAGGGTCATGCGAACGCTCCTCGCTGAAGCGATCGATCAGCTTGCCCGCATAATCCACCAGCGAATACTGTACGGCATCCGACGAGATGATGACCACGATCAGATAGCCGCATTCCCGCCGCTGCCGGAAAAGCACGCGCGGCCGCCCTCGCCCGCTTGCCGCCTGGTGCTCCGATTTCTCGATGATCTGCGCCTTTTCGAGATCGGCGGTGATTGCCGAAATCGTCGCGGAGGACAGGCGCGTATAGTCGGAAATCTCGGTATGCGCGAGCGCGCCGTGGCGGCGGAGAGCGGCGAGCACCAGCACGCTATTCCTTTGCCGGACCAGCTCCGTGCTCGATTTGGTCAGCATGAATGCCGCCCTCTCCCCCGTACCCCGCCCCGCTTTCACACCGAATCTCCAGCCGCTTTTCCGCATTGGAATTTAGCCGGTAGTGCGGTGTTGACAGTTGAAAAAATCTCTGACACTAAATTTCTCGACTGTCGAGAAAATAATTCATCGTTTTCTGGACAGCGATCCGCGGCGGCCGGAGGAAGCATTCGGGCTGGGTCGGCCGCAACTCATTCGGGAGGACAACATGAAGTCTATTTTGAAGCTGATGGCCGGCGCGGCCATCCTCGTTTCCGTACACACGGCGGCCATGGCTGCCGATCTCGTCGTCGGCGTTTCTTGGTCGAACTTCCAGGAAGAACGCTGGAAGACCGACGAAGCCGCCATCAAGAAGGCTCTCGAAGCCAAGGGTGCAAAATATATCTCCGCTGACGCACAGTCGTCTGCCGCAAAGCAGCTGACGGACGTCGAATCGCTGATTTCGCAGGGCGCGAACGCCCTCATCGTGCTTGCACAGGACTCCGATGCCATCGCCCCGGCCATCGAAAAGGCCGCTGCCGAAGGGATCCCCGTGGTCGGCTACGACCGCCTGATCGAAAACCCGGCCGCCTTCTACATCACCTTCGACAACAAGGAAGTCGGCCGCATGCAGGCAAAGGGCGTCTTCGACGCAAAACCTGAAGGCAACTACGTCTTCATCAAGGGCTCCTCATCCGACCCGAACGCAGACTTCCTGTTCTCAGGCCAGATGGAAGTGCTGAAGGCCGCGATCGATGCAGGCAAGATCAAGAGTGTAGGCGAAGCCTACACCGACGGCTGGAAGCCGGAAAACGCGCAGCGCAACATGGAGCAGTTCCTGACCGCCAACGACAACAAGGTTGATGCCGTTGTTGCCTCGAACGACGGCACGGCCGGTGGCGCGATCGCCGCTCTCGACGCACAGGGCCTCGCCGGCTCCGTCCCGGTCTCCGGCCAGGACGCCGACAAGGCAGCACTCAACCGCGTCGCCATCGGCACGCAGACGGTCTCAGTCTGGAAGGACTCCCGCGAGCTCGGCAAGCGCGCTGCCGAAATCGCTCTCGATCTCGCCGCTGGCAAGACCATGGACAAAATCGAAGGCGTTGAGACCTTCAACGGCGGCCCGAAGGGCGTCGCCATGCAGTCCGTGTTCCTGAAGCCGCTGCCGATCACTAAGGACAACCTCAACGTCGTCATCGACGCGGGCTGGATCAGCAAGGCGGAAGCCTGCCAGGGCGTCAAGGCCGGTTCGATTGCTGCCTGCAACTAAATCGCTGCCGATAGGTTGAAAATAATGCCGGCGCCGCAACGGCAAACCGTTGCGGCGCCGGATGCGGATCAACGTCCGGCGGCAGCCCCGTAGCGACCGCTGACCCGACCGCACCATTGCCCATCCCGACCCGATGCCATCATGGCCGCTGAGACCGGATCTGCAAAGATCGGTGATGGTGATAGTTTAAGAACAGGACGTAGGCGGCGGACGGTGGCTAACAAAAGCTCCGCGGCTTGCCCAAAAGATGGGGGAACGGCAAACCCATGGCCGACACGGTACATTCCACGACTTCCAACGGGCCGCGCAATGCGGAGGCCAATCCGGTGGCGCGTTTCTTCCGCGCGACGGAGATCGACACCCGCCTTCTCGGCATGGTCGGCGCGCTGCTGATCATCTGGATCGGCTTCCAGATCATGACCGGCGGCCTCTTCCTGACGCCGCGGAACCTCTGGAACCTTTCGGTCCAGACCTCTTCTGTCGCCGTCATGGCGACCGGCATGGTGCTGGTGATCGTCACCCGCAACATCGACCTTTCCGTCGGCTCCATGCTCGGCTTCTGCGGCATGGTGATGGGCGTCTTGCAGGCGCAGGTGCTGCCGCAATATCTCGGCTTCAACAGCCCCGCCACCTGGATCATCACGCTTGCTGCCGGCCTTATCGTCGGCGGATCGATCGGCATGCTCCAGGGCATGATCATCGCCTTCCTGAACGTGCCGTCCTTCATCGTCACCCTCGGCGGGCTTCTAGTCTGGCGCGGCGCCACCTGGTTCGTCACCAGCGGCCAGACGGTCGCGCCGATGGATATCAACTTCCGCATCATGGGCGGTGGTACGGATGGCTCGATCGGCGCCACCTGGAGCTGGATCGTCGGCGTCATCGCCTGCCTCGCCATCGTTGCCAGCATCGTCAATTCCCGCCGCCAGCGCCGGCGTTTCGGCTTCCCGCGGCGCCCGCTCTGGGCCGAATACTTCCTGTCTGCCCTCGGCTGCGTGCTCGTGCTCGGCGCGATCGCCGTCGCCAACAACTATTACTGGCCGACAAACATCGCCAAGAGATATGCGGAGGCAAACAGCATCCCCTGGCCGGAGACCGGCCTCGATATTCCCTACGGCATTGCAGTGCCGGTCCTGATCGCCGTCATCGTCGGCGCGATCATGACCTTCATCGCCACGCGCCTGCGCTTCGGCCGGTATGTCTTCGCCATCGGTGGCAACCCGGAGGCAGCCGAGCTCGCCGGCATCAAGACCCGCTGGGTCACGATACGCATCTTCGCGCTCATGGGTCTGCTCTGCGCCATCGCCGGTGCAATCTCGACTGCCCGCCTCAATGCCGCAACGAACGCGCAGGGCGAATTGGACGAGCTTTATACCATCGCCGCTGCCGTCATCGGCGGCACGTCGCTTGCGGGCGGCACCGGCACCATCGCCGGAGCCATGCTCGGCGCACTCGTCATGCAGTCGCTGCAGTCCGGCATGGTGCTTCTTGGCATCGACAGCCCGTTCCAGAGAATCGTTGTCGGTGCCGTCCTCGTCGTTGCCGTCTGGCTCGACACCGTCTACCGCGCCCGCGCCAAGTAAGAGGAGTCCGAACCATGACACATCAAAGCACTCCCCTTGTGGAACTGAAAAACATCTCGATCTCCTTCGGCGGCATCCATGCCGTCGACAACGCCTCGGTCGACCTCTACCCCGGCGAAGTCGTAGCATTGCTCGGCCATAACGGCGCCGGCAAATCGACACTGATCAAGATCCTCTCCGGCGCCTACAAGCGCGACAGCGGCGACATCCTGATCAACGGGGAAGCGGCCGACATCCGCAACCCGCGTGACGCCAAGAAATACGGCATCGAGACGATCTACCAGACGCTCGCCGTCGCCGATAACGTCGATGCGGCAGCCAACCTCTATCTCGGCCGCGAGATCCGAACGAAGTGGGGCACGCTCGATGACGTCGCCATGGAGGCCTCGGCCCGCGAGGTGATGGGGCGCCTCAACCCGAACTTCAAGCGCTTCAAGGAGCCGGTCAAGGCGCTTTCCGGCGGCCAGCGGCAGTCGGTGGCGATCGCGCGCGCGATCCTCTTCAACGCCCGCATCCTGATCATGGACGAGCCAACGGCGGCCCTTGGTCCCCAGGAAACGGCGCAGGTCGGCGAACTGATCAAGCAGTTGAAGAAGGAAGGCATCGGCATCTTCCTCATCAGCCACGACATCCACGACGTCTTCGACCTCGCCGACCGCGTCTCTGTGATGAAAAACGGCCAGGTCGTCGGCCATGCCCGCACCGAGGACGTCACCAAGGACGAGGTACTCGGCATGATCATCCTCGGCAAGGTGCCGCCAAAGGCGATCCCGGGCCCCGGCGCCATGCAGGTCTGAACGGATAGCCCCGTGAACACCAAAGTCCGCCGCTCGCAAGAATGGCGGACTTTTCAATTTAAGAGATTGAAGCGAAGGGCAAGCTAGGCTAAGAACCAGCCATCGGACAGGCGATTCAAAACCGCCTTAGGCATGCACCCGTAGCTCAGCTGGATAGAGTGTTGGATTCCGATTCCAAAGGTCACAGGTTCGAATCCTGTCGGGTGCGCCACTTCCTCTCTGTCCGACCCGGAGACATCGGTAACAGATCGTACCTAAGACATGGGTGACAACCTCGTGCCGAACGGGTTGTCGATGGTTTGCAAGGTCCTCTGCTCCAGGTCGATATATCCCAGATCATAATGCATGAAGCTGACGAGCCAAATACCGTCGTCGACTTCCTTGAGTCCCAGTTTCTGTCCTGCCAGCACGGTCGAGATGTTGACCTTCTTGCGGTAGATGCAGATGCGGCCGCAATTGGTCACCAGCGCATCGCGATCGTGGAAGGGGTAGTCGATCTCCGGCAGGCCCTGATAGGGGCGTGACGAAGCGACGTAGAGATCTGCCGGCACCTTCATGTTGAGCGCCTCGTGCGGCCGCTCCTGATTGAATTCGCTGACGAAAGCGTCGAAGCGGGCCTGCTGCTGGAGGATGTTTTTGCCCGGTGGTCTGGTCGCCTCTTTCTTCAGCGTCAGGTGCATGCGCTCATGCCGGCCGTTTTCTTGGGGACGGCCCGGCCTGATGCGCTCCAGCGTGATCCCGAGCCTCAGCCACCACACCGACAGCTTCGACAGATTGTAGAGCCCGTTGGGGCTGGCGAACGGCAAGCCGTTGTCGCTGCGGATCGCCGTCGGCAGGCCGCATTCGGTAAACAGCCGCCGGAACGCGTCGAAGACAGCCCGTTCTCGTGTCGATTCAAAGGCTTCGCAGGCGAGAAGATAACGTGACGCCTGGTCGGTGACCGTCAGCGGGTAACAGTATCGGCCATCGCCGAGCTTGAACTCGCCCTTGAAGTCGGCACACCACAGATCGTTCGGCAGTAATGCCTGTGACAAGGCTGTCCCTTCGGCTCGATGTCGTTGCCGCTTGCGGGCATGGGCGACCAGACCATGTCGATCGAGAACGGCATGCACCGTACTCTTCGACGGCACGCGCACATCGCCGGCCAGGCGCTTCACCAAAAGCTCCCTGATCTTCCTGGCACCCCAATGCGGCTTGCTCTTCTTGCACGAGACGATCATCGCCTCGACCGGCTCAGGCAGCTGGTTGGCATAACGCACCGGCCGTCGAGACCGATCCGTCAGTGCCTCCAGGCCGTCGTCCTTATAGCGATTGAAGATTTTGTAGCCGGTCTTGCGCGAGATGCCGAATGCACGGCACACATCGCTCATGCCTTCGCCCTCTAATAGCCGGGCGACAAATCGTAGACGTTCCTCCATCACCGAAGTCTCTTTCCACGGCATCAACACCTCCCGCCAAAAAGCGAAAAGTGTCACCCATGTCTCCGGTACAAAACGTCACCTATCTCTCATATGTGGACGGCCCCCTCCCTGCAAGAACTCCTATGATGATTTGATCGAGATCGCTTGCGTTCATATGTCCGGCCTGTTGTTGCGCTCGCACATGAACGCTGGCCAAGATGGGTTCCGCGACGTGAGTTCCAAACAGGTCGGCGACCTTCAACGGCCACTGAGAGATACGGAGTGTCCCACGTCTCGGATCGATCGATCACACCATCTGCTCGTTCCTTGCAAGTTCACGCATCAGATCGGCACGGCAGCATCTGTAACCTGCTAACCTAGACCTGACTGATCTCTCTATGCTGCGCAGGCCAGAGCCGGTCGCGAGCATTACCTTTGTAGTCCTCGCCGGTCACCATTATCTTCCAGGCGATCCGGGCGATCTTGTTGGCCAGCGCGACAGCCACGAGCTTGGGTGGCTTGCGCTTGAGCAACTCGATGAGCCAAGGCGAAGTGCTCTTTCCACGTCCCGCTCTTACCTGTTGAAGCCGCGAGGTCGCACCCACGACCAATGTCTTGCGCAAGGTCTCATCGCCGGCCCTCGTGATGACACCGAGCCTGACTTTGCCCGCAGTCGAATGGTCTCTGGGCGTTAGGCCCATCCAGGCGGCAAACTGCCTTCCGGATGTAAACTGTTCCGGGGCCGGAGCTTTCATCGCCAGCAAGACCGCGCCGATCGGTCCGACACCAGGGATCTTTGCAAGACGGCGACAACATTCATTGTTGCGATACCAGGCCATCAGTTTTGCCTCCACCTCTTTCAGGCGATCCCCCAACTGCGCAAATTCCTCAGCGAGAGACGTAAACAGCTCACGCGCCACAGCCGGAACGCTTTCATCAATCATGGTGCGTTCCAGAAGGAGCGGAATATGAGACATGCCTTTGGCCGCCGTCAGCCCGAACTCAGCTGCATAGCCACGAATTGTATTGGCAAGCTGCGTCTGTGCGGCGACAGCGCGCTCGCGCATGCCCACCAGCATCAGCGCGGCTTGCTGATCCGCACTCTTCACCGGAACGAACCGCATCGTCGGACGGCTCATCGCCTCGCATAGCGCTTCGGCATCGGCCGCATCATTCTTGCCGCGCTTGACGTAGGGCTTCGCCAGTTGTGGCGCGATCAGCTTGACCTCATGTCCGAGCCCCGTCAGCAACCGGGCCCAGTGATGCGAAGCGCCGCAGGCTTCGATCGCAATCACGGTCGGTGGGCAATTCGCAAAGAAATCCACCATCTCCTTGCGGCGCATCTTCTTGCGCAAGATCGGTTGCTCGGCGGCGTTTACACCATGCAATTGAAAGACGTGCTTTGACGTATCCATGCCAATACGGATAATCTGATCCACGGACGGCTCCTTCGTTTGAGATCGTTAACGGCTCACTCTGGCACATTTCGATGCCGCTCGGGGGCCGTCCACCCCAACAGGTCGGGCAGAATGAGTTCCGTCACATATTTTCAGAATGGACCCGCTAAATTTTAGAATGGTGAGGCCACAATTTTAGAATCATAGGCAAAAAGGCACCCCATTTGGGTTCGTGAGGGCCTTCTCAGCCGGTCGCTAGTCTTCAGCCAAAAAATGTGAAACTGATCGAACGTGAATTTTAGACTGCGCGCAGGTTTGGGGTTTGAGACAGCCAGATCGAGGCGATGACGCGCGCCTCACGCAGATCCGCTGATCTTACGGCGCGAACCCAATGACGGCAAGGTTGACGCCCGCAAAGTCCCTGCTGCGAGCCCGTTTGGCACCTCAACCTGGTTGAGTTCCACAAATAAGTTAGTGGCTGGGTCGGGAGTTACGACAAAGTCGTTGCAGCGGAGCAAGTGTTCAGGTGCTCGATTTACTACCTCCGCAGCTCTCAAGGACCGCTTGAGCATCCTGAAGATCGAGCGTCCCGTGGAGGTTAGAGAGACAGCCGAGGAGCGGCATGAGCAGCTCGCAGGCCTGCGCTCTAAGACCCTGTGCTCGCCAAAGCCGGGCCAAACTCACCGCCGAGCGCAGTTCCCACATCTTCGCATCCTGCATGCGGGCGACGTCGAGCGCACGGCTGAAGCACGCCTCGATTTCGGCAGGATCGCACTCTGAGCTCGATGATATGAGTTCGCCCTTGAGCCGATGCAGCTCCGCCTCGCACCAGCGGTTGCCAGTGCGTGCGACAATGGTAAGCGCCTCATCAATCAAGGTGCTACCCTCGGCAAAACGATCAGCCTTTCCGTGCGCCTCCGCGAGTAAGCCCATCGCCCAAGGCGCCGTCATTCCTGACCCGATCGCCTGCATGCCAGCCAACCCGTCTCGCAACCGCTCGATGCCTTCCGCGATCAGGCCCCGCTCCGCCAGCACCCACCCCTGCAGGAAGACTCCCTGGGTGTGCCAGAATGGAAATTCGTGTTCGGCCGCGAACGCCAACGCCAACTCCGCCGCCTCTTGCGCCTTGGCGATGTCGCGTCGATGCACCTGCAAAATCGCCGCCCATGTCAGTACATAGGCACGGCTGAACAAATGCCTGAGGCTCGCGGTCATGGCGAGCGCCTCGTCCATCAGCTCCAGCGCCCGGTCATCGTGGCCGAGATACCACAGCGCCATGCCGCCACGGCACAGGCAGATCGGTCCTCCATCCTGTCCATAGAGCGCTAGATGGGCCCGGTGCTGGGCGATGTCGTATTGGCTGATCCCGTGCTCGAAGTGCTTCCATGCCGAGGCGAATTCGCCGCGCCAGGAGCAGGTAATACCCAAAGCATAGGACGCTTCCACCACGAGCACAGGATCCGAGATCTGCTGCGCCAACCTCAGAAGCCGTTCGCCAAGGTCCCGCGCCGCGGAAAGCTCGGACCGCACCGCATGATGAATGGTGAGACCGAGGAGCACCGGGAACAGCCTGGGCGTTTCCTGGATCCGCTCCGCCAGGTTGAGAGCACGGTTGTAGACGCGCTCGACCTCCGGGTGGCCATAGCCCTTCGCGGCGGTAAGCACTCGTCCCATGGTGATCAACAACGTCAGCTCAAGCTCGAGTTGCTCCGGATTCTCGGGCATCTGGGCGAGCAGGTCGAGTGCCTTGGCCAAATGGCCGACGGCCTCGGTATTCGCCGCCCGCTCGTTTGCGTGCTCGGCGGCCCGGTGCCAGAACACGACGGCTTGCGGCAGCTCTCCTGCCTCCGTCAGATGATGGGCCAGGAGCTCCGGCTGAGCGGACACGACATGTGGGGCGAGTTCTTCGAAGACCTGCGCAATACGGCGATGTAGTTCCCGGCGGCGGCTCTTGAGGAGCGACTGATATGCGGTATCTCGGACGAGCGCGTGCTTGAAGCTGTAGATCGCGTTAGGGGGGCTTCCGCGCCGAAAAACTAGCTCAGTAGCAACCAGTTGATCAAGGCTCCTCTGCAGCTCATGCTCATCGAGCACTGCTAACGCCGCAATCAGCTCATAGGAGAACTCGCGCCCAATGCAGGCGCCGATCTGGGCCACCACCTTGGCCCTCCCGAGGCGGTCGAGGCGGGCCATCAGCGAGTCGTACAGCGTTACCGGGATCGCCAGCGGCGGCATATGTGCAGCCAGTCCAAGCTGATCGCCGGCCACTCCCAGGAGACCAGATTCGAGCATGGTTTTGGTCAACTCCTCAAGGTACAGCGGTACGCCATCGGTGTTGGCCAGGATGTAATCGAGCACTCCGGCAGGCAGTGCCTTTCCGCCGGTCAGCCGTTCGACCAGCGATTGAGCGTGCACCCGGTCGAGGCGATTCAGGACTACCTTTGTCACGTGCCGGTAACTACGCCAAGGCGGGACGAACTCGGGCCTGTGGGTAATGACCAGCAGCACCGGGAGCTGCCGGATGTGGTTCACGAACAAGCCGAACAGCTCTAGGCTACTCGCGTCCAGCCAGTGAGCGTCCTCAAGCACCAGGAGCACTGGCTGCTTCGCAGCCAGTCTGCCAAGCTGGGCGATGAGCACGTCGAAGGTTCGGTTCTTACGCTGTTGGGGCGCGAGATCCAGTATTGGACCGCGGCCAGCGCCTGGAATTCCGAGAAGCTCGGCCAACAATGGAAGCGCTTCGCTCACCTCACCGACCTGTTCCGCGATCAGCGCCTGGAGTTTGGCGAGCTTCACGACCGATGAATCCTCGCGTTCAAATCCCGCTTCCTGTTCAAGCTGGCCAATCACCGGGCGAAGCGCGCTGTTGATGTGGTATGGCGAGGCGAAGTAGCGGCGCAACCTGTGTGGTTCTCGAAGGAGACGCTCGCGAAGGGCCAGGGCGAGACGCGACTTGCCGATTCCAGCCTCACCCTCGAGCAGGACGACCTGACCTTCCTTGGCCTTTGCCTGAGTCCAGCGATCGACCAACAATGCGAGTTCCGGGTCACGGCCGACCAACGGCAGCACGGTCGCGTGACCGGCCTCGAAGCGGTCGTCGCTACGCACTTCGCCGAGCACCCGAAACGCTTCAGCCGCCCCGGAAAAACCTTTGATCGGCCGCAGTCCGATGCTTTCGAGCTTGAACTGGCCCCGCAGCAGTGCGCGCGTTGCTTCGGCAATGACCACCGTGCCGGATCCGGCCAACTCCTGTAGGCGGGCCGCCAGGTTCGGCGTTTCACCTACGACGCTGCATTCCTCGGCCTCGCCGGTGCCGATGATGTCACCCACCACGACCAGGCCAGTGGCGATTCCGATCCGAACAGCCAGGTGCTCGCCTGCCGCATCCAGCCGGTCGACGGCCTCAACGACCGCCAGGCCGGCCCTCACGGCCCGCTCGGCATCTTCCTCGTGAGCCTGCGGATAGCCAAAGTATACGAGGACGCCGTCGCCCATATACTTGGCAACAAAACCGTCGTACCGGCCGACGATCTCGGTGGCGCAAGCACGGTACGCAACGATCGACTGCCGTAGGTCTTCTGGATCGAGGCGGGCGGAGAGTGCTGTCGATCCAACGAGATCGCAGAACATCACCGTAAGCTGTCGCCGTTCCGCCTCGCTGTGGATCGGTGACACGGAGGGACGTAGTGCCGCCGTGGGCGGCGGCGACTGCTGAGCCAGAGTCGCGGCCGCCCTGAGAAAACGCTTGCGGTCACCAAGGGACAGTCCGAGCTCGTTGAGGTCGGCATCGGTGAGATCGTCGACGACATCGAGATCGATGCCGTTCTTCAAGAAGGTTTGGCGATACCGCTCAAGCCTGATGCTGGCGAGCCAGTCTCCGATGTCGGGCATGACCTAGCATCCTCTGACATGGTCGAATTCGGATTGCTCTGAGGCGCTTTCCCACGAGTCGAGGATATACAGCTTACACCTGTCGCCCTGAGCAGTCACCCACGGCTGGCACGTGGAACGGCTGCAAAGGGCGCTTCTGTAGTTCCAACAGAAGGCGCTGCCTTTAGCGGGCGGCGCCTTTTTTGTTGCCGCCGGTCGAGAATCGATCCACCCTGAGACAGCTTCAAAACGTGCGATGAGCCATTCTAAAATTGTGGTTCTTGGGTGCCGGGCGTTCTAAAATTGTCGTTTTAGATTCCAAGTTTTTGAAAGCGGGCGAGCGAAAAAGCTAAACAATTTCAATGAAACAGCTTCTAAGTTTATGTGACGGGCCTCAGTGAAGGCTGCCCCATAGCCATGAAATGCACCCCCAATTACGTGAAATGAAACGGCTATCATGGCCGGACAGAAACGTTCACGAAGCGAACTAAGTGTAAGCTTCCGCTCGATTTTTCACGATTCCATCTTTCATGGTGGCGACGGCGACCGTGATCTGCAAGTGTTTTCCGGCAAGCGCGTGGCGTCTACCTAACGTCGCCTTCAGGCGGTCTCATCGCATCAGGCATCGTTGATTTCGCCGCTGGGAGCACGGCACTCCGTCTGTTTCGCAGATGAAATCGGTGTTGTCTTTGGCGATTCGCATCTAAGTTCGCTGAAGTGAACTGCCCCCCGGCCCTCAGCGCAGGTACACGGTTAGAGGAGAGAAAGCATGACCATCGAATCCATGACGACTGCCGAATTGCCGAAGGTCACCGGCTGGAAGGGAGTGAGCGACGCCGGCCACTTCGAACGGTTAAAGACCGCCTTGTTTCGGACACGGGGGCGAACCCGCTTCGACCGGGCGGCCGCCGACCGGATCCTCGACGACCTCCGGCATGTCGCCTACCGGAACGGCGTCGAGGTGCGAAGTCGCGGGCGTCCTGGGCGAGGATTGGCCGTTTGAAGTTCTATAGCGCTGCCTCTGGAACGTGTGTCGGTTTACGGAAGCGTGATTTTACCTAGTATTGCTTTGTAATTCCGAGGCTTTCCAAACCTTGAAGTTGGTTTGAGTTTGTGTTAGTTTACTAAGTATGACTGGGCGAAACAGCGGAAAGCTAAACCAACTTGAAAGAACCCTTCCAGAGGGCCTATTGGCCGATGCGGCATGGATGGAGCGGCACGGCTATTCTACTAGCCTGCGCAGCCAGTACGTTTCGGCGGGTTGGCTGGTTCAGCCAGTGCGCGGCACTTACAAACGTCCACTCGGCGAACTCGACTGGCAGAAAACCGTCGTTTCCCTCCAGAAGCTCATGGGACGCGCCCTTACGGTCGGCGGACGCACCGCGCTCGACCTGCAAGGGTTCAGCCATTATTTGTCACCGACTGGCCCGTCTACGATCCACCTTTACGGGACGGAGCCGCCTCCCGGCTGGCTCTTCAAGCTACCGTTGAAAGAGTCATTCCGTTTTCACCGGTCGCAGGTGCTGTTCAACACTCTCGCGGCCGAAAAGGACGCGTTGCAGGCCGGCATGCTGCGGGAATTGCCGGGGCCGTCGGATTGGCCGCTTATGGCTTCGACGCCCGAGCGGGCGCTGCTCGAAATGCTCGACGAGCTGCCGGGTCACGAGAGCTTTCACCTCGTCGACATGATGGTTCAAAGCCTGAATACCTTGAGCCCACGGCGTCTGCAGACGCTGCTTGCGGATTGCCGGAGCGTAAAGGTCAAGCGGCTGTTCTTCTTCTTCGCCGATCGCCATGCGCCGCCGTGGCTGAAGCAGATAAGGCGCGAAGAGATCAGCCTTGGCAGCGGCAAGCGTATGCTCGTCAGAGGCGGGAAGCTGGATCCGAAATACCTCATAACCGTGCCGGAGGATCTTGGTGCCCCTGAATGATCGCTAAGACGCCAGGTTGCCCTTTTGATCGCCGCCGTGCCTTTCGTCGCGGCGGAGCAGGAGTTCGCGCTCAAGGGCGGCACGGCGATCAACCTCTTTGTCCGTGATATGCCGCGTCTGTCGGTCGATATCGATCTGACCTATTTGCCAGTCGCTCCCCGTGCAGAGTCGCTGGCCGCCATTGATGCAGGAATGAAGCGCATTGCGGCGGCGCTCAGGACAGGTCTGCGCGGCGCGCGCGTCAACGAAGTAGTGAATGCGCGCGAGAAGATCGTCACCAAGTTGATGGTTCAGGGAACTGATGCGCAAATAAAGATTGAGGTGACGCCCGTATTGCGCGGCTGCGTGTTCGAGCCGGAAGCGAGGGCCGTATCGCCGACCGTCGAAGATGCCTTCGGTTTCGTGGAAATGCAGGTGGTTTCCTTCTCTGATCTATATGCGGGGAAGATCATGGCGGCCCTCGACCGCCAGCATCCGCGTGACCTGTTCGATGTCAGGGATCTTTTCGCCAATGAAGGGATCAGCGACGATCTTCGGCGCGCTTTTATCGTCTATCTTATCAGCCATGACAGGCCGATCTCAGAAGTCCTCGTGCCGCGCCGCAAGGATATTGCGCAGGAATTTGCGCAAGGTTTCGACGGCATGACGGCAGAGCCCGTCGTGCTCGACGCTCTACTGGCAACGCGCGAGGAACTGATTGCCGCTGTGGCGGCCGGCATGCCGGAAGAGCACAGGGCTTTCCTGCTGGGCTTCAAAAAAGGTGAACCGGACTGGTCGTTGCTTGGCGTCGAAGGCGCTGACGAACTTCCCGCTGTCAGGTGGAAGCAACTCAATCTCGACAAGCTATCTCGCGACGCCCGCAGCCGGCTTGTCGCCCAGCTGGCCGATGTGCTGGAGCGTAAAGTATAGTCTATGCCTACATTCGAAGAGGTGGCCGGGTCGGTTGACCAGATCATGGGCGTGAAGGCGGTCTGGGGCCGCTCGTCGGAGCCCGTGATGTGCTTCGGATCGCGCGGCGACGAGGCCCTAAAAGACCCCGGGCATTTCCAGCAGGCGCGCGCGACTGCCAAGAAGGCAATCCCTCAGCCCTATCTCGTCACCATCGGCGGCGGTGCCGAAGTGGGTGCAGAACTTCGCGGGAGAGTTCTCGAACTTGTGAGGGTGAAGCCTCAAAAAACGTTCAGGCTCCTAAAAAAACGTTCAGGATTTAGCATTTCCCTAAGAAAACGTTCAATCATCTGGCGGCCACGAAATCTTTCAAGAATCCTGCCGCCCCTGAAAATATCCTCAGGTTCCTAAATTTTCTTTCAAGAATGTGAACGATCCTCAAAAAGCTTTCAAACCCGCCAGCTACAAATAGCCTTTCCTGCCGCCACAACCGCCGCCCTCTGCAGCAATACCGGAGGGGCCGAGCTCTCGTATGCCGAATTCGCGACGAGGTTCCGTGCCCATGCCGCCGACCTGCTAGAGGGTGTCCGCTCGTTTCCGTCGGAAACCGGACGTGTGGCCGCCGTCCTGCAACGCGAGCTCGACGCGAGCCAGAGCGCGCGACCGATTCTCTTCGTTCTTGCGTTCGTCGCTGCCGGATTGGCGGTCCAGTGGAGCTTCTGGTGGATCAGCAGGGGCTGGCGCACATGGATCGCTTCGGTCAGCTTCTGACCGTGCGCGACAGGCTCGTGCAGAGCGCTTGCTTGTCCACGCCGTCGTTCGGCAGCGTGCGAGGTGAGTCTGCCCTTCTCACTCGTGGAGATGTTCTCAGAAATCAACAGGCGCAGCAATGACATAGCGATGCCCCGTTTCATCTCGTCCGGCGCGCCATTTCACCGACGAGATTTGAACCGCAAAGCGTCCCGCACCTGGATAGCGCCCTCAAGCCGCTGTAACGCGGCGAGCCAGCAGATACCCTGCATTGCGGATGGCAAGTGAAGCCAGAGCGCCGATCGCCGCCGACGCCGCATAGCTAAGGCAGAAAACCCGGTACGAAATCAGGATGAGTCCAATAGTCTATCGCGAGAGTTGTCAGCTGGTCAGGGCCGAAATTGACAGCTTCGATGAGCGCATCGCGATCGTAGAAGGGGTAGTCGATCTGCTGGAGGATGTTTTTGCCCGGCGGCCGGGTCGCCTCTTTCCTCAGCGTCAGGTGCATGCGCTCATGCCGGCCGTTTTCCTGGGGACGGCCCAGCCTGATGCGCTCGAGGACGATGCCGAGCCTCAGCCACCACACCGACAGCTTGGACAGATTGTAGAGCCCGTTTGGACTGGCAAACGGCAAGCCGTTGTCACTGCGGATCGCCGCCGGCAGGCCGCGCTCGGCAAACAGCCCGCGGAAGGCGCGTAGGCGATATAGCACGCAACTTGCGACAGGAACGACGGCAAGCATTGCCCTTAGCCGATGTCTATGACAACGACCTCCGGCGGCGATCCGATCCGGATCGGCAAATTCGAAAGACCCAATCCACCGGAGACGATCAAGTGGCGATCGTGCTCGACGATATGCCCGTAGGCATAGCGGTTGCCGTATCGCGACGGGACAAGTGGTGAATAGCCCAGGAACCTCACCTGCCCGCCATGGGTATGGCCGGCGAGCGTCAGCGAAACGCGCCGGGGGACATCGACGAAGATATCCGGCTCGTGGGCCATCAGGATGATCGGATCATCGCCATCGATGCCAGCCAACGTGCCGGGCAGGTCATCGAGCCCGGGGATCATGCCAGAGCCGTCTGGTGCCGGATAGGTTGGCTCGAGTTGATCGGCCAGACCGGCGAGCCAGAAAGATCGTCCGTCCTTTTCTAGTCGCAGCGCACGATTGTCGTAAACCGGGATGCCGACGCCGGCAAGCGCGCTGTGGGCCAGCGTCGGACCATGACCGGCCAGCCGGGCGACGGGATCGTTGAGCCAGTCGTGATTGCCTATGATCGCGTGGACACCGAGCGGCGCCTTCAGCCGTGCCAATGCCTCGGCCCAACGGGCCGGTTCCACGAAGCCGGTCAGGCGCAGGCTGCTCATGTAGTCGCCGAGCAGGAGGATGATGTCGCCGCCAAGCCCACTGGCCTGATCGCAGATGCCGGCAATCCGATGCACCGGCATCCAAGGCTCGCAAGCATGGATGTCGGCCAGGACAACGACCCTGAGCTTGAGGCCCGCCGGCCAGTTGGCAGGCCGCAACGCATAGGATGTTACCAGCGGCCGCTGAAACGGCTCGACCCCCACGGCATAGGTGCTGGTACCAAATCCCGCCATCACCAGCCCGCCGAGAAGTGTGAGGAACCCGCGCCGCGCCAGCATGCCTTCTCCCCTTCGATGGAATGACCTTTAAGCCGCCGGTCGCCTTCGTGGGGGCGAGGCAGGCAGGAAAAAGCGCTCGCCCGACGTCGACGACCGCCTCTTTCTCTGCCGGATCATAGCGAGCACGCCGCCACACCGAAATACATCATTCGGCCGCGCGCCTAAGCCATGCGGCCGGGGTCCTCTCAACCGAGGTCGATGACGACGATCTCCGGCGGCACACCAAAGCGGACCGGCGCAATCGAGCAGCCGAGCTCACCGGAGACGACAAGCTGCGATCGTCTTCGACCACATGGCCACAGGCATAACGATCGAAGTCGAATCCTCTGTCGCGGAAGTGGCTGATGAGTACGCCGTCCGTCGTCGTGTCACCCAGATAAGAAATAATCCCTTCTCACGGCCACCAGCCACGCTCCAGCATGATCGATTGAACCGCCTCATTCTCCTAACCATGCTGGGAGGGCGAAACGCCGATCCCGAACAGAAGCGAGGACCTGCTGAAGATGAAGAGGCGGAGACGCTCGTAAGCGATTG
Organism: Rhizobium sullae; assembly: GCF_025200715.1. Taxonomy (NCBI): domain Bacteria; kingdom Pseudomonadati; phylum Pseudomonadota; class Alphaproteobacteria; order Hyphomicrobiales; family Rhizobiaceae; genus Rhizobium; species Rhizobium sullae. Next base: position 2,430,479 of record NZ_CP104143.1, read on the forward strand.
ACCCCAACACGCCGAATAGAGAAGACATAGGCAACAGAACGCACTTGAAACATGGGTGACAACCTCGTGCAGAACGGGTTGTCGATGGTTTGCAAAGTTCTCTGCTCCAGGGTCGATACATCCCAGATCACAATTCATGAAGCTGACGAGCCAAATGCCGTCGTCGACGTCCTTGAGTCCCAGTTTCTGTCCGGCCAGCACGGTCGAGATGCTGATCTTCTTGCGATAGACCTTCGTATCGTTCGCGCGACCTACTCCTCAAAGCGACCCGTGGCGTCACGATCGCGGTCGTATCGTCTCTTGAGCGGAAATGGCGGCAACCAGGACTCGCGACGGACGGTCCAGAGTTCGTAGGTTGGCATCAGTTGATCAGGGGCATCCAAGGATCCTAGGTTCACTTCGATTTCATCTGCGCTGCGTCCGAAAACGGAGGAACCGCAACGGGGACAGAAAAACCGCCCGGCGTAGTCGCGTGTTTCGCCATCGATCGTCACTGCATCCTGAGGGAACACCGCGGAAGCGTGAAAGAGTGCCCCATGATGCTTGCGGCAGTCGAGACAGTGACAAACGCCGACCCGGTATGGGAGTCCCAACGCCACGATTCGGACGTTGCCGCACAGGCAACCGCCGGTGAACCGGTCCATGCTGCATCTCCTCTAAAATCAAGCGGTCAGAATGGTTACAACGAACGGCACTGTCATTGCAAATTGCCCTGTTGCGGGCGGGGACGCGTCGTTCACAAAGCTCCGCACTGTAAACCGGCCCCGCACTGCCCGCAGCCGCTAGCGCCAAGAAACCCCGCGCCTCGACTGAACCTCACCCGCGCTTATCTCGATAATGATCGGGAAAATTGCGTCGGAACCCGGATTTTGAACAAAACCCCGCTCCCGCTGGTTATCCTGCAGAATCGCGAGAGAACGACGATGGATTTCCTCGAGGCGGTCAACGCTGCCGGATCCTGGCTGCAGGCTTTCCTTCTTAATGAGTGGACGCTCTATCAGTCCGCCCTGATTGTCGCCGGTTACCTGCTTTCCGGCTGGCTGGCAAAACGGATCGAGCCGGCACTGGAATCGCGCGCCCGCACCATCAAGGGAAATCCGGATCTGCTTCGCGTCATTATCGCTTTCATGCGGCGAACGCGGTGGCTCTTTCTGATTGTGCTGCTGGCGATTGCCGATGTAGTGCTGTTGCGCTTTGCATGGCCCTCCCACCGGTGGCTGATGGGAACTGCCCTCACCCTGGTGGTGGCGTGGTTCGTCATCTCGGTGCTCACGCGCATCATTCGAAACCAGATGCTGGCCCGTGTCGTCGCCGCCGCGGGCTGGCTCTACTTTGCGCTTTACGCGCTTGGGCTGGACCGGGCGCTCCTTGCAGCACTCGATGACGTCGCCATCAATCTCGGTGCCGTTCGCCTCTCGATGCTGCTCGTCTTGAAGGCCATCGTCCTTTCCGTCGCGCTGATCTGGCTAGCGGTTCTGATCGGCAACATGTCGTCGAACTGGATCCAGAAGTCCGCGGATCTCACGCCGTCCTTGAAGGTTCTCATCAGCAAACTGGTGAAGATAGGGCTCATCGTCTTTGCAGGCACTGTTGCCTTGTCTGCGACGGGCATCGACCTGACGGCGCTCACGGTTTTTTCAGGTGCCGTCGGCGTCGGTATCGGTTTCGGCCTGCAGAAGGTGGTCTCCAACTTCATATCTGGGATCATCATCCTTCTCGATAAATCCATCAAACCGGGCGACACCATTACGCTGGGAGAGACCTTCGGCTCGATTCGCGACCTGCGCTCCCGCTTCGTCTCGGTCATCACGAGAGATGGCAAGGAGTACCTCATTCCAAACGAAGACTTCATTTCCCAGCAGGTCGTCAACTGGTCGTTCTCCAGTGAATATGTCCGCATCGAGGTTGATTTCGGAACCTCGTATGATAGCGACCCGCACGAGGTTGCGCGCATCGCGATCGAGGCCGCCAAGACCATTCCGCGGGTTGCGGGCACCTACGCCCAGCCGGTCTGCTGGATGACGGCCTTTGGCGCATCCTCGCTGGATTTCAAGCTGAGGTTCTGGATCTCCGATCCGAGCAACGGTCTCACAAACGTTCGCGGTCAAGTGCTCATGGCATTGTGGGACGCATTCAAGGCAGCCGGCATTTCGATCCCCTTCCCGCATCGCGAAATCATCATGAAGACACCTGTCGAGCTTGCCCGCGCATCTCTTCGGCAACGACCAGATGACGGCTGCGCTTCCGGCGGCACACAATCCGGGAACTGAACTGCCTCAAAGACGTTCGGCAATATCCGTTCACGAGGTAATCGCCATGCGCCCTGCCGCTTTTTTGTTGTCCTTCGCCCTCGCCGGCTCCCAGCCGCTTGCCGCCGCCGGTCAGGAAGCCAATTTCCTCCAGTCACTTGCCGGAAACTGGCAGGGCACGGGCCACGTGCTAATGCGCATTGGCAGCGATCCGATCAACGTGCGGTGCAGCTTCGCAACGGCGGCGGGCAGGGTCAACTTCTCCATGAACGGCAGCTGCCGCGGCTTTCTCGTCGTGCGCCGGGGGGTTTCGGCAAATCTGAGGCTCAGCGGCAGTCGCTATACCGGAGCCTATGTCGGGCCGTCGGGACAACCGTCCGTGCTGTCCGGAAAACGCCGCGGCAATGCCATTGATCTCTCGGTACGGTGGGCCCGCCCCGTGAACGGTGACCGGAACGCAAACATGACCATCGAGAAGGTCGGCGCCGATGGCCTGCGCCTCCGGACGGTCGACCGCGACCTTACCACCGGCAGGCCGGTCATCACCAGCAGCATCGATCTGCGGCGTCGGTAAGCGGCGTCCGGGCACCGGCAGTATCAGGTGGCACTCGCCGCCTCCCCTGCCTTCATTTCGGATGCATACACGTTCGTGGCAAGCCGCCCGATGGCCGCCAGAACCAGCACGGCAAGGCCGCCTGCCGCTGATGTCAGCGCCAGCGACCAGACGACGCCGATGGCTCCCATCATGTACGCCAGCGCAAAGGGTGCCGTGGCCGACACGATCAGCCGCGCCGCCATCACCCGGCCCTGCAGCTTTCCATACCCGTCGCTTCCGAACAGCATCAGCGGAAGGGTTCCCGTAACGATGCTGAAGAGGCCATTTCCCAGGCCGAAGACAACGGCGAACGCGATGGCGCCAACGACGGACGGCGCGGTCGGGATTAGCAGGAACACCGCTGCGGCCATAAGCATGGCCGCGATGATGGCGAGCTTGAGCGGCGGCAGGTTCCCGCCGAAGAGCATGTTCGTGAACCTGCTGAGCACCTGGGAGGGACCGAAGAACGTCCCGACCAATGCCGCGGTCGCCCCGAGCCCGAGGCCCGAAAGCACCGGCACCATATGCACGAGGATGGCCGAGCTCACCAGCGACTGGAGGGAAAAGGAAAGCGCCATCAGGACGAAACCGGTCCTGCGTGCCGATGCGGCAAGCGTTCCTTCCACGCGTTTCGCTGGTGAGGCCTTGCCACTCCGTTCGCGGTTGCAGCGCATTTTCCGGGAGAGAACGGCATGGATGGGCAGGCAGATGAGGAGATTGAGGCCTGCGAAGACCAGATAGACCTGCTGCCAAGACATCTCGGCGTGCAGCATCGTGGTGATCGGCCAGAAGATCGTCGAGGCAAACCCGCCGATAAGCGTCAGGTAGGTAATGCTCCGCTGTGCCGCCTGCGGCCGGATCTGCACGAGCAGCGCGAAGGCCGCGCCATATTGCACGAGGTTCGAGGCAATCTCGATGCCGATCAGCGCCACGACGAAGGAAATTCTGCCGGGCACCAGCGCGCAGGCGGTCAACGCAGCCGCGGCGATCGCCGACCCCACGGTCATGATACGCCCGGCGCCGAAGCGATCGATCCATTTGCCGAGCGCAGGGGCGGTAAAGCCGCCGATCAGGAGAGCCACGGACAATGCCCCGAACGCGGCCTCCGGGGGCCAGCCGAGATCCCGCGACATGCCGGGAGCAAGGATGCTGAAGCTGTAATAGAGTGTGCCGTAGCCGATGATCTGCGTGAGGCCAAGGGCGACGATGGCGGCGATCGGCGGACGTTCGGTCATATGGATTTCAGGCTCACGCGCTGTTCGAGCTTATCAGCCTCTTCCTTGCGTTCGCTGTAGCGATCGGTGAGATAGGCGGAGGCGTCGCGGGTGAGCCAGGTAAATTTCACGAGTTCCTCGCAAACGTCAACCACGCGGTCGTAATAGGACGAGGGTTTCATGCGGCCGTCCGCGTCGAACTCCTGAAAGGCCTTGGCGACCGAGGACTGGTTCGGGATGGTGATCATCCGCATCCAGCGCCCGAGGATGCGCATCTGCCCGACCGCATTGAAGGACTGCGAACCTCCCGACACCTGCATGACGGCGAGCGTTTTGCCCTGCGTTGGCCGCACCGATCCTACGGAGAGCGGAATCCAGTCGACCTGCGCCTTCATGATGCCGGTCATGGCGCCATGGCGTTCCGGCGAAACCCACACCTGCCCTTCCGACCACTGCGAGAGTTCGCGCAACTCCTGAACCTTCGGATGGCTCACCGGCGCCGCGTCGGGCAGCGGCAATCCTTCCGGATCGAAGATCCGCACCTCGCAGCCGAAGTGCTCGAGCAGGCGCGCCGCCTCATGGGCGAGCAGCCTGCTGTAGGAGACGGTGCGCAGCGAGCCGTAGAGGATCAGGATACGGGGCTTGTGCATCGAAAACAGCGGCCGCAGCGCTGTGGGATCGAGAGGCCGCAGATGTTCGCGGGAGGCTGCCGGCAGATCAGACAAGGCGCTTGCCTTCCGCATCGAGGACCTGTTCGCCATCTTCCTTGGCGAAGGCGCCCTTATGGGTGCTCGGCAGGATGTCCAGGACCACTTCTGACGGCCGCGCCAGCCGCGCGCCGAGCGGCGTCACCACGAAGGGCCGGTTGATGAGGATCGGATCTTTCAGCATCGCGTCGAGAAGCTGGTCGTCGGTCAGCGTCGGATCGTCGAGCCCGAGTGCCGCGTAAGGCGTGTCCTTCTCGCGGATGGCCTGGCGCACCGTCAGGCCGGCATCGACGATCATCCTGACCAGCTCCGCGCGCGACGGCGGAGTTTGTAAATACTCGATGACCGTTGGCTCGATCCCCGCATTGCGGATCATCGCCAGCGTGTTGCGCGACGTGCCGCAGTCCGGGTTGTGATAGATGGTGGCCTTCATAGTTTTGCCTCGGGTGAAAGGGTTGGCGACGCGCCCGGCTGCAGCAGCCAGGTGATGAGAAAGAGTGCCGCGACCGCGCCGGCGATCTCGGCGACCCAGAAGCCCGGAAGATCGAGCGGACGAATGCCGGAAAAAGTGTCGGTTAGCGACCGGGCGAAGGCGACAGCCGGATTGGCAAACGAGGTCGAGGCGGTGAACCAGTAGGCGGCGGTGATATAAAGCCCCACCAGCCACGGCACCGCCTTCTGCTCGAAGCGGATGCCGGCGAGGATCACGGCCACCAGGCCGAAGGTCGCGACACCTTCGGAAAACCATTGTGCACCGCCGGTGCGCACCTTGGTCGACAGCTCGATAACGGGAAGATCGAACATCAGGTGGGCCGCGATCGTGCCGATGGCGCCGCCGGCGATTTGCGCCAAGACGTAGCAGAGGAAGTCGCGTTTCGGCAGCGAGCGCGACATCGCAAGGATCAGCGAGACGGCCGGATTGAAATGGGCTCCCGAAACCGGCCCGAAGATGGTGATCAGAACCACTAGGATCGCGCCGGTCGCCAGCGTATTGCCGAGCAACGCCAGTCCTACATCCTGCGTGAGCGATGTAGCCATGATGCCCGACCCGACCACAGTCGCAACGAGAAGTGCGGTGCCGAGACCCTCGGACACCAGGCGGCGCGGCAGATCGAACATCACCATTATCCTGCCTTCGCGGGATTGCTCGTCGAGCCTTTCATGGCGCCAATCTGGCGCAGGTGCTGCTCCAGAGCGAGCTTGTCGATCGACGACAAAGGCAGGCTCAGGAAGGCCACGATCCGGTTCTTGAGGAACCGCGCAGCCTGTGCGAAAGCCCGGCCCTTCTCGACTTCACTGCCCTCGACGGCGGCCGGATCCTCAACACCCCAATGGGCGGTCATCGGATGGCCGATCCAGACCGGGCAGGCTTCGCCGGCGGCGCTGTCGCAGACCGTGAAGATGAAATCCATTTCCGGCGCGCCCGGCTCGGCAAAGACGTCCCAGGTCTTCGAGCTGAAACCGGTCGAAGGATAGCCCAGCGCCTGCAGCTCCTTCAGCGCATAGGGATTGACCTCACCTTTGGGCTGGCTGCCTGCCGAAAACGCCCGGAAGCGGCCCTTGCCTTCGGCGTTGAGGATGGATTCCGCTAGGATCGAGCGGGCGGAATTGCCGGTGCAGATAAAGAGCACGTTATAGACACGATCGATGGTCATTGCAGCTTCTCCGTGGTTTGAGGGGTGCAGCAAACAGCGACAGCAGCAGCCGGTGCGCAGATTTCGGCATTGCCGCCACAGCAATCTTCCATGAGGAACCGGATCAGGGCACCTAGCGCCCCGTAATTGGCAGTGTAGATGATGGATCGGGATTCACGCTTCTGGTTGATCAAGCCGGAGCGTTCGAGCTCCTTGAGATGGAAGGAGACATTCGAGGGCGATACGGCCGTCTTCTCCGCGACCATACCGGCGGCCATGCCGTCCGGACCCGCAACCACCAGCATGCGGACGATCTGCAAGCGGGTTTCCTGGGCAAGTGCGGCGAAGGCGCTTAGGGCTTGACGTTGATCCATATTTCAATGATCCTTAAATTGTTGAAATATGGAATAATGCAAATGAACGCGATCGACAACAGCAAAATACAGGACCGTGACATCAGCCTCGGCCTGCTACTCGACTTCCTCGCAGGCACCAAGGATTCGCCCTTGGTTTTCCATTACGACGGCCGCCCCGTGAACCCGGGTTACCACGTCACCGAAGTCAAGGCCGGCGAGTTCGCAGCGCTCGACTGCGGCGCCAACCCGGAAGCATGGCGAGAGATTTTCATCCAGCTATGGGACATAGAAGAGGGCGACCGCACGCATATGCCGGCCGGAAAATTCTACGCGATCATCCGCAAGGTGACCGAGCATGTGAAACTGGACGGTTCTGCCAGACTGACATTCGAAGTCAGCGACGGCGTGCGGCCGATGCAGCTTTATTGCGCGGCCATGCCGGTCTTGCGCGGCGGCACCGTTCACGTCGAACTTGCACCTCGCCCGGCAAGCTGCAAGCCGCGCGACCGCTGGCTCGCAGAAGAAACACGCAGGGCTGAAGCCTGCTGCGGCCCCACGAGCGGCAAAAATGCCTGCTGCGCTTAGAGGGCATTGAAAAGCCAGGGCGCGCATAGCGACGGTTATCTCCAGCCCTGCCTAATCATATTGGGCAGGTTGATATGTCGCCGGGACACTGCCGTTATAACGTGCCATGAGGTTTGTGCTGTTTTACATCGTAACGTGCGTTTCCATCAGCCTTGCATTGGGCGTCGCCATATATCCGATCTTAGAAGCGCCTCCGGCGCAGGAGTCCTCGCGGCAAAGCTACCGTCCTCAAGCCGCCAGGATGGAGGGCAAGACGTCTCGCCTGATGGCTTGCGCCACTGCCTCGCCCTGCCTCCAGGAGCCAACGAGCGTTAATCCGAGCGACGCCTTTCGTTTCCGTCGGCCGGTTTTTGTGCCGGCCCCTCTCCGCATCCCGTTGCTGGGCTCGCCCGCGAGGCGCGAGCTTTAAATGGTTGAGCCGGCTCCGGACGAAGCCTTCCGCATCGCCGAATTCCCACAGCAGGCCGGGCGAAAGGGGACGGATGCAACGTTTCGTTAACCCTGTTTAGCGTAGTTTCAACAAAACCAAGGAGGTCGGCAGATTGAGGGGGCGAACAGCATTAGCTCGAAGCGCAGCGTATTTCGTGATTGCGTCGACCTTGGCAGGCTGCGTGAGTGGCCCGGATCACACGCCGCCTGAGATGCCTTTGCCGGCAAAGTTCGGCGAGGGCGGGAAGAAGGAGATCGGCGATGTTGCGACGGTGGCCTGGTGGTCGGCCTATCGCGACAAGCAGCTCGACAGCCTGGTGGCGCGCGGCATCGACCAGAACCTCGACGTGCTGCAGGCGATGGAGCGCATCAATTCGGCGTCCTCCAATGTGACGGTTGCCGGCGCCGGCTCGCTGCCGAGCCTGGTGGTCGGCGCCTCGCACACGGTGTCGGGCCAGATGGGCTCGGAGCGCACCCGGGTGGGCGCCACCAACACCACCGGCGGCGACGCCAACGTCTCCTGGCTGCTCGACCTCTTCGGCCAGTACCGCCGCTCCAAGGAAAGCGCGCTTGCCTCGCTCGATTCGGCCTATGCCAGCGCCGACGTCGCGCGGCTGGCCTTCCTGCAGGACCTCGTCTCGACCTATATCGACGCCCGCTTCTTCCAGGAGCGCATCGCGCTGTCGAAGGCCAACCTGCAATCGCGCCGGGAGACCTATGACCTCACCAAGTTCCAGCTGGAAGCCGGGGCAGCCTCCAGGCTCGACGTCGTCCAGGCCGAGGGCCTGGTGCAGTCGACGCAGGCCGAAATCCCTAATCTCGAAACCAACTTCCGCGTCTCGGCGCATCACATCGCCACGCTGCTCGGTCTGCCGGCGTCGGCGCTGATGGCCGAGCTGCAGAAGGGTGCTTCCCAGCCGATCTACCGTGCCGGCATCATCTCCGGCATTCCGGCCGACCTGATCCGCAACCGTCCCGACATCCGCGTGGCCGAGCGCAATCTGGCGGCGGCGACCGCCAATATCGGCGTCGCCCAATCGCAGCTTTATCCGTCGATCTCGCTCTCCGGCGCGATCTCGCCGACCTGGGTCAACCCGGCCGGCGGCAGCGGCGGCGGCCTGACCACCTGGTCGTTCGGCCCGACGCTCAGCCTGCCGATCTTCGACGGCGGCCGCCTGCGCGCCAATGTCGACATCGCCAAGTCGGACGCCAAAACCGCCTATCTCGCCTGGAAGGCGGCAGTGCTCAACGCCGTCGAGGAGGTGGAGAACGCGCTGTCGGCGGTACGCCGCGACGCCCAGACGGTGGAAGCGCTGCGCGCCCAGGTCAAGACGACGCAGGAATCGCTGGAACTGTCGACGGCGAGCTACAAGGACGGCGCCTCCTCGCTGCTCGACGTGCTCGACGCCCAGCGCCAGGTGTCGCTCGCCCAGGCAAGTCTTGCCGCTTCGGTGCAGCAGATGGCCAAGGACTACGTCTCGCTCAACGTCGCCATCGGCGGCGGCTATGCCCCGGGCGGCAAGGTCAACGCCGTCTCCGCCGCTGTGGCAAAGGGACCCACAAAGAGCTGAGCGGCAGATAAAATCCCGCATGGCCAAGGAAAAAGGACCCGCCCTGCCTATCGGCGAGCCCTTCTCCCTTCATCGGAGGAGTAAAGAGACGGTCACGCAAGCGTGATACCGCTCCCGAGCATCAGACCACGGATTCCCGGTCTTGAACATTTCTCCAAATGGATGAGCCGCTCCTACACCCGATGGCCCGCTGAAACGCGCTTCCTGTGCCGGAATAAGACAGGAACTGGCGGCCGGCCCATAACCCAAAGGGATTAATTGATTTCGTGCAGTAGTATGGCATCCTTGCCTTGGGATCGGGGGCAGTACCGAGTAGAGCCAATTCCAAATGCGGCAGCTAATACTCGCGGACTAATGACCGCGACAAGCTCCTTGCGGAAGGGCTCGCTTCATTGCTGAAGCGAGCCCGGCTTTTTGTCTCACGAATATCGAGCTGTCTTCCGTCTTATCCAGAAAAACAGCGCCCCCCGACCTGGACGGCGCAGGGGACGCTCAGATATCTTCCTTCTCGACCATCAAGCGGCATCGGACCTCGGCTCCTTCGCAGGCAACCGCGCAATCCGCCTCTTACCAGGCGGTATACGCGACGGCCCTGCCCGCGAAAGCATACGCAGCGCCTTCACCTCAGCTTCAGGCAATTCAGCAACAGCCATTCACGACTAATGCATGAAATCCCTGATCTTGTAGGCAACCTCCGTACGGTTGGTGGCATTCAGCTTTTTCATGATGTTGCGGATGTGAACCTTTACCGTACTTTCGCAAAGCTTCATTTCATAGGCGATGATCTTGTTGGCCTTGCCGCGCAGCAAGGCTTCCGCTACGACCGCTTCACGTGGCGTGAAGAGTTCCTCAGCGCAGTTCATTCCGCTACTGACCGCGCTGATGACATGTCTCGCGGCAAGAATGCTGCTTGCAGGAATGAAGATTCCCCCGGCCTGAGCCAGGCCGATTGCTTCTGCAGCGACGCCAATACTAACAGTTGTGGGTATGTAGCCTCGGGCGCCGTATTCCAGCGCTTTGAGGATTTGCGAAAGTTCGTCGCTTTCCGCGCCCACGACGACCGGGCTGGATTTGAACTTCTCGGTCAATTTCGCGATCGTCTGGCCCACATCGACGTCCGTGATCTTCTTTCCGCCGATCATCAAGAGGATGACGGCGGGATCATGCTGGATATGCTGGTTCTGCCAGTCCTCCAGCGAATTGGCGGAAATGATGTTTAAGGTCGGTTGGTAATCGCGAAGGCTGCGTGACAGACACTCCCGGTCAAGCGCACGCGAATCGATCAGCAGCAGATATTCCGTATGCTCTTCCGTCGTAACGAAATTCGCCGACGACAAACTCCGCACCGGATCCCTCGCCTTCAAGGAAATGAGGCGGGTTGTCCTTGCGGCACTAGTATTTTCATTGGTTATTTGTTGCCCGTTCATAGCCGACTCCTACTCTCAACAAAATTGGCAGCCAAAACTAGAGACTCGTTTGAAATACATACGCTTTACTTGCGAATCATACAGTTAGATCAAACTATGTCTGCTGATCCAAAGTACAATTTCATTCATATGAAATTCAAACGCCCCAAATTTAAACTTGCATCTATTATAACTGTCGTCATTAACATATGTTAATCATTACTTATAAAAGATCAGATCTAAAACTTATTTCGTACTGCGCGGCAACATGACCGCTAATCCTTCTAGTCATTATGAATTACGCGTATTGTGAATAATCCTCATATATATAGAATTATCCACAGGGATGCGTTGTCGGCTTTCTTTCGAAGAGCCCGGCCGCCTGGAAGTATTTTGGGAATTTACAGCCGACGCTCCCCCGGCGGCGCCAGGTAGCTTGGGTCGAAATCGACCAGTTCCTCAAGCTTCTTCCGGTCCAGGAATTCGACGACGCCGCTTTTGAATACAAGCAGGCCACTGAGCCGCATTTCCTTCAGGACGCGGTTAATATGGACGGTCGAAAGACCGACGGCATCACCGATTTCGGCCTGTGTCAGCGGACATTCAAACCCATCCACCGACTCATGCTGGAAGACATCTAGCCGGACAGCCAGTTCGAGAAGAAGATGCGCCGTACGGGCAAAAGCGTCCCGGCGGCCAATATTCGCCATCCTTTCGGTCAGCCGGGCCTGACGGCGCACCATCTCCATGAGCAGCGCGCGGTGAAGGTCGTTCGACGCGCTCTCGGGCTTTCGATCGCCAAGCGCCGGCAGTTCGTAGATGCGGATGTTGGAGAGCGCCTGCATCGTCTCGCGAGACAGTTCCGCCGAAGCAGTCCAGACGATATCGCCGGGAAGCGAAAAATCGGACACCATCCGTGTGCCATTTGGAAGCAGCTTCCAGGATATTATCCAGCCGCTGACTAGATAGAAGGTGCGGGTCCGGCGATGTCCAATCTCGAAGATCGTTTCGCCGGCTTGGTAGCCGCGGTACGCTCCTCCCGCAAATTCGCGACGCTTGAGATGACGATTTGCAGAACGCTCATATTCCGCGGTGGTCAGTGTTGCCATTCCCCAAACCCCGTAAGCGAACATCCGCTTCAACTGATCAAAAGTATAATCTTAAGGTTAGAATTGACACAATATCATGCGTCTTTTGCCGTGTCGCTTACTCCATTTTGCTTAAGTTGTTTGTGAATGGCGATGATATCGCGCGCTTCAGGACTACGGTCATACATTGAATCTCTCAGGGCATCATAAAACAACACTTCGCCGGCAATCGACAAGCAGACGAATATCGGGTCCTTCAAGGTGGGATTCAACGAGGGCCGGCTGCAACGCCTCGCACGTCGTCCGGCATCGGACATCCGGAGGTAAGGTCTGGCCAAAGCGCAAATCGCAAACGTCGCATTCCCGTTTCCGCACAGTCCATCGTCAGATTATATCTTTCCTGATCAATGCCTTGGGCGAGCGCGGCCTTAAGAAGAGCGGAAGTTTCGCTCGCAGGCATATGCTCCGCATCCACGAAATAGGCTTCGCGCCCGACGGAGCGGAAAAAGCCTTCGACCTTTTTATCCCAGCTGAGTCCGACATGCGGAATGCGCAGGGAATAGGCGGCGATGCAGGCGTGGAGACGATGGGAAAGGATGACATCTGCGGCATTCAGCAGCCGCAGCAACTGCCCTACGTCCGTAGGCCGATCGGCAAGGTGGAGTACGCCTGAGGTAAGATGATGCACCATCGTGCCTTCGTTCACGATCGCCCTCGCGAAAATGTGATCTTCCGTGGCGCCGTTGCAGAATAGCATCACGCTGAATCCGTCGTCGATCAGCGCATTTATCAGCTTGTGGTACCCGGCCGCATCTCCAAGCGGAATCGGACCTGCCTGGCTGGCATGCCGCTTGAGGACCACCGGTTCCGTGACGCAGATGGCGACCGTCTTTCTCGCGCTCGGTACGCGCGCAGTATCGGCCAGTTGGTGGATCAGGAGTCCAGGATCAGGGATGATGTCCGGAGCCGGCCCGGCTGGAAAGTGATGGCGCCAGCTATCGTAAGCAAACCTATCCCGTACCGAGACGTGCAGCAGCCGCACGCCGCCGATGCGGGCGAACAGCCGCCTGGCTGGCTCCGACCAATTGGCGCTTACGCCAACAGCATAAATCGCAAGCGGGCGGTCGAAGCGCCGAACGCAATCCAGAACTGTTCCGATCTTTAAAGGGAAATTCAGGTCGTCGTCCTGGAAAATATTGCCGCCTCCGATGACGACGGCATCCGCCGCGGCAATCTTCCGTTCCCATTCCACACGTTGCCGCCGGAGCCTTCGCCGGACGACGAACCCGACAGCCAACCGCCGCGCAGGCTTTGGCAGCCTTTGAAGCAGCTTGAGCAGATGCCGGCGACGGCTGCTGCTTGTGCCGCCGAACCCTTGGCGGCCGGCGAGATCGACAGTCTCCACCTCGATGCCGCCGCCAGTTTGCAAAAGGCCATGCTCGATGCACAAAGCCAATATGCCATCGCCAAGGTTCTCGCTGTATTTGACGTTGAAGACGACGATCTTGAAGGGCGTCCTGCTCATGATTGCCGCTCCTGCGAGCTCATCGCATTGGAGACGGGCTCGCTTGCACTGAATGCGTGCGGCGAAGCGAGGGCTGTGGTGGCACCCGCGAGAACGTAGATCATCAGCCCGAGGTCATAGACCGTCCCGGATGTGGAAGCTTCGACCAGCACCGCCAGGATTCCCATTTTCGCGGCGCGCATTGCCGCATCACGTCCGTTCGAGTGCAGTTGCCTCGCAGGTGGGCTTGCTGACAGCACGGCCCATATGAATAGGCCGAATAACAAAATGCCGAGCACACCAACGTTGGAGAGCAGGACCAACACGAAACTGGAGGCACGCGCACTCCCCAGCCCGGCACCCAAACCGAATGTATCGAGGAAGGTCTTGTAAGCAACGGCATTCCACTCAGCGCGCTCGCGCCCTGACTGGCTGTCAGCTTTTGAGAACAGCATTTCATCAAAGAAGCTGCTGACACTCGCAGAGACCTCGGGCAACGTCGCAAAGACAAGAAGAACGACGAGCGGGGTCGCCGCGATTGAGACGGCAATGAAGAGCGCGGGGGGGTGGGGCCTGCCTGCAGGCGAAACGAAAAGCGACCTCAAAAACAGGACCGGAATGATAGCCGCAATGCCGACCAACCCCGTCGCCGATGTCGAGAAGATCAATGCGATGAGCAGAAGTATCGTGAGTCGACCGGTTGTCCGGGCACGAATGTTGTCGAGCCAGAGACTGGCCAACATGGCAAACAGGATCAGCGTGTAGCCCGCAAACGCTGATGCTTCCGGAAAAGTCCCGGAAATCCGCTTCAGCCCTCCTTTCTCGGCGGCGGTCAACAGAGCGTAGTTTGCTGTCCTGACGAAACTAAGCAGGTACTCTGTACGCGAGAAATAGGTGACGATATCAATCAGCGCGAAGATCAATATCACCCTCGCGGTGATCAACGCGGCTCTGATCAGGTCATCATGGGTACCTGTACACCTGAAGAACGCAAAAGTGCTGGCGAAGGCAACCAGGCCGCCTAAAGCATAAACAGGCTGCGTTATATTGCTCGCAGAAGCGCGAAGCGGCACGAGCGAGATTATGTTTCGCAGACCGACCGATCGCTCCACGACCATGGTTTCAGTCATTCCCTGAAAAAGCCGCGGAAAAAATACTGCCGTAAGCAGTCCGAAGACCGTCAGTACCAGCAGGATAAATCCGGCACGCTGCAGAGAAAACGCAGCAAAAATCTGCCCTTCGCCAAACGCCATGAATATTCGCATGGTGAAAAAGAGCAAAAAGAGATTTGGCACTAGGATCGACGCTCCCATGCTGAGCGTGAAGGCCGCGGCCGCGCCGAATGCCGTCGACAGCATCATCCATGTGAAAGAATATTTGACGGGGGCGAGCATCAAAATTACCCCCAGCAGAATAGTTACCAGCCCAAGGAATTCGACTCGCATCCACCGCACCTAGCTTCCTAAATAAGAAATCTATCATGCGCTAAAGCGGTTTGTATTTACGACCGTTCTAAGCCCTTTGCAGTACCGGTTAGGTCGAATTAGGCCCTTTCCCGGGAAAGTGCGCGTGGGATACCTTCCTCGGCATGAGAACGTTGACGCCCAAAACCTGTTTTGGTCTCGAGGCGGGCTGGACCCGGTCAACTGGTCGCCGCCTGAGCACCATGATTGCTGCAGCCCTCCTATGGGCCGGCATTGCGCATGCCGAAGGCTGCACGCCGCCTGGCGATACCGGGGACAGTCTCGATACTGAGCAGATGAGGCTTAGCTTCGAAGACAACTTCGATGATCTCAATGTATCCGCTTGGGGCCCTGGGACCCGCTGGATCGCTCATACCCCATGGTCGGGCGATTTCGGTGGCGCTCGTTTTGCCAATCCCAAACTCGGTTTTCCATTTGTCGTCACTGACGGTGTGCTCCGCATCGAGGCGGCCCGTGACGCCCAGGGCGATTGGCGGTCGGGGCTTCTTGCTTCCGTCGACCCGAAAGGGGCAGGTTTTTCGCAATGTTATGGATATTTCGAGACGCGCGCACGGTTACCCATTGGGCCTCGTCTTTGGCCGGCTTTCTGGCTGATTGGCAAGGACAGGTCGAAATCGACCGCCGAGATCGATGTTCTTGAATTCTACGGGGACAAACCGGAAGGATACTCTTCGACCGTCCATGTCTGGCGCCGCGGTGGCGGGCATTACTCGGATTTCTCGCGCATCGAGGCGTTCCGCGACGCAAAACCCACCGATTTTCACACATACGGCGTAAAGATAGATTCCGAATTCATCCGCATGTATTTCGACAAGAAATTGGTCTGGAAAACCAAAACCCAGCCGGAGCACCGTCAGCCGATGTATATCCTTGTCAATCTCGCGCTGGCGGAGGACGCAGGCGACGCGAACATCCCGGAGCCTTCACACATGTTTGTGGATTACGTTCGGGCGTACAGCGCCAAGTGACGGCCGGCCCAAACGACAGGCGCAACTAACCCGTCAATCATCCGTTCTACCTCCACTGCCATGAAGAAAAATTCAGGTCGCACAACGCGTTAGCGAACAAGCGCGCGCCGTCCGCCGCGCGTAACAGAGTATGCGGAAGCTAGCCTTCTAAGGCTTTCGTGCACTCATTGTCATCCCAATGATCAACTGGCGATTTTCCGCCGGCGTGAAATTCTGAGTGACGAATTGTCTCACTCAGGCAGCACGGAAGGGCCCCTATGACCGATCTCGCCTTTTGCGAACCGAACGAGCTTTCCACGGCGATGCACTATGACCGCGATCGCAGTCTACATGAAATTGTGCATCAGCAAGCCCAGATAGCTCCTCGTGCGACCGCGCTCGTTTTCGGCGACAGGTCAGTCACCTACGGTGAACTCGATAGGCTTTCAGATGGTCTGGCGGCGCGACTGGAGGGCTTTGGCGTCGGCAGGGGCGACGTTATCGGCCTCCTATTGCCGCGCAGCCTCGATACTATCATCTGCATGCTGGCAATCCTTAAAGCCGGCGGCGCCTATCTCCCTCTCGATCCGGCCTACCCACACGAGCATCTCGACTATGTCCTCGCTGAATGCGAGCCGAAAGTCGTCTTCGTCGATGCCGCATCTATCGAAAAGATCAGCTCTGCTTCAAGCGAACGGACAAATATCGTCGATGCCAACACCCTCCTGTTAGAGGTGGCAGTTGCGCCCACAGCGGCAAGGCCGATGGTCGAGATCGGGGGAGGAGACCTAGCCTACGTCATGTTTACTTCCGGCTCGACCGGGCGTCCAAAAGGTGTAGCTATCCCCCACAGAGGAATTTCCCGGATTGCTCTTGATCAGAACTACCACTCCCTCACACGTAGGGATGTCGTCCTTCACGCCTCAACCATTTCATTCGACGCGTCGACTTGGGAGATCTGGTGTGCGCTTCTGAATGGTTGCGCGCTTGTGATCATGCCGGATGTAAACTTCTCTGTTGCGGGCCTTTGCCAAGTCATTCGAAATTACGACGTCACCTCTATGCTCCTCACAACTGGCCTCTTTCATCTGTTCGCAGACTATTCCGATCGCGACTTGCCAAGCCTGCGTCATGTGTTTTTCGGCGGCGACGTGGCATCGGCAGCGCATGCGCGCCGTTTCCTTGACAGGCATCCGGGCTGCATCCTCACCAACGCATATGGTCCGACGGAAACGACGGTACTTGCGACGGCCTTTACCATTCCGCAGGGATTTTCGGCGCCCGAATTGCCAATCGGCATGGCGGTAGCCCATACCAGCATCCGCATCCTCGACGAAACGCTGCGTGAGCTTCCCGCCGGCATTGAAGGGCAGCTTGCAATTTCCGGCGACGGCCTCGCGGTTGGTTATTTCAACCGACCGGAGCTCACCGAAGAAAAATTCGTGATGGTCGAGACACGAGATGGACCGCAGCGTTGCTACTTGACTGGCGACCTCGCGATCATGGGCGTAGATGGCATGGTCGCCTTTAAGGGACGCCGGGACCGGCAGGTAAAGATCAATGGCAAACGTATCGAACTTGATGAGATCGAAGCCGCGCTGAGACGCGATTCCCGTCTGGCTGACGCAATCGTTGTCTGCCACACACGGAGCCAATCGCTAAAGCACGTGGTGGCCTATTTGCGCCCTTGCGAAACCAGCACTGGCAAAGACCCGGATCTCGCCGGCGCAGTCATGGCAACGCTGCGCAGAACGCTGCCGGCGCACATGATCCCAAACTCAGCACTTGTGCTCGACAGTTTTCCGATGACACCGGGCGGCAAGGTCGACCGCTCAAAACTGAGCCTGCCGCCTGCTGAACCCGAGGGCTCAATCCGGGAGGCCCCCGAGAGCCAGGTCGAGGCAGTGCTGGTCAATCTCTGGCGGGAAGCACTAGGCAGGGAAGAAATCGCACTCAACAGGAATTTTTTTGATCTGGGAGGGACGTCACTTCAGCTCATGCGCGTCCATGCCGGTCTGGAGGCGCATCTGCGGCGGGGGGTAGACGTCGTCATGCTCTTCAAGCATCCGACCATTCGCGAGTTGGCGCTCTTTCTGAACGGCAAGGCGTCAGATTCTCTCCGCTCCGCATCAGCGGCCCGGCGTGCCGCACTGCAGCGCAAGACGATGAGCCAATTCCGCAGGAGCAGTTCATGACGCAGGACCGGGATTTTGGCGGCACCGACGAGGACCACGACTCGGGCGGTATTGCAATCGTTGGCATGTCAGGTCGCTTCCCCGGCGCACCCACGATCGACGCCCTTTGGCAGCTCATCTGCGCGAAGCGCAATGCATTTTCGAAATTCACGCCAGATGAGATCGAAGATGCTTTTACGGATGAAGAGCGCTCGATGCCGAACTATGTGCCGGCACGACCAAATCTCGGCGATGTCGAAATGTTCGATGCCGAATTCTTCGGTATGTTTCCGCGGGAAGCGGCCCTCACCGATCCGCAGCACCGGGTCTTTCTCGAAATTTGCTGGGAAGCGTTGGAAAGTGCTGGATACGATCCCGAGCGTTTTGGAGGACCGATCGGTGTCTTCGCCGGCGCTTCCATGCCGACCTACCTCATCAATAATGTGCTGAGCGATCGCGCCAAGGCGGAGGAATTTGCCTCCAATTATCAGATTGGCTGCTTCCAGCAGATCGTCGGCGCGCTCAACGATGCCCTGGCGACGCGTGTCGCCTACAAGTTCAATTTGCGTGGCCCTGCCTTCACATTGCAGTCGGCCTGCTCGACCTCACTGCTCGCTGTTTCCCAGGCCTGCCAGAACCTGCAGACCTACAGCTGCGACATGGCGCTCGCCGGCGGTGTCTCCATCACGATTCCGCAGAAGCGCGGATACCTTTATCAGGAAGGCGGAATGGTGTCGCCAGATGGGGTCTGCCGACCCTTCGACGAGAACGCGGCCGGAACGGTCTTCGCCAGCGGTGCCGGGGTGGTGTTGCTTAAAAGGCTAGAAGACGCCCTACGCGATGGCGACCCCATTTATGCGGTCGTGCGCGGCTATGGCGTCAACAACGATGGCTCAGACAAAGTCGGGTTCACAGCGCCGAGCGTCGACGGGCAGGCCGACGTGATCTCGGCCGCGTTGGCAAATGCCGGCATCGCGCCATCGGCGATCGGCTATATCGAATGTCATGGTACCGCGACGCCTCTTGGCGATCCCATCGAGTTCGGTGGCTTGAAAGAGGCGTTTGCTGAGATCTGGGGGCAGAAGGGCAAATGCGCGCTCGGTTCGGTAAAGGGCAATGTCGGTCACTTGGACGCGGCCGCCGGCGTGTGCAGCCTCATCAAGACGGCCTTGGCTCTGAAGAACGCGAAAATTCCGGGCATGGCAAATTACACCCGCCCGAACCCGCGCATCGATCTCGACAACAGCCCCTTTTATATTCCCGCCGAAATGATGGATTGGCCGAAGCAGGAAGGGCCGCGGTATGCCGGTGTTAGTGGATTCGGTGTCGGCGGCACGAATGTTCATGTCATCCTCGAAGAGGCTCCCTCGCGGGAACGGGATATGGAAGGCGACGTGCGAGGGCCGCATATCCTGCCACTTTCCGCACGCAATCCGGCTGCCTTGTCGGCAATGCGCAGCAATCTCAAAAATCACCTGGTAAAGCATCCCGACGCGTCGCTCGCCGAGCTTGCCCATACGCTCCAGGCCGGACGGCGCCAGTTCAGCCACCGTATTGCCATTGCAGCGACGAATGCCGAGGAAGCGCAGGAGCGGCTCGTCGCCGACCGCTATCAATCCTCAGTGGCGAGCGAGACGCCACCACCGGTCGCATTCATGTTTCCGGGGCAAGGCGTGCAATATGTCGGCATGGGTACAGCCCTTTATAGCGACGAGCCGGACTTTGCGCGTTGGATCGATCGCGGAGCGGCGATGATGAAGATGACGCTCAACGCCGATCTTCGCGACTATATTTGCCACACCGGTGCCGTGACGCAGACCAGGGCCGACGAGCAGCGCGAGACGCGCATCGCTCAGCCCTGCCTCTTTCTCGTCGAATATGCGCTGGCCCGGCTTTGGATGGGGCGGGGTGTCAAACCCGACGCTATGATCGGCCATAGCGTCGGCGAGTTCGTTGCAGCGGCGCTTGCCAACGTGATCTCGTTTGAAGATGGCTTGCGGTTGGTCGCCGCGCGTGGACATCTCATGCAAAAGCAACCGCAGGGTGCAATGGTTTCGGTTCGCGCCGACGCTGAAACGGTTGCACTTCATCTTCGTGATGGCGTCGAGATCGCTGCGATCAATGCCCCGAAATTGTGCGTGATATCCGGTCCGTTCGAGGGTGTCGAAGCGGTATGCGCCGCCCTGGCAAAGTCAGAAATCGCATTCAGCCGGCTGCACACATCCCACGCCTTTCACTCCGCCATGATGGATGATGCCGCCGAGGCCTTGCGTGACGAAATGGCAAGAGTGACCTACGGGACTGCGACCATACCCTACATTTCATGTGTGACGGGCGACTGGCAGACGAACGACCGCGGCACCTCGCCGGACTACTGGGCCCGTCATTGTCGGGAACCGGTTCATTTCTCTGAGGGATTGGCGACGCTGTGCCGCAGCCAGAGACCGGTCCTGATGGAAGTCGGCCCGGGCCGAACGCTTTCGGTCTTTGCCTCTCAGACCATCGCCAGGGAGGGGGTCGCCGCGATCGTGCAATCGCTGCCGGAACATGACCGCGCCTATGCTGCCGCCGAAAGCCTTGCGGAGGCACACGGCAAGCTTTGGATGGCCGGATGCAGGCTCGATTGGCCGAACCTGCCTGCTGCGGCAAAGAGGCGGGTGGCATTGCCAACCTACCCGTTCCAACGCCAGCGTCATTGGATTGACGCACCCCCATCCGCTCGCCGCGCTGCAAGCCAGCAGACCGTTTCAACACCGCACGCAACACCTGAAGCCACCGCACCATCAGAGACCAAAGAACAACCTGAGGACGAGTTGAAAACGATGAACGTTGTTCCTTCACTATCCAATCGCGCCCTTGCGCTCGAAACCTCGCTGCTCGCCATTCTCAGCGATATGTCCGGAGATCCGCTTGGCGCTGACGAAAGGTCTGCTACCTTCCTGGAGCTCGGCTTTGACTCCCTTTTGATCGGCCAATTCGCACAGAGGATCGAGAGGGAATATAGGATCAAACTGTCATTTCGCGAACTCCTGAGCAATATTCCGTCTGTTGCCGATCTCGCGCTTTACCTCGACAGGCAGATGCCGCCTGAAGCCGCCCCGCCCGTCGAAAGTTTGCAGGTCGAAATGGCGATCGCCGTTTCGCCGCCGGCGGCACCCGCAGCATCGGCCGTCCAGGCGCAATCAGCCGCGACCGCCGCCAACACAATGCAGTTGGCCGTTTCCGCACCTGCGGCCGGTTTAGTTTCCGCACCTGCGGCCGGTCTAGAAGGCGTGATGCAATCGCAGCTTCAACTGGTTCAGACACTGTTCTCCCAGCAATTTCAGCTGCTCCAGTCGGCTAAGAGCGATGCGGTCGCCGCTCAGCCACAAATGCAGCTGGTTGTCCCCGCCGCGCCGTCATCAGTGCCGGCGCAAGTTGCGCCCGTCGCCGTCCCAACTGCGACCTCCAAACCGTCGCAGGAGGGCGTTGACGATGCCGCCAATTCACGGCGCATGAAGCTCTATCGTCCCGGCTCAAAGAGCGTGGTTCCGGAAATGTCGCCGGAAAAGAAAGCCTTTATTGCGGAATTAATCGACGCATACGCGGCCAAGAACGCGCAATCAAAGGCTTCGACCAACACCCATCGTCGCCGCCTTGCCGATCCGCGCACCGCGTCCGGATTCCGTCCTGAATGGAAGGAGATGGTATTCCCGCTGGTGTGTGATCGTTCGAAAGGCTCCCGCATCTGGGACATCGATGGCAATGAATACATCGATCTCGTCAATGGATTTGGACAAACCGCGTTTGGTCACGCTCCAGATATCGTCGTGCAGGCGGTCAAGGACCAAGCTGAGTTAGGCTTTGCCATCGGGCCACAAACGCCGCTGGCCGGTGAGGTCGCGCAAATGCTCTGCGCTGTCACGGGTCACGAGCGCGTCACTTTCTGCAATACCGGGTCCGAGGCGGTGATGGCCGCAATGAGGCTTGCACGTGCTGTAACCGGACGCGACCGCATCGTGGTCTTCTCCAATGATTATCATGGTCAATTTGACGAGGTCTTGGTTAAAGGGCGAAACCGGGCAGATAACCCCGTCGCGATTCCGATCGCCTCCGGAATCCCGTCGGCGTCCGTCGCCAACATGATCGTCTTGCGTTATGGCGCACCCGAAAGCCTCGAATTCATCCGTTCGAACGCCCAAGATATCGCAGCGGTTATCATCGAACCGGTCCAAAGCCGCCATCCTGAGCTGCGCCCAGTGGAATTCGTGAGGGAACTCCGCAGCATTGCAACGCAATCCGAATTTGCTCTCGTTTTTGACGAGGTGGTGACTGGCTTCCGCGTCGACCCCGGCGGCATGCAAGCGGTTTGGGGCATAAAGGGTGACATGGCAACCTATGGCAAGGTCATTGGGGGGGGCATGCCTGTCGGAATCCTGGCCGGGAACAGTCGTTTCATGGATGCGCTCGACGGAGGTTCTTGGAACTATGGCGACGACACGGTTCCTATGACTGCGCCGACATTTTTTGCGGGAACGTTTGTCCGTCACCCTGTCGTGCTTGCGGCCGTGCGTGCGGTCTTGGAGCATATTCAGGGTGTCGGGGCCGACCTCTATGACCGCGTCGCCGAACGTACCCAGGCGCTCGTCGCGGAAATGAATGCTGATCTGGCCAAGCGCGACATTGCCAATGTCATCCATGGCTACAAAAGTTGGTTCATCACAGATTTTGCGGGAGACGACCCTCTCGGAGCGCTTGTCTATCCGCTTATGCGCTTGAACGGGATCCACATCCAGGAGGGATATCCCTGCTTCCTGACGACCGCACATAGCGAGGAAGATTTCCAGGCTATCGCGGAAACATTTCGCAAGAGCCTTGATGCCCTGCAGGCGGTGGGAATTCTGGCTCCAGCCGCGACGACACCAGGCGCCGTGCACGCCGCCGATACCTCTGCGGCCATTGACGTCATCGTTCGGCCAGCCTCCACGCCGCTTACCGAAGCACAAACGGAAATCTGGCTGGCCGCGCAGGCCGGCGACGAAGCATCCTGTTCGTTCAACGAGTCATTCTCGCTGACGCTTGAAGGCGACTTTGAGGAAAGTGCCTTCCGCCAGGCGCTTCAAACCATTACCGGACGCCATGACGCGCTGCACATCCGTTTTGACCGCGTCGGCGACCGCTTCGAGTTCATTGCCGATTTTGTTCTCGAGGCTCCGCTTGTCGACTTTTCGCACGAGCCCGACGGCGAAGCCAGGTTACAGGAGATTATAGATGACGAGGCACGCACGCCGTTTGACCTCGTCAACGGGCCTTTGGTACGCGCCTGCATCGTGCGGTTGTCGACCGACAAACACGTATTCGTGTTCACCGGTCATCATATCATCTGTGACGGGTGGTCGCTGAATGTCTTTGTCGACGAACTGGCAGCGGCCTACGGGGCGATCTTGCGTGGGGAGGCACCACACTTGGAGCCTGCCCTTTCCTTCGCGACCTACGCAACGGATCTTGCTCCAAAGCCGGAGACCTCTGGAGAGACCGAACAGTTCTGGCTCGATCAGTTCAGGGATATTCCGGATCTGCCGGAGATGCCACTCGACCGAACGCGGCCTGAACACCGCACCTTTGCTGGCGGCACCTGCACCGGTTACATCGACGGTGAGGTCTATAAGGCCCTGAAAAAGGCCGGTGCCAAGTCCGGTGCGACGTTGTTCTCAACCTTGCTTGCGACCTTGCAGGTGATGATCTCGCGGCTTTCGGGCCAGCAGGACATCGTCATTGCTATTCCGTCGGCGGGACAGAGCCTGATCGGCGACAGGATCCTTGTCGGCCACTGCGTCAATCTCCTTCCCCTGCGCCAAAGCGTATCACCGGGCGAATCCTTCCTGACACATCTGAAAGCAACGCAGCAGCTTGTCTTTCAGGCCTTTGAGCATCAGGCCTACACTTACGGAACGCTCGTTCGCAAGCTTGGCGTGAAACGGGATTCGCGCCGTCTGCCCCTGACCGAGATACAGTTCAATCTGGAGCGCTTTGCCGGCGGTGGAGCCTTCGGCGAGCTGAAAGCAAAAATGGCGCCGAACCCCAAGGCATATTCCAACTTCGATATGTTTTTCAACATGAGCGAAGGAAAAGATACCATTCGAATCGACGTTGACTACAATGCCGACGTCTTCGATCGCTCCACGATCGAGCGCTGGATTGGTCATTTTTCGACACTCGCAGCAGCGCTGGCCCGGGACATGGCCACCGAAATCTCCAAACTGCCAATGTTGTCCGCCGAGGAAAGAGGTTGGCTGATCGACCGCCTGAACAACACCGCCGTCGAGTACGAGCGTGACCAAACGGTGTTCTCGCTGTTCTCCCGCAAGGCGGCCGAGCAACCGAACGCTATTGCTGTCGAGTATGCCGGCAATGCCATCACCTATGGCGAGCTCGAAGCCAAATCGAACCAGCTTGCCCTTTACATCCAAATGACGATCCCCGAACCCGGCCAGCGTGTCGCGCTTCTCGTCGAGCGATCGTTGGGGATGATCGTTGCGCTTTTGGCGATCATGAAAGCCGGCCATGCTTATGTCCCGATGGATCCTTCTCATCCCGAGCAGCGTCTGCGCCAGACGATCGATGTAGCACGCATCGGCGGCATGATTTGCGACAGTGATGCTACGGCAAGACTCGCAATGGCGGGTGTGCCTGTCATTCGCATCGATAAGGACGTAAAAGCGATCAACGCGGCGACGGAGGCCGTTCTAAAAAACTCGCCTTCTGACCCGGCGGCGCCCGCCTATGTCATCTTTACCTCGGGCTCTACCGGGGCGCCGAAAGGCGTCGAGGTGTCCCACGGCGCCTTGACCAACTTCCTTGTCTCCATGGCAAAGGAGCCAGGCTTCTCGGCCAACGACACCATCATTGCCGTAACGACAATCGCGTTCGATATTGCCGGTCTTGAATTGTACCTGCCGCTGGTGACCGGCGGCAAGGTAGTCATCGCCGATCGGCAACAGGTGCAAGATGGTTTTGCTCTGGTTGATCTCATCGACAGAAGCGGCGCGACTGCAATGCAGGCAACGCCGACCCTGTGGCAGATGCTCGTGGAGGCGGGGATCAAGCAACGGCCGGGGCTCAAGATGCTCTGCGGCGGCGAGCCCCTGCCAAAAGAACTTGCCAAGTCGCTGCTCGGCGTCGGTGGCGAGTTGTGGAACATGTATGGCCCAACCGAAACGACAATATGGTCCTCAGTGCAACGCATCGCCGACGCTGACGCGCCTATCACGATCGGCCATCCGATTGCCAACACGCAGCTATATATCCTCGACGAGAGCGAGGACGTTGTGCCCATTGGTGTCACCGGCGAATTGTGCATCGGCGGAGACGGTCTGGCTTCTGGTTACTTCGATCGGCTGGACCTGACAGAAAAAGCGTTCGTCCCGGTTTCTTTCAATGGCGGTCAACCTAAGCGCCTTTACAAGACCGGCGACGTCGGCCGACGGCTAGCCGACGGCTCACTGCAATTGCACGGACGTCGTGACCAGCAGATCAAACTGCGTGGTTTCCGAATTGAACTTGGCGACATAGAGGCTGTGGTCTCGAAAGCCCCCGGCGTCCGCCAATGCGCGGTCGTCGCCGCAGAAAACAAAAAAGGTGACCAGACCCTCGTATGCTATGTCGTTCCGGAAGCGAGCGGCACAGACCTAGTCTCGGCCGAACTTGCGGCTCATGCAAAGGCGAGCCTTCCTGGCTACATGCTTCCAAGCTTTTGGGTTACCGAGAACGAGCTACCTCAAACGCCAAATGGTAAACTCGACCGCAAGAGCCTTCAGCAGCGCGGCGTGCCTCAGCGCGAGGCTCAGGTCATCAGAATAAAGCCGCGAACGGATATGGAAGAGAAGCTGCTGGCGATCTGGCAGGAGGTAATGAACGTCTCGGAGATGAGTGTCGATGACAACCTCTACGCTCTCGGCGCAGACTCACTCATGATCTTTCGCATCGCTGCGCGCATGCTCGATGCCGGTCTTCTACTCGAAGCGAAACACCTGCTTCGCCATCCCTCTATCGCGGAACTGGCAGCATTTGCGGAAACGCAAAGCGAGTTGGATCAGAGCGCCGCGCAGTATCGTGTGCCATCACTAAAGGACTTTCGCAAAGGCGCGCGCCGCGGACTTGAGAGGGCGTTATGAGTACAGTCGAAAGCACCCCGGCGAAGTCGGAAGAAGAACTGGAAATTGTTGGTGAATTCCCGTGCACGCAAACACAATTGCGCTGCTGGATCCTTAATCAGCTGAATCCCGGAAATCCGGCGCTCAACGTTGCGGTTCGATGGGAGATTCGCGGCACCTTCAAGGCATCTACCATCGAAGCGGCTTTCCGTAAGGTCATCCAACGCCACGAGGTTTTGCGCACGCGCTTCATCGAAAAAGATGGGCAGCCTTTTCAACAGGCCGTGGAAAAGACCGATTTCAAGATGGTGGTGATCGATCTGAGAAATATGCCGCCTGAGCAGCGGGAGAAAAGGATCTCGTCCATTGGCGAAGAGACGGCCAGGGCCCCGTTTGATCTCAGCAAGCCCGGCCTCTTTCATGTTACGCTGTTGATGGCGGAGAATGATCGCGGGTTTTTGCTCATAACCGCGCACCAAAGCTGCTTTGATGGGTGGTCGATCCGGGTGCTCGGCAGAGAGGTTGGGGAGATCGCCGCCGCGATCGATCACGGTCGAACACCGGTCCTGCCGGATATTGAGCTGCAGTATGGCGACTACGCCTTGTGGCAAGAGGAATATCTTGGCAGCTACGGTTTCGAGACGGAAAAAGCCTTCTGGCGGGAGCGGCTAACGGGAGCGCCATATTTCGAAGTTCCTCCTGATCGGCCCCGCGGCGCGGTCAAAACGAGCCATGGCGACATAATCTCAATCCTTTTGCCGCTTTCGTTCGGCGATCGGATGGATGCCGCTGCGCGCAAAAATCGCGTGTCTCTTTATAGCTACGGCGCAGCGATCATGAGCGCCATGCTGCATCGTCTGACGAATGCTCCGACGGTCTTGTTCGGCTCACAGGTTGCTGGCCGCGAGGATACCGATCTCGAAAATCTGATCGGTGTCTTTATCAACAATCTTGTGTTCAGGTATGACTTTACCAACGATGTCTCATTCGCCGAGCACATCCGCTATGCCAACGAAACGCTGGAAGCCGTCCTCAATCACCAGCGCATGCCGTTCAACAAACTGGTTGAACTCGTCAATCCGATCCGCGATCCGTCACGCAATCCACTGATATCTATCAACTTCAACCTGCAGAAAGCCTTTCTTGAGGACCACCGCTATGGCGACTTCGAGCTGATCAGTGCTCCGTCGCAATCGCCGGGCGTGCTTTACGATCTGAGCTTCATGATGATCGGACGGCCCAGCGGTTGGCGCATGAACATCGAGTACAATACCGATCTTTTCCAGAAGAGCACGATAGAGGCCCTTCTCAAGCTTTGGCAGGATACGTACGAAATCGCGCTGAGCAATCCCGACGCATTGCTTTCCTCTCTCGTGGTGCCGGATTGTAGGCCTGTGACATCGAAGCCGCGCGAGGCGCATGCGGCGCAATTGGAGACAATACTCCGCACCCATCCGTCGGTGGGCGATGTCGCTGTCGTAACGGAAGCACACCCCGCACGTCGTGTAGCGGCGTTTGTTGCCCCGGTTCCAACCTTGAGCGGGCCGATCGACCGTCTGCCTGCCGTGCTGATGCAATATCTCGCGACACAATTGCCTCCTGACGCGATGCCGAGCGATATCAGCATCCTCCTCAGTTTGCCGAGGACAGGTGGCGGCACGATAGACCATGCAAGCCTTCATCTGCGCGACCCGCTACCGACCGCACCGGCCGCACCCCAACCGATGCCTGCAGAAAGCCGCGTCCGAAAGCCCGATACCGACAAAATAGAGACTCTGGCTAGCCTCTGGAGTAAAATTCTTGGTGTCCCGTCCGTTAGACCCGAGGACGATTTCTTTGCCCTCGGCGGTCATTCGCTACTCGCTCTACGGCTCTTGTCGTCCATACGCGAGAGATTTGACGTAAAGCCCACTCTGGAACTGCTTTTCAAGGAGCCGACCCTCGAAAAATTCGCGGCGGCAATTTTCGAAACTTCTGAAGCTCCGACGACAGCTGAAGCAACGCCTAATCCGTGGGAGTTGATCACCTGTAAACGCGGCTCTGGTCGCTCGGCGGTCTACACGTTCAACCATCCGTTCCTCTTCTATCGTCTGGCGAACGAGTTGCCGGATACTGTCTCCGTCCACAACATCAATATGTTCAACGCGAAGCTTGACAGCGAGCTTGCGCAGATGTCGCTCGAACAGATTGCCAAGCTGGCCATCGACGCTATGCAAATTCCGCCGGACACTGGTTCGGTTGCGATCGTCGGGCTATGCGTCAATGGAATCCTTGCAATGGAAATCACTCGGCAGTTGCGTGAGGCGGGCGTTGAAGTCGGCTTTACTGTCATCATCGATGCCTGGGCACCAGGCTACTTCCGCTCCCAGCCAAAGATACGTCAGAAGCGCTGGAATGCAGAGCGGCGCATCAAGCGGACGATTTACTTCACGCGAAAGTTGCTTTCTGGCCGCATACCATTCATCGAATATCTGAAGGAATTCAACTTAACGCTTGCGCTGTTGCAAAAGCTCGGCGTCAGCGGCGGTCAATATTCTCCCGAAGAGCAGGCCAATGCCGAAGTCACCGAGCTCCTCGTGCGCGCAAGCCGCAGCTATCGGCCCGCAAAGAGCAAGGATCCATCGGTAATTTTGCTGCGCAGCCAGGCCAATCATCCCCGAGCGCGCAAGCTTCTTTTCGGTTGGGGCGATGCGGTGGCGAAAGACACCGCCGTCCTCGATCTCAAGGGATGGCACGAGGATTCGCTGAGCAACGACGGTATTCGCGAACTTGCCGCGATCGTATCCAGGAAGCTCGACGGCTAGACGCGAAGCGCCGCCGACCCCAGCGAACTCAAATATGGAAACACGAGCATGACCACCGTTAGACCTCTCAGGATTGGCGTTCTCGTTGCTCAGAAGGAGGGGTTCGAGAACTGGGAGCTTATGATCTTCGATCGGATCATGGCAGATCCGCGCTTTTCCCTCATTACCTTCATTGTTCACCCGAATCCCTTTGGAGATTTGAAAGCCTCGCGGCTCTTCGAGCTGGAATCGCATCTGGAGCGACGGCTTCTTGCTCGACAGCGCCGCTACACTCCCCAAACTTTTGATGCCAATCGGCAACGCTTCGACGATCTCCGGGTATTAGGAACGTACGTTGCCGCCGACATCGACGTGCCCCGCCAGCTCGTCAACGAGCGTGAGCTTGACCTGGTTATCCGACTGACGCCTGCGAGCCTTCCCAGCGATGCAATCCGGGACTTGCCGTTTGGGGAGTGGGCTTTCAATTTCTGCGATCAGAGATCGCGGAAAGCAGACTGGTTCAGCTATCGTGATGTGATTTCCAAGTCTGCGGCGACAGAACTGTTGCTCTATGCAAAGCAGGACGACGCTCGTGTGACGTCGATTGCTTCGCCGTCCTTCAACATCAAATTCAGTGCCGCCCGCAACGCCGCTTTCCTCAAGGAACGCGCCGTAACCCTTCTTATGCGCGAATTGGGTCGGCTTGCCGATAGCCGCGAATTGAAGGCTGAGCCGTCGAGGCGCAATGACGTTGTAAAGCCTCCATCGTCCGTTGATATGGTCCGCTATGCGGGTGGCTTGTCGAGCCATTTCCTGGCGCGGGCAATCAAGGCGCTGAGAGCGAGAATGCATTCCGGCTCTGCGATCTGGACGCTTTATACTGGCAGAGGGCGCATTGACGATTTCGACCCACGGGAATCGGTGGAAATACCGCCGACAAAGAGCGACATCAAAGCGGATCCGTTCCTGTTTCAGTACGGCAACGAGTGCTATTTGTTCTACGAGGCCTATGCCGATGGGGATCGTAAGGCTCACATCGCCGTTGGCCGATTCCGCGGAGACAAGATCGAACCGGTAGGCATCGCGCTCAGTTGCGATCATCATCTCTCCTATCCCTTTGTGTTCCGCGACGGGAAGAGTATCTTCATGATGCCCGAAACTCACCAGTCGCGGCGAATAGAGATCTGGCGGTGTGTTGAATTCCCCCTGAAATGGGAACTCTATTCGACGGCGTTCGAGGGGCGCTCGGCCGCCGATAGCGTGCTCACGCGTCATAAGGGCAAATGGTGGCTATTTACGAACCTCTCCGATTTCCACGCCTATGAAGACCATTGCAGTGAACTCTACCTCTTCGAGGTCGACGGTCCGGAGCTCAAGCGTATCATCTCGCACAAACACAATCCGGTCGTCATCGGGAGCACGGTCGCGCGAAACGGCGGCCGGATCCTCGAAAGAAATGGCCAGCTCTACCGCCCCTCGCAGTGCAACGCTCACGGCATCTACGGATATGGCCTGAATATCATGGAGATTGAGGAACTGAGCCTGACCGCCTACCGTGAGCGTTGTATCCGTACAATTACGCCGGATTTCAAGAAGGGCTTGCGGGGCTGTCATCACTTCGATGCAGCAGGGGAGCGTTATGTCGTTGACGCGCGACTAAGCCTGTGAGTAAGTCATTCTCATCCGTTCGATAGCGCAGACGGACAGAGTTTCCGACTGTCAAAGCGGCTACCGTACCGACGAGGCCCGATGGTGTATCGACGTCGAATAGGCTCCAGTTGATAGACGCATCCGCATCACCATCCAGGCGCTCCAACTGCGGCGCAGTGATCGAGATATCGAATGCGTCAAGCGGCAGCGACAATCCGACGCCGAGGGCCTTCAGGAACGCTTCCTTCCGTGTCCAAAGGCAGTAAAAGCCTTGAATATATGCCTCTGGGGCCAGCATCTTCAGGGTCATGTATTCCTTCGGCGAAAAAAAGTGACCGGCAATGTCCTCTTTCAGAGGCTTTATCGTCTCTATGTCTATGCCGACATGGTAGTGGTCCGATACGGCAAGCATCGCCGTCGTCTCGGTGTGGCTAAGATTGAAGTGAAGTTGCCGCCTGTTTGATCCAGCGATCTGCGGTTTGCCAAAGGCGTTGTAGGTCAGACCTAAACGACGTGGAGCAACGGCGAGGTAGCGTGCGAGGATCCGTCGCAGCCCCGCTCTCCCCGCAATAAATCGGTGACAATCGCGGGCTTGCACAAAGCGCGAGGCACGGGCGATCTCTTCACTTGACAACATCGCGGCTAAATCGGGATCGACGGCGTCGAGGCTCCACGTCCAGATGTCTATGATCCCAGGGCCGGTTGCGTCCCGATCCCGATCATGTGGCATAGGACAGCTCATCGGTGGCAGAGGAGCGCTGCCGAACCATACGCCGGGCAAGATAAGTCACCAGCGCCAGAGGATAATTCTCGCCGAGACTGATGCGGCACGTTCTCTTGAGAATGTCGAGCGACTGCGCGCACATATCAGGCGTGTACTCGATCTTCCTATCGCTCCAGTTGAATGGGTTCATGGCTGGATGGCCGCTCCGCTGTTGCAGAATTGGCTGCCAATTCGTGTAGACGTGACGGCTGGAATCGTAGAGCCGATACACACCGCGCTTGTTCTCGGCCGCAAAGGCACCCGCCGCTTCTGCCGTTTCGAAGATGACGTGCAGCCCTGCGGCGTTCGTCGGGTCATTATGTGGTCCGACGCGCATCATATTGCTTTTGGCAAGGATCTCCGTCATCGCGTCGTAGCGTTTGCGCATGCGGGAAATCATCGGGTCGAGCTTTTTCAACTGCACATTCAGCATGGCGCCCTGGATCTGATTTGCCTTGAAATTGATGCCGAGGATGGGCGGCTCGTTGGCGTTGTCGAGATGACCGCGGAACAACGATCCGATATCATGATACATGCGTGCACGCGCAAAGAGACGCGGGTCGTCGGTCACGAGCGCGCCGCCTTCGCCAATGTTGATGTTCTTGAACTGATTGAAGCTGTATGCGCCGACGTCACCGATCGTGCCGGCACGCCGGCCCTTATAGGTGAGACCGACGGCCTGGCACGCGTCCTCGATGACGATTAGCCTATGTTCCCGTGCAATCCGCATGATGCTGTCCATGTCGCAGACCATGTTTGCCATGTGAACGGGAATGATCGCGCGCGTGTTGGGTGTAATTTTGCGAACGATGTCAGTCGGATCCATCGTCAATGTTTGATCGATCTCGACAAGGATCGGAACTGCGCCGGCAGCCAGTGGAGCGGCTGCGGTCGCAATCCAGGTATAAGCGGGCACAAGCACCTCATCGCCCGGACCGATTCCAGCAGCCACCAGCGCCGCCACCAGCGCCGCAGTGCCGCTGCTCATCGTCAGTCCGTGCTGTACGTTGAATTTGGCGCAGAAGTCCGCCTCAAAACGCAATAGAGGCCCGCCCGTGTCGTCGCCGTAGCGAGCCAATTTACCTGATGCAAGTACCGGCGCGATTGCTAGCCATTCCCGCAGACCCACTGGAGCCATATCCCGTCTCCCCAACAAAATCGACAAGCACTCGAAACGCCAACAGTCCTCAAAGGCCTCATGTGCGTCCCCGCCGACCTATCGAAGAATCTATTCGCAAGACCTGGCGATTTCAGCATGGCCTTCCGGTCAACGATGGCTTGTATATGGACCGACTACCCTCTCCAAAGTCGGTAGACGGCTTAGGCGTTTAGACACTTCTGGCGAGTTCCGAGATGTCCGCAATTTTGCTACTAAGAAATTGATATTGCGAGGGAAGAATATGACTGTCCACGACCTTCGATCAGCGTCGATGAACATGATACTTAGCGCCGACGTTGCAATCATAGGTGCCGGCCCCGCCGGGCTGACCATCGCCCGCGAACTGGAAAACACGCCGATGCGTGTCCTCATTATTGAGAGCGGCGGTTTTGAATACGAAACCGAAACCCAGACCCTGAATGCCGTGGAAAATGTTGGAGAGCCTCTGTCGCGCGGGGACGTCGTGCCGGTTGGCCGCGGGTATACGGACAGTTTGGGATGGCTCAACGACATACCGGCTTTTGAGCTGCGCAACCGCCTCATCGGCGGAAGCACCCATACATGGATTGGCAAATGCGCAACATTCGACGAAATCGACTTTGCAGCTCGCCCCTGGCTCCCCGTTTCGGGCTGGCCGATCACGCGGAGCGACATCCAGCCCGCGCTAGAACGCGCCGCGACACTCCTCAACCTAGGGCCGAATATTTATGACGAACGGCTTCTAAGCCTGCTGCGCTTGCCGCCCGAAGAGATCGGCCTTGATCGCGATCGGTTGCGGAGCTTTTTCTGGCAGTTCAGTCATGAGCGTGCAACCAGCGGCGAGCCGATGCGATTTGCCAACATTTCCCGACAACTCAAAGCTCCCAATGTTGATTTCCTGACGCAGGCTACCGTCACGGAAATCAATCTCAATAATGACGGTCGATGCGTTAGCTCTCTCGAAGCCTATAGCCTTGAGGGAAACAAGGCGATTGTGCGCGCCAAAACGATCGTGCTTTGCTGTGGCGGCATCGAAAACGCTCGGTTGCTGCTGGCGTCGAATTCACTGATGACAAACGGCATTGGCAACAGCAAAGGCATCGTGGGTCGCTATCTCGCTGATCATCCACGCACGTCTCTTGCTCGGTTTAATGGCGTGGGGATCGATGAAATCGCTCGGCATTTCAACTTCTTTGGTCTTCACCACAACGGTCGGACACACTTCTATCTTCGTGGGCTGTCACTCAGTCCGGATACGCAGATGAGGGAGGGCCTTACAAATTGCGCAGCCTATCCCGTTCAAGTCCATCGGGCGGACGACCCTTGGGCAGCGTTGAAACGCCTTCGGCATGGCTTCAGTCAAACGACGCCGGGCGACCTCATTGCTGTCTTCGGCGCAATGAATCTCGTTGCCTCGGGCCTCTACCGTCGGTTTGTCCAGAAGCGCGGACTGCCGCACAGATCCGTCGAGTTACGCTTTGATGCAATGGTCGAACAGCAACTCGATGCTGAAAGCCGGGTGACCCTTTCCGACCGGCGTGACCGCTTTGGCAAGCCTCTGCCGCGTGTCGATTGGAAG
Organism: Rhizobium sullae; assembly: GCF_025200715.1. NCBI lineage: Bacteria > Pseudomonadati > Pseudomonadota > Alphaproteobacteria > Hyphomicrobiales > Rhizobiaceae > Rhizobium > Rhizobium sullae. The sequence continues at coordinate 2,464,467 of NZ_CP104143.1, forward strand.
ATAGGTTCGGTCGAGATTGAAAGCATGAAGCGGCTTGCCCTTTTGATATCGGACGAGTTCCCGCGCGTCGGGTTGCCGCGGCCACATCTGGCGGATTGGATCGCTCAGGATGACAACAGCAAGATGGCCTTCACGGATATGGCGCATCCTTCCTGCACGACGCGGATGGGTGTGGATCCCGCGACCAGCGTCGTCGATGCAAATGCAATGGTGCATGGCGTCAACGGTCTGTTCGTTGCGGGCAGCTCCGTGTTCCCAACGGGCGGCCACGCAAACCCGACGCTTATGTTACTGGCTCTTGCCATCCGTCTGGCGGATCACCTGAAGGTCCGCTTCGCAAGCGAAAGACCACTTCGATCCTCGTTGCCCGACGCCGAAGCCAAAACTACACACCAGTAGATTGGTGCCGCAGTTTCTTTTGAAACTTTGCTGGTGTTGCCGTCAATTTAGGCGAAAATAAAAGCCACTGCTCTCGCTTGCACCCAGTTCTGGATGGGTGTCGATAACACTGGAAAGGGAAGGAATCGGCCAGCGATCGACCAGATGATATCCCAGACCTATAATTTCCGTCAGGAAATCGGCTTCATTGCGTATTTGGTAGGGTACATAGGCTGGGCCAATCCGTTCAAGCGTGACGACGGTAGTGCCTTTTCGAAGGGCGACCTTGTTCAGCAAGAGGTGGCGCGGCAATGAAGGCAGGCGCTTCAGCAAAACCGATGGTGAAACATCGAGATACTGCATCAGGCCGGAACCGAGAAACAACGACAGGGCGCCGGCATCCTCGACCCGATCCACGAAAGATAATCTGGTCAACCCCTCTCGCTCGGCCATCCGCCGGCCGGCTCGAACGATCGCCGGAAGATCGTAAACAACCCATTGGAAGGAGTCGTCGAACGGCAAAAGCTTGCGGAATGCACGGTATTTGGTTCCCATATGGCCGCCGGCGTCGACAACTCCATCGATGTCATCCATGAGATGGCGCATCCAGAAGAGCACAGGGTAATCCCAGGGCGTGACTTGGCACATTTTTTCGAATGCCACATGTGCAACTTCGTCGTGATCATAGCCAGCGAGCGTTGATGATCTTGCAGCAGCAATGGCTTCATCGAAGGACGAATATGCACCGGTAAACCGGCGTGGAAACGGCGATAAATAGCGCAACCGACCTTGCACGGCCAGAATTAGGCCGAACGACCGGTTAAATCCGTTTGCGACATTACGCAAAAAAGGATGCGCATTTCTGGTTACATAGGAAGCAAGCATCATGCGATTGTCCCGTCAGTTACGGCCGACCACGAAAATCGGGATCAAACCGCTGTTCACTCTGCGCAATACAACCAGCGCGCCGATATAAATGGCCCCACCAGCTAAGACTTGAAGCGCGATGGAGGACAGACGCTCCATCGCAGAGACCTCGGCAACGTAGCCGAGCAAATAGACCGTTGCCGACATGGCGGCGATAGCGACCGCAACATAAGCGCAATTGGACAGCACACGATTCCAGGCCAGTCCGCCATAGCGCCCTTGCAGCCGTGTTGAAATCAGGAAAGACATGAGTGCGGCGGCGCACTGACCCAATGCTGTCGCCTCGATGCCAAAAGGCGCTAGGACAACGATCAGACCGATGCACACAACGCCGTTCAGAAGGATGGCGCGAGGCATCTTTGCGATGTGCCCAGTGAGCGAGAGCAAGGGTTCTGTTAGAAGGCCGGGAACGAGAAGGACTTGCTTGATCGCCAGTATGGCAACCAGGACGGCTGCCGGCGCCCAGTCACCACCAAGTGCAATATCGACAAGGCCCGTCGAAACCAGCGCCAGGCCAAGATAGACTGGAGCGGAAATGACCATAAGAAGCATCATGAAGGTCGTTGCCATGGCACCGACATTTTTCGCAGCGTTTTCGGCGTCCGATTGCGCGACAGCCTGGCGAAAGACGGTCCAGGCCAGCATGCGCGCCGGTTCCCCGATCAGTTCCGAAAAGGCTGCGACGATGCGTTCGGCGGCGCGATAGTACCCGGCGTCGGCAAGGCCGACGAAACTCCCCAGTGCCAGAGTACCTGAGTAGGAGCGTAAGAAGAAGATCAGCCGGTTCGCCAGGATATGGCGCGAAAAGTTCAGAACCTCGATCATGAACGGCCACGTCAGATACAACTTCGGGCGCCAGCGCAAAACAGCGGCCGTGATAATCAGGCTCGTCACCTGCATGGCAAGCCGCCCCGCGATAAGCGAAATGACGCTCCAGCCGCTCCACAGGCCGATGAAAGTCACGCATAGGCCGCATAATTCCGCGACGATGCGTATGAAAGCCTGCTTGCGCAACATGCCTCTGGCTACGAGAATTCCATCGTAGACAGTGGATAGCGACGACGGCAGGAACCAGCAGCAGTAACATGCAATCAGCGTGCCTTCCCATAACTGGTGAAGCGGAAAGGCGATGACCGCCGCAACGCCGAAGCCAATAGTGGTCACGAGAGTGCCGGACAGAACTGAAAGGGTGGCGACTTGATCGAGCTCGTCGCCGGGTCCGCCGGTCTTCATGACGAATTCTCCCCAACCGCCCTCGGCGCATACCACAAGGAGTATCGCAATTGCCGAACTGTATGCATAAAGGCCGAATTGTTCCAACGACAGGAGCCGGGCGGCGGCGATGAAAGCGGCAAGCTGTACCGCTTGTGAAATGATCTTCGCTGCCACAGTCCAAGCGCCGTCGCCAATGATGGACGGCAGCCGCATGGGGATCCAGGCTGATAGTTGGAAACGGTTTGATTTCGGTGCATTCGCAAGCGGGGGCGCCATCAATGCATCGCCTCGATAAAAAAGCAGGTGCTTGATTTCGGTTCGCCAAGTTCAAAGCAAACAGTCTCGAGTAACCGGATTCCCGTGATATTTAAGCTGCGATTGATACTATTCTCCATAGCCTGGAACCGCCCAAAAGGTCTTCGCATCGACGGTCCAAATTCAGGACACATTCGCCGGCTAATCTTAATCTGCTCTAAATCTCGCACCGATAGACTGCCGATTCGGAAGAATCTCAAGCTGCTGTGCTGACAGAACTGAGGATTGGTGACCATAACAATGTGTTCAAGCCTTTCTTGTTGGCGGCCATGGGCCAAAACTCAAAGCCGTTGATGAAATACGCAAAACCACACCGCCTCATCTCGGGACGGATTCCGGTGCCCAAAGCAAAATACGGCCTGCGCTGGTTCGTGGCATTGTTCTGTCTGGCGTTTTGGATCGCTATCGCTATCGCCGTCATTTGGTAAGACGCTCCCTTTCGTTCTGCGCCAAAAACACGACAGCCACCGTTGTCCACAGGATCGCCAAGTCTGTTGTCAGCGAGCACGTGTTGTAATAGTCGACGTCGAACTGCACCCGTTCATCATACGTGGTGTCGCTACGCCGGTGGACCTGCCATAGGCCGGTAATGCCCGGCGTCATGGCGAGATAGTAGTGGATCTGGCGGCCGTAACGCTCCATTTCATCGGCCACGATCGGCCGCGGTCCGACAAGGCTCATATCACCGCGAAAAACGTTCAAGAGCTGCGGAAGCTCATCAAGGCTCGTCATCCGGAGATATTTTCCAAGCCAATGGACACGCGGGTCGTTGACCAGCTTCTGGGTTTCATTCCATTCGGCGCGCCGCTCAGGATCATTGGCGAGAATGCTGGCCAGCCGCGCATCGGCGTCCTTCCGCATCGACCGGAATTTCAGGCATGGGAATGAGCGGCCGTGGCGGCCGATACGCTCGTGGCGGAATATGAGCGGTCGTCCATCCACCAGCAGCAGGGCCACCGCGATAAGCGCGAAAAATGGCAGAAAGAAAACTAGAGCCGAACCGGAAATCAGGATGTCCCCGGCACGCTTCAGGCGATAATCTCTCGACGTCGGCCGTCTTAGCCGAGCCGATTGCCCATTCTGAGCAACGCCATCAAAGAACGATAGCATTTTCCAACCCCGTTATATCTCAACCTACAGTTAAGGTTGGCAGTGTCGGCCGGAATAGACAATTGACCAGAACGGCTAAGCCGTAGTCAGATAGAAGTAGGTCCGAGTACTGATGGCGGGACTACTGATTTATTGAACTTTTTGAAACTGTCGATACACGAGAGGACAGAACCGCTTTCAATGAGCGTATCTGCTCGATGCCGTTCAATTAAATGAATGGACGGCGATGCGCGGCGGATCGATTTCCGGACCGTTCAGGTAGCCTGCCGGCAACGCCGGCCAAGCTCGTCCGCTCCAAGATCCGCCCATAAAGAGCAATCAACGCTTCGCCCCAGGTTTCTGGGGAATGAGCTAGACTAGACGCGTTGATGAGGCCGTTCAAACTCATGGAGCGCACCATCGCATCATCGGCTGCAAGTTGTCGCATCGCCGTCGCCAGCGATCCGATGTTCCCCGTCCTGAATGTCAGCGCGCAACCGAATTCCTCAAGCTCGTTTCCCAACAAAGCGGCGTCAGGCACAATGACGGGAATTCCGCTTCCGATCGCCTCGACGGCGGCAAGCGCGAAAGGTTCCGGCACGCGGGACGATACGACGATGGCGCGCGCATTATGCAGGAGTTCGTGCATCTCCCCTTTCACTTTCCAGCCATGAATGATGACCTCGGGATAGTCGCGTTCCAATAGAGACCGCCCGGCACCATCGCCGATGATCTGAAGCCTCACATTGGCAAGCCGTGCCGCCCGCGCAGCATCCTCGAAGCCTTTTTCCGGCTCGAGCCTTCCCACGAAGAAAAAATCCCGCATCGTCCAAGGTTCGGCCCCTCTGCGCAGAAACGGCTCCACCGGATTGCGAATGGTCTCGATATGATCAGTGCAGATGCCGGAACGCTCGAAATATTCGCGCATCCGTTGGTGCACGATGACGATATTGGCCGGGAGTTCACTCGTCGGATAGAGCCTTTCGCGCAGCACATGCCGGGCGGAACGCCAGATTTTCTCGTGATAGCCGCGCTTGTCGCATTGCGTCGTCATGCATGGCACCGACATCGGCGTGAGCAGGCAGACGGTGTCTTTCCGGTAATTTGCAAAGCCGCCGTTCGGGCAGCACAGGAAATAATCATGCGCATGCAGGACCACCCGCTGGCGGACCGGCCATAGGGCCTGGAAGATGGAGGGCGAAAGGATCTTCGACCAGCCGTGGACATGATAGATCGTCGAAGCCGTGTCGGCGCTGTCGATAACCTCGCGCACGGCTTCGAGCGCCTGCGTGTTGTAAAGCCCGCTGATTAACGCTGCGATGCGGCCCTGATCGGTCAGCGGCGCACCGCCGAGATTGATGGTGTCGTCCGCCGGCAGCTCGCTTCCGGCCGCGTCGCCCGCCAGATAGGTTACGGGAATGCCGGCGCGTTTGAGCAGGTGCGCCGACAGAATGGCAAGGTTGGAGGCTCCTCCAACCTTTGTCGAACGATCATTAATGACGACAACACGGTCGGGATAGCGCGTGATCACGACCCTACCCCATCGTTCTGATCTTCTGCGGTGCAAGCCTGCCCGTCAGAAGATCGAAAAGTGCGATCGCATTGCCCTTGAGGCGCCCTTTCCGGTCGACCCAGGGTTCGGGGCGCCAGACTTTGACGAGATTGGCGGCCAGATTCCGGCCCATTTGCGCAGCCGCCCGTCCGGAACTCAGCGTTTTCTTGCGCACGAGATAGATCGGATTGGCGATCTGCGAATATCCGAACTTGATGCCGGTCGTTCGTCCGGCCTTCGTACCGAGATGCACGCCTTGGAGATGGTCGGCACACATGACCTCGCCATAGCGCGCCATCATGCGGCTGAAGTCGACATCTTCGAGCCAGCCGTAAAACGGCAGGTTCTCGTCAAACCGGACTCCTGAAGCCACGATCGCCGAAACGCGGACAGCCATGTTGCAACCATAGGCGTTATAGATCGGCTTGAAGGATTTCTCGTGTTTCTGCGGGCGGCGAACCTTCTCTACCAGCTTAAGGCCGTCGCAGACCGAGATGCCCGCCCCGGTGATCCCGTCGGCGATGACCGTGCCCGTCGACATGACGATATCGCGCCGGGTGCGAAACAGGAGCTCAGTGTCCTCGATATAAGTGGGCGTCATCAGGAAATCGTCGTCGAGGAAGAGCACCACATCCGCATCGACGATGCTGTCGAGAATTGTGTTGCGCTGAAGGCAAAGCCCGCGCTCTGAAACCAGCACCCTGACCGGGCATGCAAGCGAGGAAAGGCTCATTCGGTCGACATCTTCGAGCAAGGGCACGCAGATGACGACCTCCTCGGGCTGACGCGTCTGGCGCGATATATGGGGAAGCACGGCAGAGAGGATTTCGCTCCTGCCTGAACTCGCGATGCCGACAGCCACCTTGAGCGGGCGCCCGCGCGGCTTGTCATTGAAGGCCAGATGGGGAGCGGCCGGTTTTACGGCAGGTTCGCTCGGCCGCGACGAAGCAGGCTTTCTCGGTGAACGCTTCCTGCCGCCGCTGCGATTGGCGATGATCCCGAGAAGGTTGACCCGCGACGTGCCAAAGCTCGCAAGCGCGGCGGACAGCCGCTCGATGGTCATTTTCTTCGGCTTGCCGACGACAATCGCGATGCCATCCAGATAGCTGAAGATATGGCGGGTATCCGCCGAACCCTCAAATGCCGCCAGATCGACGATGACGACGCCGTAGCGCTGCCGGAGCAACTCGATTTCCGTCTTGAACGCGGCAAGATGACCGAAGATCTGATGGGATGCGGCAGACCGTGTTGTCTCCTCGACGGTCAGCACGGGAACCAGCGTGGAGGCTTCAGCATGCTCGTCGACCCTGCTTCTCCTGCTCCTGCGGCCGTGCTCGTCGTGACGTGCCACGACATGTTCCGCGGCTTGCGGCTCATCTGCGCCAATATGATCTATCCGCAGCGCGCGGAGCCCGAAGTCCTCCCCGGCAGCACTTGCCACTTTGCTCAGGAAGCCGTTTTGGAAATCGGCATCGACGAGCACGACCGGCGTGCCTTCATTCTGGTAGAGCTGCGCGAGGTTCGCGGCAACCGTCGTCTTTCCTTCGCCGCTGCCGACCGACGTGATGCCTATTACCATTGGCGAATTGGGTCGGAATGCCGAACCAATGGAGCTCTTCACGCCTCGCAAGGCCTCGGTGAAATCGCAATAGGGCGCATCAAGCACACGGCGTAGCGGCATCGCGGCCTGCAGGTTTGCCGCCTTCGCCCCGGCGGGCAAAACTGCCGTTGCGCCCTGAAGCGGCAGGCTGCCGAGCGAAGCTATGCCAAGCTCCTGACGCAGCCTGGGATTCAAGTGAATCCCCTTGCCCTTTCCATCGACAAGCAACGCGAGCAAGAGACCACCCGCCAGGCCCATCAACGTGGTGAAGGGCAGGATAATGGAGGATTTCGGCGAGCTCTTCGTCAGCGGCGCGGACGCGGCCGTCACGATACGGGCATCTCCGAGCGGAAACGACTGCTTCTGTAGCGTACCGGTCAGTTGCTGGAGAATTCCTTCGTAGATGCGGCGATAGGTCGTTGCACGGCTTTCCATTTCCGTCAGTTTGACACGCGCCAGGTTTTTATCTCTGACGGTAGCAGTCAGTGCTGCCATCTGGTCGTTGAGAAGCCGTTCCCGCGCTTGAGCAACCTGGAGGGTCGTTTCGTACACCTTCTGAACGCGGACGAATTCATTCCTGATCTCGCCGGTCAACCGAGCAACTTCATCTCTGGCAGCCACGATCGCAGGGTTGCCGGAGTCGTAGCGGCTCACGAGAGTGTTCAGCCTGGCAGTTGCGAGACTGACGTCCTCCTGCAGCTTTTGTATGCGGGGATTGTCGATAGTCTCCTGAACGCTGCCGCCAATCGCCTCTCCCGCCATCAGTCGATTGAGGGTTTCTAACTTGGCAGATGCCGCCGCCGTCTCGGCGCTTGCCGCCATTGCCTGACTGCTAATTTCGGACAATTGCTGCTGGTCCAAAGACGCCGTGCTGCCAACCTCCATGATGCCGTTCCTGGCCCGGAATTCTTCCGCATCCAAAGCCGCCTCACGTGCTTGCTTCTCGACGTCGATCAATCGGGTTTCCAGCCAGTCTGCCCCGCTTTGGGCGGCTGCTGCGCGCGCGCCGACGGTGGAATCCATGTAGGCCTGTGCAAGAGCGTTCGCAGCCCGGGCTGCCTTTTGAGGATCGGCGGATCTGTAGCCGACTTCAAGGATATACGATTGTCCTACTCTAACGACCGAGACCCGCGACAAGAACGACGCCATCGTACGGCGGATGAGTCTCTCATCATCGGATGTCTTCTGACCAGGTTCGTCAGATTGAACTGCTTTGCTGATTACCGACCGAAGCCAGCCCTTGGCGACCGACTGCCACGACGCGTTATCCTGGATTTCGGGGTCCTCATAGAGGTTGAGCTTGTTGATAACTGCTTTCGCGATTGGCTCCGACTTGATTATCTCCACCTGGCTGGCAATTTCCGCAGCCTCGATGATGATCGTTCCCGTGAAAGCGTCCTGCGATGCGATCTGGCCCTGCTCGGGATCCATGACGAGGCGGGCGGCCGCGAAGAAAAGGGGTGGCTGCGTGGCGACATAAACACCACCTGCGGCGGCGCCTACCGCCGTGAAGAAAGCGAGCATCAAGGTGTGGCGCCGGAGAAAGCGCCATATGTCACCGAACGATATATTTTCCGCGTCAGGTGATTGCTTCTTGCCGAACTGATCGCCGGGGACAAGCTTGCCGATTTCGTGAACAACCATATCGTTTTGCCCGATCCTCGAATTCATGTGATTTACTGCACCCGCGCAGGAGGATTGGCGGATGAAAGCATAGAGCCGTCCAGGTTCTTGGAAACATTGTAGCGAACATCCAGCACGTCCCCCGGCTCGAGCTGCGCGCTTTCCAGGACCCGCGCGCCAGTGCCGGCGCCACCTCGGGTGACCCAGTATTCGAGGGGCTGCAGATCGACTGCCTGAAGGCTCTCGTTGCGCGCAACAGAAGCGCCCGCGGCCTGCAGCAATTGGACGGTCGTGGAGCGCTTCAACCGTACATCTTCCAACTCCGCTTCCGTTGCTTGCAGCTCCTGGCCGACCTCCGTCTTTCGCTGGCCTTTCAGGTTCAGTGCGTCGCGTTCCGTTTCGTTCAGCTTTTGCTTGGCCTGCATGGACGCAACGACGAGATCGAGCTTATTGCTCTGCATGTCGGCGACGACGCGCTCGAGAGCTGTCTTGCGTGATGTGGTCAAGATCTTGGTATCGACGAGCCTTGCGATGTCTTCAAGTTCATCCCGGGCTATCGTCACTTGCCTGTCCTGCGCGACCATCTTCTCATCAAGAACGGTGATTTCACTTTGCAAGAGCTTTGCGAGATCTGCTGCTGACTCCAGTTGCTGCCGCAATGCCTCGGCTCTTGCTGTGAAAAGGTCGCTTTCGCTTTTCACGATCCGGCCCACGACTGAATCTGGAGGCACACCGGTCAACTCGGGTGGAAAATCCACGGAAGGCTTTTCGTTCAGCTCGGCGATCAGTCTGGCGCGCCGGGCCATGAACTGTTTTGCCTGAAGTTCGAGGCGGCTGAATTCGCCGGCATAGCGAATCTGCTCGGCGTCGGCATATTCGCCGGAGCGGTCATTGCGGCGTTCCCGCCCGCCAGCTAGGGCAAGGGCTTGCTTGACGGTCAGTCCCGGCCGGAATTCGAACTCGTTCGGCCGCTGGACGGCACCTGTGACATAGACCATCGGATATTTGGCGACCTCAACCGAGGCGATGGGAGCGGTCGCAAGCCCGGTCAGTTTCTTGATCCTCTCGCCAATCAGGAGCGCCGTCTCTTCCGTCGTCTTGCCGAGAACGGCAATCTCGCCCACCATCGGCATCGAGATGTCGCCGCGCTGAGACACGGCATACTCACCGTTGAGAGCGGTCCATTCCTTATACTCGCCCGTCGACGACACCCATTCCACGACCGAGACCTTCATCCTTGTCTGCGGTCTGATGCGGTAGCTGTCGCCTGCGGCGTCGACGGGGGCCGTGAAAGCGGTGCCAATGAGTCCTGCCGCCATGATGAAGCGGAGGACACGACGGGCGCGGGGCAATGCAGTTCTGGGATTGCGTACGGCAGCAATGGGCATGGCGCGACCTTGTTCTCCTCGTCATTCTGCAGCGGGAAAACCGCCGAATGCCGATGATGCGCCTAATGCAATTCGAGTAAATCCACCGCGACGCAGGCTGCTTTAGTCCAATCTGAGGAAGACGGAGTAGAAAACGGCCGGTCGCTTACCCCACTTGCGGTATCTCAGGTTTGGTATCCTGTCCGCATAGGTCTTTCGGTCGTGGCTCTACACCGTTTTAGGGCCGCGGCAGACCAATCTGGGCTCTGTGGAACGCCCCGCGCTTCAACGATGATGCTACGACTGGTTGGCGAGGGAGACATCATGCGTGTCGCGATTGTTCATTACTGGCTGGTGTCGATGCGCGGCGGCGAGAAGGTCGTCGAGGCCCTCTGCGATATGTTTCCGGACGCCGATATCTTCACGCTTGTTTACGATGAAAGCCGTGTCTCCGAAAAAATAAGGGGACATGTCGTCAAGACGTCGTTTCTGCAGCGCCTGCCGGGTGCCATCAGGCATTACCAGTCGCTGCTTCCGCTGATGCCCTTCGCGCTCGAAAGTCTGGATCTCAGCGGATACGACCTCATCATCTCAAGCGAATCCGGCCCCGCCAAGGGCATTATCGCTCCGCCACATTCGACGCATGTCTGCTACTGCCATTCGCCGATGCGTTATATCTGGGACCACTATCACGTCTACCGTTCGCATGCCGGACTCGCCTCCAGAATAATGCTTCCGGTGATCGCCCCGCTGCTGCGGTCCTGGGATGTCAGCACCAGCATGCGCGTGGACCGTTTCGTCGCGAATTCGCACCATGTGAGAGCGCGCATCGGCAAGTATTACGGACGCTCCGCCACGGTCGTCTATCCGCCGGTGGCAGTCGAGGACTATGCGCCGTCGGATGCCGTCGAGGACTTTTATCTTTGCGCCGGGCAGTTGGTCTCCTACAAACGGGTCGATCTCGCCGTCAGGGCCTTTACCAAGATGGAGCGCAACCTCGTCGTCATCGGCGAAGGCAAAGAGCTTGCCATGCTGAAGTCGATTGCGGGGCCGAGCGTGAAATTCCTGGGGCGAGTGCCCTTTTCGGTCCTCAAGGAAAAATTGGCCCGATGCCGAGCCTTGATTTTCCCCGGAGAGGAGGATTTCGGCCTTGTCCCGGTGGAAGCCATGGCAAGCGGCCGGCCGGTCATCGCTTTCGGCAGCGGAGGAGCGCTTGAAACGGTCGTTCCGGAACAGACCGGCCTCCTATTCTACGAGCAGAGTATTGAAGCCATCATCGACGCAGTGCGGTCTTTCGAAGAACACGCCGAGGAGTTCGATCCCGAAACCATTCGTACGTACGCAGCGCGGTTCAGCACCAGGAATTTCAAGTTCGGAATGGACTCGATCATCCAGGAGGAGCTTCGGGCGAGAAAAAGCAGCACACTTGCCGCGATCTCCCATGCGGAGACCCGGCGGTTTCCTCTCGACAGCGTCTTTCCCGTCCCACCGCCTGGAACGGATATCGTCCACTGACGGAGCATCAGCGCTGATAGGGTTCGCAGCGCTTGCGCATGCTTCAGATCGAAATCACACTTTAAGTTCGCGCCGTTCGCGCTCGGCGACCATGGCAAGATCGATCACCTTCTGTAGGTTGGCTGCGTGGCGGAAGTTGGGGTCGGGTTGCAGGCCACTCATCACCGCCTCGGCAAAACGCTGGTAATTGGTGAGCACTGGGGCGACCTCGATCTCCCTCCAGGTCGCACTCTCGACATCCCCGCCAAGGCAGCCGTGCAAATCCGAGCCGGAAGGACGATGGTTGACCTCGAGGCTTCCTCGCTCGCCGTAGATGCGAAGCTTCAATTCGTTGAGATGGCCCGTCGCCCAGCGGCTGGCATGCACCACGCCGAGCGCGCCGTTGGCGAAGTCCACCGACATCGTGAAGCTGTCGTTGGCGTCGAGCATATATTCGCCGATCTGACCGCCCGGCACCTTGTTGAAGGTCTTCAGCCGGGCAAAGACGTGATCGATATCGGTTGCCGCACCATAGGAGGCAAAATCGAGGATATGGATGCCGACATCGCCGAGCACGCCGGTCGAACCGTGACCGGTCGAGAGCCGCCAGAGCCATGTCGATTCCGTGCGCCAATCGCCCCAGGCGCGCGACACGAGCCAACTCTGTAGATAGGATGCTTCCACGTGCTTGATGGTGCCGAGCTCGCCGGCGAGCACCATCTCGCGGGCGCGCTGCAGTGGCGCCACATTGCGATAGGTGAGGTTCACCATGTTGACGACGCCGGCCGTTTCCGCTGCTTCCGTCATTTCCAAAGCCTTCGGATAGCTTTCCGCCAGCGGTTTTTCGCAGAACACGTGCTTGCCCGCGGCAATCAGCGCCATCGTCGTTGGATGGTGGACACGGTCCGGCGTGACGTTCGTCGCCGCATCGAACCCACCCCAGGCGATTGCCTCCTCAAGCGTCAGAAAGCGCTTTTCGATCGCGAATTTGTCGGCGAAGGCAGCAAGGCGGGTGGCATCGGTATCGACGGCACCGACCACCTCGAGACCGCTGATGCGGGTGAAGTGGTCGAGCTGGTTCTTCGCCATCACGCCCGTACCAAGAACGAGTAGTCGCATGAATGCTCCTCAGCGGCAGCCGGCTTCGTCGGCTTGATGCAATTTTGGGCCGCGCTCTTCGATCGGCTCAAGTGCCTTTTCTACCGTGACATTTGGTGCATCCACGATGCTCGTCAACGCGGCCGGCACATAGACCTTTTGACACCGTTCCTGCACGGCGAGGAAATTCGTTGAAAAAGGTACACAAAATCAATGGGAAATGGATTTCGAAAACAGGTTGACGACCACCACGCCAGCAATGATCAGCGCAAGCCCGATCATGGCTGGAACGTCAAGCCGCTGTTTGAAGCACACAAGCCCGACGGCAGAGATCAGCACGATCCCCAACGCGCTCCAGATCGCATAGGCGATGCCGACCGGGATCACCTTGAGAGTGAGCGACAGGACGTAGAAGGACGTCGTGTAACAGGCGACGAGAAGTACGCTCGGCCAGAAACGCGTGAGTTGCTGCGAAAGCTGCAGGGCGGTCGTGCCGATTACTTCCAATACGATCGCGGCGAGGAGCAGCGCGTAGACGGCAGCCGGGCTCATGGTTCAATCCTTCGAAAATCAGTGTTTCGTGAGTTCTGTGAGGCGCGCAATCAGCGCACTTCGTTCGGCAGCACCGATCTCGTGACTTTCCGTCGCGTCGGCAAGCCAGAGACCATCCGCGGCAAAGCGCACGATCTGCGCATCGATCGACGAGTCGGTGCCGACATATTCGTCCGCCCGCTCCCGCACCCATTCCCGCCAGCGCTTGCGCAGCCGCGGCTCGGCCAGCATCGCGATCGTCACCTGTGTCCAGTGGCGGGAGTCGTCCGTCCTTTCGCTGATGTCGGCGCACGCGAAAAGATAGGCGCGGGTGAAGCGTCCGTGCGGCACCGGATCGGCCCGCATCAGCTCATCGAGCTCTTGATCGAAACGCTCGAGCAGACTGTCGAACAGCGCGTCCAGCAGAGCGTTCTTGGTCGGAAAATGGTGCAGCAGGCCACCCTTGCTGATGCCGGATGCACCGGACACGGCATCGAGCGTTACCGACGCCATGCCCTGCTCACTCGCAAGGCGCGCGGCGACATCCAGTAGTTGCCGGCGCACGAGAACAGGCTGCTTCTTGCGATGATGAGCGGTTGACATGATTTATAAAAATACCGTCTGGACGGTTTTGTCAATCGAAATCTGCATCCCGCGCGCCCGCCTGTTCCTGCGCAAAATGCCGCGGCTCACCGCAACCGGTTGCGGATAGGGCAACGGCAGTGCATTAAGAATACGGACGTCAGGGGATGGATTTGTGACGGAAGAAGTTATCACGCTCTATCAAGCGATCGGCGGCGACCACACGGTGCGGACGCTGACGCATCGCTTCTACGAGCTGATGGACACGTTGCCGGATGCAAAGCATGTCCGCGCGGTTCATCCGCCGAGCCTCGAAGGCAGCGAAGAGAAATTCTACGAATATCTGACAGGCTACTTCGGCGGCCCGCCTCTCTATACCGACAAACGCGGCCATCCGCGGCTGCGCAGCCGCCATCTCGTCGCCACGATCGGCCCGGTCGAGCGCGACGAGTGGCTGTTCTGCTTCCGCCGCGCGCTCGACGAAACGATCGCCAGCGAGAAGCTGCGCGAGATCATCTGGACGCCGGTCGAACGGCTCGCCTTCCATATGCAGAACAATGAATAGGATCAGCCATGGCCGCACCGCTTTTCTTTGTTTTCGCTGGCCTCTTCGGCGCGGCGGGCGTTGCACTTGCCGCCGTCGCCGCCCATGGCGGCGGTGAAGCCGTGCTCGCAGCCTCCGCCTCCGCCATGTGTCTGTCGCACGCCCCTGCCCTCTTGGGTCTCGCAATCGGCATCGAGAAGATCAGAACCGCCCGCCTGGCCGGTTTGTTGATCATCGCTGGCACGCTGTTCTTTGCCGGCGATCTCGCGATGCTGCGGTTTGTGGGGATCGGACTATTTCCCTATGCCGCGCCGACCGGCGGCTGGGCGATGATGCTGGGTTGGCTGGCGATCGCCACCGGCGGCCTGATGCGCACCAAACCATAAGGTCAGCGTTGCGGCACGCGGCCGAAGCGCAGCAGGTTGCCGTGCGGATCATGGATGTAGAATTCCTCCATGTTCCACGGTCGCACTTCCATATCGGTTAGACGACTGACGCCCTTCGCGCGATATTCCGCATGAAGGGCGGCAATACGCCCGCCGCGCAGATAGACCGACGTCTTCTCCGGCAGGCCGGTATCGTCGGTGCGCCAGAAATGCAGCTCCATCTCATCGCGCCTGACGATCAGGTAGTCAGGCGTTTGGTGCACGATCTGCGCAAAGCCGAGCTCGTCGCGATAAAAGGCAAGCGTCTCGGCAATGTCGAGCGACGGCAGGACCGGCAGGACCTCGATACGGTCCGGATCCCCGCTCATATGCCGTCCACGACGTTGAAGCCTTCGAACACCGGCGGCCCCTTGTACATCACCTTGTGCTCGCCCGCATTGCGGTGCGCTGCGCGGAAGTTCTCCGATTTCGTCCAGTTCTGGAAATCCTCCTCGCTCTGCCAGAGCGTATGCGAGGAAAATAGCGTATAGCCTTCCTCCGCATTGGCCTTTCCACGCAGCAGGCGGAACTCGATGAAGCCCGGCACCTGCGAGAGGCTGGAATCGCGGCTGCGCCAGACATTCTCAAAATCCGCCTCGGCGCCGGTCGCGACCTTGAAGCGGTTCATCGCAATATACATCGAAAGCTCCTCACACCTTACTGCCGTCCGCGCGGGCCTGCGGGAAGGCAACGACATTATTGCCGTTTGCCGCCTCGCGGCCAAGTGCTGCATCGGCCTTTTCGCCCGGCATGCGCGCTTCCCAGACGGGAAACTCGGTCACGTTCGGATAAAGGTACTCGCGCTCGGCATTTTTCACCAGGAGGTCGTAAAGTTCGGGCACAAGGCCGTCACCATTCTGCGCGGCGAGCTTGTGCAGGCCGATCATCATGAACCCGTCAGGGTGCTGATCTTTCATCGGGAATTGTCTCGTTCGTTCATGGTCTGCAGCGCACGCTCGAGGCTCGATTTGCTGCCGTTGCGCAGTGGAATGAAGGCCTTGCCGAACTTCTTGCAGCCGGTCTTCACACGCAGGCAGGCATCGTGGCTGATACAGTCGATCGGGCAGAACACGCAGTCGACGGAGGGAAGCACTGTATCGATACGGGAGACCGCCTCGCGCAGACCGCCATCGTGATGGATCAGTTCGGCACCGAAGTTGCTCGCGATCTGGCGAAGATGCGCCACCTGGCAATCGCGGCCGCCGACATAGAGGAAACTGCGGCCATCCAGTTTGGATCGTCCAGGATCCTGCTGCGTCGCCTGCGCTGCCACATCCGCGCTGACGCGGATTTCCCGGTTTAGTCCCTTCTTCGCCTTCCGAGCCATTTACCACCCGTTCGCTCGTTGATCGTCACACGATTCTAACGTGTGCGAACGGACCTTATTAAACTTGATTTTTAGAGTAAAGTATAAAGTTGACAGTTTTTGTCATATTATCTTTGATTGATAGCAATTGGCACGGACATGAGCATGGTCTGGCCGCCCGGCGGCGGAGTAAATGGCGCGGCACGCCGCACAGCATCAAGGGCAAATTGATCAACCTTAGGATCGCCGGATCCTCTGGACACACGAACGGAGTTTAAGCCGCCGCTACCGCTCACCGAGAACGTGATTACTACATCTCCCTCGATCCCGCGCGGCGTCCTGATCGCACGTCGAATGCGGCTCCTAACCTTACCGGCATAATTCGCCTTGGCCGCGGTGCCTATGCCACTGTTGTTACTCGCTGCCTGCGAATTGCGATCCGAACTTGCCATCTCGCTTCCGTCGCTGGCCCCTCGCTTGGAATCCTGCTTGTTCTCGCCTTGCGATCCAGCGACCTTCTTCTCCACCTTCCTCGGCGGCTGCTTCTTTTCCACAGGCTTCTCAACCGGCTGAACCGCCTTCGGCTTCGGCGTCGGTGCGGGTGCCTCTTCGGGCTTTACCGGCTCCGGTAGCGCTTCGGCGGTCTCCACAGGCTCTACGGGCTTCACCTCCTCTGGCACCTCCGTCGCCATCGGCTGCACAACCGATGTCTCTGCCGGAACATTCGACGTCAGCACTTCAGGTTCCGCCGCCGTCACCGTCTCGGGGGAGACGCGTGTAACCTCCTGCACCGGCGGCACGGCCTCCGCCTGGATTGGCTGCACCGTTTCTGGCGGAACCTCCGTCGGCTGTTCCGTAGGCTGCACGATCTGCGGCTGTACCGTCTCGGCGACGATCTCTTCCGGCTGCGGCTCCACTTGCAGGTCCGGATCGCCGGCAGAGGCCTGGTCGGCTTCTGAATCACCGAGAATGATGACGCTCACGGTCTCGCCTGCTTCTTCCTCCGGTTCGTGCGGTGTCACGACGAGGCCGACAGCCAGGACGGTGAAGAGAATGGCGTGAAAAGCAAAGGAGGTGAGGCAGGCAATGAAGACGCGGCGCTTGCCCGGCTTCGGCTCATTCACTTGCTTTTCAAGGGCGCTTTGGTCCATCGGCGGTGCATCTGCCGCCACTGTCGTTTGTGCCTGCGGATGTTCCGGAAAAGATTCAATCAGCGAGAGACGCGCATAGTGCACCACGGCTTCTGCGGCGGGCTGGCGCTGCGCATTCCGCAACTCGGGCATTTCATGGCCGGGATGGATGCCCGGCGCATTGTCGTTCAGGCCGTCAGCATCCTGCTCCACGATGAAATCGCGTCGCGACCTGGATCTCGCTGAAACTGCCATGTGCCCTGCCCCGGCCGGTTTGAAACTGAAACCCGCCGGAGATCATCCCCGGCATGAACTGCTCATCCCTCGAAGGGAACGGAAATCTGCGAACGGGTGACGAGGCCCTTCATGCATTCGCCGGCGGCCGGGCCATCGCAGACCGGCGTGTCGTTGATGAGGATGCGGGTTACGGCCTCACACTTCACATTCGGCATGTCGAACTGCCGCACGCGTTTCTTGCCTTGCGGCAGATCGCGGAAGTCGAGCACGGTGATCTTGTCGACGGCATTCTTGTCGTTGAACAAAGCAAGCTCGAAGGAGATCTTGTTGACGGGCGCGGCAAGCTTGTTGAGTGCCACGAAGGTCATCATGCAGCCCTTCTGCGAGGGCGTTAGCGCATTCAATTCGACTTCGAGGACATTCGCGGGGGCCGCCGCGGCGGCATTCTGCGCATAAGCGGGGCAAAGAGTTCCGGTCGCCAGCAATCCGCCTGCCACAAATGCCGCAAATCCGCCCGCCGCCATCACCGCTTCTCCATGTAATTTCTAAAACTTGACTTGAAAAGTCCGCTATTGCGTCTTTAAAAAATGGTGACTATGAAAGTCAAGTTAATTGTATCAACGCCGGAGGAAAACAAGCTCCGGCGCCAGCGGAAATTGCCAACCAAAATGATGGTTGAGAAGCCAGACACTTTTATGCATGCGCCTCTCCCGCGGGAGGGAGCCGAAATCCGCACCATCGAAAGCGCGGACATTTTCCGCGGTGCGAACGAGATCATGATCCGGCATGACGGCGTGGTCTACCGCATGAAAATTACCCGGCAGGGCAAACTCATTCTTAATAAGTGAGGGTAGCAGATGACTGACAAGACCAGACCGGCACCGGCCGAAATTCGCGCGTTCCGCGCCGAAAATCCGCAGATGCGCGAGCGCGATATCGCGGCGCGGCTGAACGTTTCCGAAGCGGCCCTGGTCGCCGCCGAAGTCGGCATTTCCGCGACGCGCATTGACGCCAGTGCGCTGAAGCTTCTGGAACGCGTGGCCGAACTCGGTGAAGTCCTTGCGCTCTCGCGCAATGAAAGCGCCGTCCACGAAAAAATCGGTGTCTTCGAAAACATCAAGATGGGCACACAGAGCGCAATCGTGCTCGGCGAAAACATCGACCTTCGCATCTTCCCGAGCCGCTGGGTCCATGGCTTTGCCGTCACGAAGAAGAACGGCGACGAGGAGCGCCTCAGCCTGCAGTATTTCGACAAGACGGGCAACGCGGTCCACAAAGTGCATCTGCGCCCGAATTCGAACGTCGAGGCCTACCGCTCGATCGTCGCCGATCTGAAGCTCGACGATCAGTCGCAGGAACTCATCGAGGCCGAAATCTCCGCTTCCGAGGATGAGAGCGGCAACGTCGGTCGTGACGAGCTGCGCCACAACTGGAGCAAGCTCACGGACACGCATGAATTCTTCGGCATGCTGAAGCGCCTCAAGATCGGCCGTCAGGCTGCGCTGCACACGGTCGGCGACGATTACGCCTGGAAGCTCGACAACACCGCGACGGCCGATATGATGCATGCCTCCGTCAAGGCCGGTCTGCCGATCATGTGCTTTGTCGCGAACAACGGCATCGTGCAGATCCATTCCGGGCCGATCTTCAACGTTCAGGCGATGGGACCGTGGATCAACATCATGGATCCAACCTTCCACCTGCATCTGCGCCAGGACCATATCGCCGAGACCTGGGCCGTGAGAAAGCCCACCAAGGACGGCCACGTTACCTCGCTGGAAGCCTATGACGCCAAGGGCGAGATGATCATCCAGTTCTTCGGCAAGCGGAAGGAGGGTTTCGACGAGCGCACCGATTGGCGCGAGATCATCGAAAGCCTGTCGAAGGCCGAAGCGAGCGTCGCAGCGTAAGGAACGGAACGATGAAAATACCTTCGAACCTGCGCAGCTTCCGGCTTTGGAAACTGGCGCTGACGGCGGCCGTTATGGTGCTGCCTTTGCTGCCCGCCGCGACGGCGGACAATAGCTTCATCCGGGCCGCGCATGCCGAGGAACCGAAAAAGATCGACACTTCGCGTCTCGTCGCCATCGGTGGAGACGTGACGGAGATCGTCTACGCGCTCGGCGAAGAAAGCCGCCTCATCGCTCGCGATTCCACCAGCATCTACCCCATTGCGGCCATGAAGCTGCCGGATGTGGGCTATATGCGGGCTCTCTCGCCGGAAGGCATCCTCGCCGTCAACCCGACCGCAATCATCGCCGTCGAAGGCTCCGGCCCGCCGGAAGCGCTGACCGTCCTGAAGAACGCCAGCGTGCCGTTTGAGACCATTCCGAGTACCTATGATCGCCCAGGCATCCTGACGAAGATCAACAGGATCGGCACATTGCTCGCCGTACCGGACAAGGCCAAGGCACTGGAGGCCAAGGTCGGTGCCGATCTGGATGCCGCGGTCGCCGATGCAGGCAAGCGGCCGGAAGCAGAGCGCAAGCGCGTGCTTTTCATCCTCAGCACGCAGGGCGGCAAGATCATGGCCTCCGGCACGGACACGGCAGCCGATGGCATCGTCAAGCTCGCAGGCGCCATCAATGCCGTCGGCAGCTTCTCCGGCTACAAGCCGGTGACCGATGAGGCAATCATCGAGGCAAAGCCCGATGTGATCCTGATGATGAACCGTCAGGGCAGCCACGCGGCCGCCAACGACGACCTCTTCAAGCAACCTGCGCTCGCGTTGACCCCCGCGGCTCAAAAGAAGGCCGTCATCCGCATGGACGGGCTGCACCTGCTCGGCTTCGGCCCGCGCACTGCAGGCGCCGTCCGCGAATTGAACGCAGCCATCTACGGGGGCTGAGATGGCTCTGCTGGACGCCATGACGGGACAGAAACGATCAATTTTCTCGATAACCGCGTTTCGTGAACGCCACGAAACGGGCGATCGGGCGCGGCTGGCGCTTCTTGTGACCGGCCTGCTCGTCGTTGGTTCGTTCTTCTCGCTGCTGTTTTCCGTGACGACCGGCGCTTCGGATGCCTCGATTGTCGATGTGATCGCAAAGATCTTGGGTTCGGAAGCGGCGCTCAACATGCGCGATCGGATCATCATCTTCGATATCCGCATGCCGCGGGCGATCCTCGGTTTTCTCGTCGGCGGTTCGCTCGCCGTCTCGGGCGCTGTGATGCAGGGTCTGTTCCGCAATCCGCTTGCCGATCCCGGCCTCGTCGGCGTGTCGTCCGGAGCGAGCTTTGGCGCCGTCGTGATGATCGTGCTCGGCGGAACGATCGCCATGCCGTTCCTTGCGCTGCTCGGCATCTATGCTCTACCGATTGCAGCTTTCGGCGGCGGCCTTATTACAACGGTGCTGCTTTACCGAATCGCAACGAGCAACGGCCAGACCTCGGTCGCCACAATGCTGCTTGCAGGCATCGCGCTCGCAGCCTTGACCGGCGCGATGACGGGCCTGCTGACTTACGTCGCTAACGATCAACAACTGCGCGATCTCACCTTCTGGTCCATGGGGTCGCTTGCAGGCGCAACCTGGATGAAGATCGCCGCAGCCGCGCCGATCATTCTGGTATCTTTTGCCGTCCTGCCCTTCTTGGCGCGCGGGCTGAATGCCATAACCCTCGGCGAGGCCGCCGCGTTTCATATGGGCGTCCCGGTTCAGCGGCTGAAGAATATTGCGGTCGTAGCCGTAGCTGCCGCGACCGGCGCTTCGGTCGCGGTCAGCGGCGGTATCGGCTTCGTCGGCATTGTCGTGCCGCATCTCCTGCGCATGATCATCGGCCCCGACCACCGCTACCTGCTGCCCGCCTCCGCCCTCCTCGGCGGCTCTCTCTTGATCTTCGCCGACGTTCTGGCGCGCACCATCGTCGCGCCCGCCGAATTGCCGATCGGAATCATCACCGCGGCCGTCGGCGGGCCGTTCTTCCTCTGGATATTGTTGCGGCAGCGCTCACGGCTGGCACTTTAAAAGCGAATTTCGATGATCGAACTCTCCGGCATCTCGGTCCGCCTGTCAGGCAAGACAATCGTCCACGACGTCAGCTTTACGGCGAAGGCCGGCCAGCTGACCGCGATCGCCGGACCGAACGGCTCCGGCAAGACGACGACGATGAAGGCGGCCTCCGGCGAGCTTTCCTTTGACGGCTCCGTGCGCATCAACGGCGAAGAGGTCAAGACAATGCAGCCCTGGCAGCTGGCCGCCGTTCGCGGCGTGCTGCCACAGGCGAGCGCCATCTCCTTTCCCTTCACCGTGCGCGAGATCGTGCGCATGGGACTGACGACAGGGCTGAACCTGCACCCCGAGGAGGCGGAACAGATCGCGGCACGCGCGCTCGCCGCCGTAGACCTCGGCGGCTTCGAAGGCCGTTTCTACCAGGAGCTTTCCGGCGGCGAGCAGCAGCGCGTCCAGCTCGCCCGCGTGCTGTGCCAAATCTCCGAGCCAGTCGTGGATGGGAAGCCCTGCTGGTTGCTGCTCGACGAGCCTGTTTCCAGCCTCGATATCAGCCATCAGCTGACGATCATGAGCCTTGCGCGGAAATTTTGCGACGCGGGCGGCGGCGTGATCGCGGTGATGCACGACCTCAACCTGACCGCCCTCTTCGCGGACCAGATCGTGCTGATGGAAGGCGGACGCCTTGCCGCGGCCGGCAGCGTTCGCGAAGTACTCACAGACGAGCGCATGCAATCGGTTTTCGGATGCCAGCTGCGCATCAATCAGATCCCGGCGGACGGAACGCCCTTTGTCCTGGCTCACAGTGCGCTTGCCGGCCGCTGAACCGACCGGAACTTTTGATTGGGCAACGCGTTGTCGTGTCGATGATTTGGATCAATGCCGGGCGATACTGTTTATTGCAATGATCGGTGCTGACCTCGTTTGAAACCGGCCCGCGGCTTTGCGCGCGCCCATGCCAAGGAGAGCATCATGGCTTCTATACTCCCGTCCATTCGCGGCCGGCGCCATGGCAACGGTACGCTTCACGACATCGAATCCACGATTGAGGATCAGATCGAAAGCTTGCGCGACGAAATCGCGACTCTGACGAAGCTGGTTGCGAAGAATTCGCGGCGACGCGGCGAAAAGCTCCGTTATCAGGCGGCCGCCGGCTATGACGAACTCCTAGGCCGCAGCGAGGACCTGCTGCACGACCTGCAAGAGAGTTATCTGCGCGGCGCAAGTGAAGTTCGCCATACCGTGCGCAGGCATCCGATCGCAACGATTGGTGCTGCTGCCGCCTTCGGCCTCGTGCTCGCACTCCTCGCACGCCGCTGAGGAGGCTCGATGCTCTTCCCGATCCTTAGCCTGCTGATAGGAAACAGCGTTCACAGGACCGTTGCACGAACCAAGCGCAACGGCATATTCATAGTGCTCGCGGCGGTCTTCCTGCTGACGGCCTATGTGCTTGCCGTGACGGCCGGAGCAATCTGGCTCGCAGGCGTCTACGGTCCCGTGGGTGCAGCCCTCTTTCTCGCGGCTTGCGCCCTGCTCATCGGCATCGTCGTTCTGATCGTCATGATGCTCATGAATGTGCAGGACGCCCGCCGCGCGCAGGAGCGTCGTCTGGCGATCGAGTCGCTGGCGGCAGCCAGCATAAGCCTTGTCCGTTCGCAACCGCTCCTGACCGCCGGGGTGCTTGCCGCCCTCGTCGCAACGAACCTGATGCGCTCCAAACACGGCGACGACTAACCCCTTCCCACCGCACAAAAAACCGGCGCCTGAGCCCGCCGGTTTTCCTTACCATGCACGTCAAGGATCAGAAGGCAAAAGCCTTCGATGTCAGCGGCGCGGACGTCGCGTCCGGACCGAAATCCGCTTCGCCGGAAATCTGCAGCAGTTCCTGCAGCCGCTGGCGTGCGCGGTTGACGCGGCTCTTGATGGTGCCAACGGCGCATCCGCAAATCTCCGCGGCCTCTTCATAGGAGAAGCCCGAGGCACCGACGAGAATGATCGCCTCGCGCTGATCCGGTGGTAGCTGATCGAGCGCCTTCTTGAAATCCTGCAGGTCGAGCGCGCCGTATTGCGCAGGATGCATCGCCATGGATTCGGTGAACAGCCCGTCGCTGTCCTGGATCTCGCGGCCGCTCTTGCGCATCTGGCTATAGAGTTCGTTGCGCAGGATCGTGAAGAGCCAGGCCTTCATGTTGGTGCCCATCTCGAAGTGGTCTTGCTTTGCCCAGGCCTTCATGATGGTGTCCTGCACCAAGTCGTCGGCGCGATCGTGCCGACCGATCAACGAGATCGCGAACGCACGCAGGCTCGGTAATGCCGCCAGCAGTTCGCGTTTGAAGCTTGGTTGAGCCTTATCCATCAACTCGCCCTTACTTGGCCATTTTGGCCGAAGCCATCATCTCGGCCTGGTCCAGCTTCTCGAGCAGATCGAGAAAACGATCGGGGATCGCCTCATCCTGTGCCGCCGCATAGAGCGACCGTAGCTTGACGCCGATCTGGTTGTTTGGATCGAGGATATCGCTTGCGCGCATCTCCAGCCGCTGCTGATCCTGTTCTTCTTTTTGCTGCTTTGTCATCAATTCGTCACTTCTTGTCGGTTGTCTCTATGTTGGTGGGGGCGATATCTATGCTGCGGCTTGGAACGCCAACGGCACCGCCCGCCGCTCGGGGCGGTTGGTGCTGAAATACTTACCGGTATCGTGGCTCAAAATTGCGGTACGCCCTTCATTCGTCGCCAGCATAATGCAAGGCTGTGAAAAAAGTTCCGCATATACTGGAACTTTTTTAATGGCGCGACGTTTCCACTGCATTAAAGGCAGTTACGGCCTACAGACGGGAGTTTTTAATGACACTTTCTACTCGAATTGCGCCGCATCTTCCTTATTTGCGTCGTTATTCCCGTGCGCTTACAGGCACGCAGACTTCAGGTGATGCTTATGTTGCCGCAGTTCTGGAGGCCATTATCGCCGACATATCCATTTTCCCGGATACCGCGAATGACCGTGTCGCACTCTACAAACTGTTCACTAAGCTGTTTGGTTCCACCGCCGTCCAGATTCCGGAGCCAGCATCGCCCTATGCGTGGGAGCAGCGGGCGACCGTAAACCTTGCCAAGGTGTCCCCGCTAGCGCGCCAGGCCTTCATCCTCGCTTCGGTCGAGAATTTCCGCGTCGGCGAGATCGCCGATATTCTCGACACCGAAGACCAGGAAGTAATGAGCCTGCTCGACAAGGCCTCGCAGGAGATTTCGCGCCAGGTCGCCACCGATATCATGATCATCGAAGACGAGCCCCTGATCGCGATGGATATAGAGCAGATGGTCGAAAGCCTCGGCCACAGGGTCACCGGCATCGCCCGCACCCATTCTGAAGCCATAGCGCTTTACAACAAGACCAAGCCGCGCATGGTTCTTGCGGATATCCAGCTTGCCGACGGCAGCTCGGGCATCGACGCCGTGAACGACATTCTAAAGACATCGAACGTGCCCGTGATTTTCATCACGGCTTTTCCAGAGCGCCTTTTGACAGGCGAGCGGCCGGAGCCGACTTTCCTGGTCACCAAGCCCTTCAATCCCGATATGGTCAAGGCTTTGATCAGCCAGGCGCTATTCTTCAATGAATCCACCAAGGTTGCAGCATGAAGCTGAACCGTCGCAGCGACGGAACAAAGCCAATAACGAAGCGTTCCCAGCTAGCTGGGGCGCTCCGGCAGCAGCTTTAACGGTTTCTGCAACGCTTGGTCATAGTATGACCGGCGGGGTTCCCGAGGTGGCAACCCCTTTCCAGCTGCACAAGAAGGATCGAAGGAAAGGCGGCCTGGTGAATACGACAGAACCATTAACCGGCAGGCCTTTCGCGCTAGAAGGCAAGTCCGCGATGATGGAGCGGGCGCTGAACAGCGCCGGAATTTCGATTCTCTTTCAGGATTCAAAGCTGGCATTCTCCTTTGCCGAAAATCTTCCGCGCCACTTCGCCGAACGGTTTTTCGTCGGCGGCAGCGACAGTGATCTCTTCGGCAAGGCGCATGGCGACTACCTGAGGGCCCTGAAGCTCAAGGTGCTGGAAACCGGAACAGCAACCAACGCCGAGATCGATATGGACGTCGATGGTGAGGCCCGGACCTACGAGCTCAAGGTCCAGCGCGTCAGCAATGGCAGCTCCCTCGGCATTCTTTCGGTCATCTCCGAAGTCACCGAAACGCGGCACCGCGAAAAAGTTCTGAAATCGCTGCTGCGCGAACTTTCTCACCGTTCAAAGAACCTGCTCGCGATCATTCAGGGCATCGCGACGCAAACGGCCCGCAATACGCTGTCGCTCGACAGCTTCCTCGCGAAGTTCCGTGGCCGTCTTCAGTCGCTTTCGAACTCGCAGGACCTGATTACGGATTCGAGCTGGCGGGGCGCCTATCTCTTCGATCTCGCGGAAAAGCAGTTCGCCCCCTATTGGCCGGAAACGGCAGGCTCCATGCCGATCTTCGGCATCAATGCCCATATGACGCCGAATGCCGCCGTACATCTCGGATTGGCGCTTCATGAACTTATCGTCAATTCGGCCTCCTATGGCGCAATCGCCGGCGGCGCGTCATCGATCACCCTGAACTGCAAGGAAGCTAAGCTGAACGGCAAGAAGGCGATCGAGATCGCCTGGATGGAGATCCTCCCGAATCGGACAGAGATTCACGAGTTTAGCGAAAACAGCTTCGGCAAGACCGTGCTGGAGCGCGTCGTTCCGTCCTCGATGAACGGCAAGGCGGAACTCAGGCTCGTCCCCGGCCGCATCGAATATTATCTGCAGATCCCCGAGACGGAATTCGAGATTCTCAAACGCTCGTAAGCAGCGCTCTGCTGGCCGCAACGAAAAACAGCCAGTGCGAGGGCGGCGCACTGGCTGTTTTCACTCATCGGGAGGGGACCGTGAGTAATCCGGATGATGGGTTGGGGGCGCGCATGTTGGGTCGATGCGATCATCATCCAGATGCCCCAATAACGACCGCGTTAACCTTTGGTTCCGCCGGTTCCGAAAAAAATTGGATTTTTTGAATCTTTTTTACGAGCTGGGAAGCGCTTGTCCTCATGCATGGCGTCTGCTGGGTTCTCCACGTTGCTGCATTAATAACGAAAACAGATACTTATATGACTTTACGTTTCAAAATTTTACCGTTTGATAAAATTTTTATCCTGAGTTACGCTTTTCCTCACTAGCCGTTTACCAATAATGAGGGAACTTCAATGGAACGACTGGAAACTGGGATTCATGCCGGCCGGCTCTCATCCGCCGAGTATGAAGCTAATTTTTCCGATCTGCATCCGCGCCTCGACAAGCATGAGGCGCTGGTCGCCGCCGACCGCTGTTACTTCTGCTACGACGCGCCGTGCATGACGGCCTGTCCCACCTCCATCGACATTCCGCTCTTCATCCGTCAGATCGCGACCGGCAACCC
This sequence comes from Rhizobium sullae, assembly GCF_025200715.1. Classification (NCBI taxonomy): domain Bacteria; kingdom Pseudomonadati; phylum Pseudomonadota; class Alphaproteobacteria; order Hyphomicrobiales; family Rhizobiaceae; genus Rhizobium; species Rhizobium sullae. The sequence goes on from NZ_CP104143.1 coordinate 2,491,263, forward strand.
GATCGGTTCGGCGAAGACGATCTTCGACCAGAACATCCTGGGCGGCATGTGCGCCCGCGTCTGTCCCACCGAAGATCTCTGCGAGCAGGCATGCGTGCGCAACACGGCAGAGGAAAAACCCGTTGAGATCGGCCGCCTGCAGCGCTATGCGACGGATACGGCCATGCAGGCAGGCAGGCAGTTCTACACGCGCGCCTCCTCCACCGGAAAGAAGATCGCCGTTGTCGGGGCCGGCCCGGCCGGCCTTGCCGCCGCTCACCGCCTTGCGGTGAAAGGCCACGAAACCGTCATCTATGACAGCAAGCCGAAATCCGGCGGCCTCAACGAATACGGTATAGCCACCTACAAGGCAGTTGACGACTTCGCGCAGAAAGAGGTCGATTATGTCCTGTCGATCGGCGGCATCGAAGTCCGCCACGATCAGCAACTTGGCCGCGATTTCTCGCTGGCTGATCTTCAATCGCAATATGACGCCGTCTTCCTCGGCATCGGCCTTGCCGGCGTCAATGCGCTGCGCGTCGAGGGCGAGAATTTGCCCGGAGTGGACGACGCCGTCGATTTCATTGCCTCGCTTCGGCAGGCCATGAACAAGGCGGACGTTCCGGTCGGCCGCCGCGTCGTCGTTCTCGGCGGCGGCATGACCGCCATCGATGCGGCCGTACAGGCAAAACTGCTTGGCGCCGAAGAAGTGACGATCTGCTACCGCCGTGGCAAGGAGCACATGAACGCCTCGGAGTTCGAGCAGGACCTCGCCACCTCCAAAGGCGTCATCATCCGCCACTGGCTGGCGCCGAAGTCCATCCTGTCGAAGGACGGCAAGGTTGCCGCGATCGAGGTGGAATATACTAAGCTCGCCGACGGCCGTCTCGTCACGACCGGAGAAACCGGTGCCATCGCCGCCGATCAGATTTTCAAGGCGATCGGCCAGACCTTCGAAGCGTCCGGTCTCGGCTCGCTGCGCATGGAATCCGGCCGCATCGCCATCGACAGCGAAGGCCGCACGTCGCTCGACGGCGTCTGGGCCGGTGGCGACTGCGTTTTCGGTGGTGATGACCTCACCGTCTCGGCTGTCGCGCAGGGCCGCGATGCCGCCGAATCCATCAACCGTACGCTCGCTGCCGGTGCGCAGCCAACCGTCGCCGTCGCGTGAGGAGAATAAATAATGGCTGATCTCCGCAACAATTTCGTCGGCATCAAGTCGCCCAACCCGTTCTGGCTTGCCTCCGCGCCGCCCACCGACAAGGCCTATAATGTCGAGCGTGCCTTCAAGGCGGGCTGGGGCGGCGCCGTCTGGAAGACGCTGGGCGAGGAAGGCCCGCCCGTCGTCAACGTCAACGGCCCGCGCTACGGCGCGATCTGGGGTGCTGACCGCCGTTTGCTGGGTCTCAACAATATCGAGCTCATCACCGACCGCGACCTCTACACCAACCTGCGCGAAATGAAGCAGGTGAAGATGAACTGGCCGGACCGGGCGCTCATCGCCTCGATCATGGTCCCCTGCGAGGAAAATGCCTGGAAGGCGATCCTGCCGCTGGTCGAGGAAACCGGCGCCGACGGCATCGAACTCAACTTCGGCTGTCCCCACGGCATGTCCGAGCGCGGCATGGGTTCTGCGGTTGGACAAGTACCGGAGTACATCGAAATGGTCGTGCGCTGGTGCAAGCAGTACACGCGCATGCCGGTCATCACCAAGCTGACGCCGAACATCACAGACATCCGCAAGCCGGCGCGCGCGGCCAAGGCCGGCGGCACGGACGCCGTCTCGCTGATCAATACGATCAACTCGATCACCGCGGTCAACCTCGACACCTTCTCTCCTGAACCCTCGATCGACGGCCGCGGCAGCCATGGCGGCTATTGCGGCCCGGCGGTCAAGCCGATCGCGCTCAACATGGTGGCCGAAATCGCCCGCGATCCAGAAACCTATGGTCTGCCGATCTCCGGCATCGGCGGCGTGACCACCTGGCGCGATGCCGCCGAGTTCCTGGCGCTTGGCGCCGGCAACGTTCAGGTCTGCACGGCGGCCATGACCTACGGCTTCAAGATCGTGCAGGAGATGATCAGCGGGCTCTCCGACTGGATGGACGCAAAGGGCCACGGGAACCTCGACGACATCACCGGCCGCGCCGTTCCGAACGTCTCCGACTGGCAGTATCTGAACCTCAACTACATCGCCAAGGCGAAGATCGACCAAGACGCCTGCATCAAATGCGGCCGCTGTCACATCGCCTGCGAGGACACTTCGCACCAGGCGATCACCCAGTTCGTCAACGGCGTGCGCCATTTCGAGGTGATGGAAGACGAGTGCGTCGGCTGCAATCTCTGCGTCAACGTCTGTCCGGTCGAGGACTGCATCACCATGGAGCCGCTCCCCGCCGGCGCGCTTGACAAGCGCACGGGGCGCCCCGTCGATCCGAACTACGCCAACTGGACGACCCACCCGAACAACCCGATGGCGAGGCAGGCGGCGGAGTAGCGAGCGTTATTAAGGCTGCGCATGCCCTCGTCCGCCTGCCGCCACCTTCTCCCCGCCAGCGGGGAGAAGGGCATATGCCGCATCGCCTTCGTCCCTCTCGACAGCGCGCAGGGGCACGTCCCCCGCTCCCCGTCAGAACGGGGTGAGGGGCGGGGGTGAGGGGTGATCCCACACCGCAAACGCTCGCCATTAAACTGCCTCAAGCGCCGAACGACCGTCTATAGGCACTCGGGCTCGTTCCGAGCCGCTTGCGGAAATGGTGCCGCATCGTCGCCAGTGTGCCGAAGCCACTGGCGGTGGCGATGTCGTCAAGCGACGCGGCGAGTTCCTTTTCCAGGAGGTCGCGGGCGTGGCGAAGCCGCTCCTTGAGCAGCCATTCGCCGACGCTCAAGCCCGTCGTCTTTTCGAAGCGGCGCTGGAAGGTCCGCAGGCTCATGCCCGCCTTCTGCGCCAGCAGGCTGATCGGCTGTTCCACGTCCAGTTGTTCCCGCATCCATTCGAGCAATGGCCCGAGCCGTATGCCTTCCCGCTCTTCGAGTACGGGAGTGCTGATGAACTGCGCCTGCCCGCCCTCGCGATGCGGCGGAAGTACCAGACGGCGGGCAACGCTGTTTGACGCCTCCGCGCCGAAATCGCCGCGCACGACGTGCAGGCAGAGATCGATACCGGCGGCACTGCCCGCGGCGGTCAGAATGCTGCCCTCATCTATGTAGAGAACGCTTGCATCGAAAGTGACCTCCGGATAACGCGCCGCAAGCGAGGCGACATAGCGCCAATGCGTCGTCACACGCCGGCCGGTCAGCAGACCGGCCGCGGCGAGCACCGCCACGCCGGAGCAGAGCGACATAACCCGTGCACCCCGCCGATGCGCAGTCCGCAATGCAAGAATCAACGGGTCGGGCACCGACGCATCGATCGCCCGCCAGCCCGGCACGACGATGAGATCGGCTTCCGCCAGAACCTCCAGGCCGCGATCAACCGAAACGCTCAATCCGCCTGCCGCGCGGAGCGGCCCCGGTTCGATGCCGCAGACCGAATAGCGATACCAGCCCTCGCCCATCTCTGGACGCGGAAGCCCGAAGACTTCAAAAGCGATGCCGAATTCGAAGGTGCAGAGCCCGTCATAGGCGAGAACGACAACATGCGGGCCTTTGAGAAAATTTGGCATGATCTTTACGCTAACCGTCATTAAGGCCAATTTCGCCCAGCCATAACATCCGCCATCCTCAACGGCAACTCGAACCGCGAAAGGAAAGCCGATGCCGAGCCCCGTCAGTGAAACGCCTGCCGCCTCACGGGAAGCAACCGCCGCTTATTACGCCCGCAAGCTGGCCTTCGAGACGGACTGCTGGGATGTTCACGCCTCCATTTCCTCCGGCAAGGCCGATTTCGTCCTCCTCGACGTCCGCTCGCCGTCGCTCTTTTCTCGCTCGCATGTTCCGGGCGCGATCAACCTGCCGCATGGCAAGATGACTGCGCACCGCATGTCGGAATGGCCGGCCGGCACGCTCTTCGTCGTCTATTGCGCCGGCCCGCATTGCAACGGCACCGACAAGGCGGCGCTGCGCCTAGCGCGGCTCGGCCTTTCCGTCAAGGTGATGGTCGGCGGCATGACCGGCTGGGCTGATGAGGGCTTTACCTTTGCGGAAGGTGACGCCACGATCACTGCGGAATGACGGACCTCCTTTAACGCTGATCCCGGATGCGTGTTTCGCAAAATGGGACTATGGTTCTCTGCGTTGGGACCTAACCGGCCGGGATGCCGCAGCGGGAGGAACAGGCGGTTTTGGAACGGACCAAGAATCTGAAGAGTGCCGCCGCTCGCGGGAAAACTGGCGCGGCGGCTCCAGCATCGTCGTCCTCTGTTCGTCCGGGGGTCGTGGCAGCTGCCGTTTACCAGCAGGGGCAGCGCATCCGCGATATCCGGATAGAAGAGGCAGGCGAATGGCGGACGCACGAGAATGCGGTCGTCTGGATCGGCTTGCACGAGCCGGACGAGATGCTGCTGCACCAGGTGCAGGCAGAATTCAATCTTCACCCGCTGGCGATCGAGGATGCCGCCCAGCCGCATCAGCGCCCGAAGCTTGAGATTTATGGCGACGCCATGTTCATCGTTGCCCGTACCGCCCACATGAAAGACGGCGAAATCGTCTTCGGCGAAACCCACCTTTTCGTCGGCAGAGGTTATGTCGTTTCCGTTCGCCATGGCGCATCATCCTCTTACCTGGCGGTGCGGCAGCGCTGCGAGGCGACGCCGGCGGCATTGGCGCATGGCGAGAACTACATTCTCTATTCCATCCTCGATTTCATTGTCGACAACTACATGCCGGTGATCGAGGTCGTGCAGGAAGAAGTCGAGACGCTTGAAGATTTGATGCTGCGCGAACAGCTTTCAAAGGCCGACATCGAGCGCCTTTACCTGCTGCGGCGCAAGCTGCTGCGGCTGCGCAACGCCGTGGTGCCGCTCGTGGACGTCTGCCGCCGCTATGAGCATATCGATCTTCCCGGCATGGACTCGACGCTTCAGTCGCTGTTCCGCGACGTCACGGACCACGTGCGCCGGGTCCAGGAAGATATCGATGCACTGCGCGAGGTCCTCGCCTTCGCCTTCGAAGCCAGCGTGATGATTGGTCAGACCGAACAGACGGCGATCGCCCGCAAGCTCGCCTCCTGGGCGGCGATCCTTGCTGTTCCGACGGCGATCGCCGGTATCTACGGGATGAATTTCAACGATATGCCGGAGCTGAGTTTTCAGTATGGCTATTTCGTGGTGCTGGGCGTGATCGCAACCCTGTGCGTCACACTTTTCGTCTTCTTCCGCCGGGCAAAGTGGCTGTAGCCGGGCTCCCGCCAGAATGCTCTGACGGGAGCAGAGATCACCTAGCTCAGAACTCGATCACAATCTTTCCGAAGGGGCCGCGATCGAGGTGATGAAGCGCCTGCGGCAGTTCGCCGAAGGTGTAGCGCCTGTCGATCACCGGCTTCAGGCCAGTGCGATCGACGGCGCGGACCAGATCCTCCAGCGCGCGGCGGTGTCCGACGCTAATACCTTGCACCGTCGGTGACTTCAGCAGAAGTGATTGCACCGGGGCCGAGAGATCGAAGCCGTCCATGACGCCGATCACCGAAATACGTCCGCTGACTGCGACAGCCTTCAGGGATTCGCCGAAATTGGCGCCTGCGGCCATTTCGAAGATGTGGTCAGCACCGTAATCTTCCGTCAGTTGGAGAACGCGTTCGGCCCAATTCGCGCGGCCGATCCCGTGATCGGCGCCTAGTTCCCGCACGCGGGCAAGCTTCTCTGGATTTGCCGAGGTGATGATGACTTCGGCGCCGTGCATCTTGGCGATCTGGAGACCGAAAAGCGCCACACCGCCCGTTCCCTGGATGACCACCTTGTCGCCGGCCTTCAGCTTGCCGAGTTCGATGAGCGCGAACCATGCCGTAAGGCCCGCGCATGGGAGCGTGCTCGCCTCTCCGGCATCGAGTGTCTCGGGTGCATGGACAAACCAGTCCTCCGAGAAGGTTACATAGTCAGAAAGCACGCCCGGATAATATCCGCCGAGCGTCTTATGGGGCGGGTGGCGCGCATCGCCGAGGCCCGGCCCGTTGATGCGCCCGGGAAGGAAGGTCGTGATGACCCGATCGCCCGGCCTGAAGCGCGTCACGTCGGGGCCGACGGCTTCGACGACGCCGGCAAGGTCCGACGCCGGGACGAAGGGAAACTGCAGCGGCAGACCCATGCCGGTTTCCATCACCAGTTTGTCGCGATAGTTCAGCGACACTGCCTGCGTTCGGACCAGCACATTGTCGCCGGTGGGCTCTACGATCGCCGCTTCGCGTACCATCAGTTTCGTGGGACCGATATTGTCGACGGACCATTGCTTTGCTTTCAACATTCCTCTTGCTCCGTTTGATTGAAGGGAGTCGAAGCATATCGTTGAAATTTGGTCGTCAGTTGCGGTATTAATTCCACAAAATGTTTCCATAAAGGATACAATCATGGAGCAGCTCAAAGGCATATCGGTATTCGTCGAAGTCGCGGAGGCCGGCGGCTTCTCCGTTGCAGCTGAGCGCCTTCACCTGACGCGATCCGCCGTCGGAAAGACGATCGCGCGGCTGGAACAAAGACTGGGCGTCCGCCTGTTTCACCGGACGACGAGGGCGCAAAGCCTCACGGAGGAGGGCCAGTTCTTCTACGAGCATTGCCTGCGCGCGATCGAGGAGATCGCGCATGGCGAGGCGGTTCTCGAAAGCGGGAAGCGGGAAGTGCGCGGGCGGTTGCGCGTGACGATGCCGGTTCTTTTCGGCCGTCAATGCGTGGCCCCGATACTCATCAGGCTCCTTGACGAGCATCCGCATCTCGAACTTGATCTTTCGTTCAACGATCGGATTATCGATCTCGTCGAAGATGGCTTCGATCTTGCCGTGCGCAACGGCCCGCTTGGGGACTATCCGGGCCTGATGGTGCGCGTCATCGCCCAGCAGCGCATGACGGTTTGCGCCTCTCCCCGCTACCTCGAACGGCGCGGCGTTCCAGCCAAGCTCGAAGACCTCGAAAAGCATGACGGCATCGTCTACGGCAGGCAGGATCGAAACCGCACCTGGATCTTCCCGACGAAAGCCGAACCCTTCCGGCAGGTTCTGCCGCGATCGCGGCTGCGGCTTGATGATCTCGCCACCATAGCGGACGCGGCGGCAGAGGGCGTCGGCCTTGCCTGGCTGCCGTGTTGGCTCGTGCGGGACCGCGTTGCGTCCGGCGAGCTTTGCCGGGTCTTGACGGATGTTCCGGCTGTCGCCTTCGATGCCAATGTCGTTTGGGTAAAGTCGCCTGCAATGCAGCCGAAGGTGCGCCTGGCGATCGACACCTTGGCCGCGAGGCTCCCGGCTCTCATGAGTTAGCGAAGAAAGTCTCGGAACCCTCTGAATTTTTTGGTGTATTCACTGGAAATGGCGTGTTTCCGCCGTATATCGCTTACTTTGTTACGCCGGAATGGCCCAACTGAAACGGAACCGGAGTTCCTGTCTCGTGAGCGAACCCTGCAATCGTGCGGACCTGACGAATTGCGACCGGGATGCCATCCTTCAGCGCGCCGCTATCCAGCCCTTCGGCTTCCTGCTTGCGGCCTCCCCCGACTGGAGGATCGTACGGGCGTCGGCTAACCTCGGAGAATTTCTGGGTGTCGATTGCGAGGACATACTGGGGCAGCCGCTGTCCGGCATCATCATGTCCAAGACGCTGCACACGATCCGCAATCGGCTGACCGTTCTACGCGGTGCAGATATGGTCGAGCGGCTGTCCGGCATCGCCTTTGCGGAGGGTGGTCCAATCTTCGACGTCGCTCTGCATTTCAGCGGCGACCATGTCGTTATCGAGGCCGAAGCGTCACAGGCCGGCAGCCAGGGCGGTTCGACGATATCGCTCCGCGCCATGATGGTGCGCCTCGACCAAGCGCAGACGCTGGAAGCCTTTTTCCGCGAAGGTGCCCGCCTGGCGCGCGGCATCACCGGCTTCGACCGCGTGCTGGTTCATCGTTTCGATGAAGGAGGTGCCGGCGAGGTTGTGGCGGAAGCCACAAGACCCGCCATCGGCTCCTTTCTTGGCTTCCGCTACCCGGCCCCGGACATTCCTGTCCTGGCGCGCACGCTCCATCTCCGCAACCCTTACCGAATCATCGCCGACGTCGAAGCTGCACCGGTTCCGATCCTGCCGGAACGCGATGAGCACGGCAGCGCGATCGATCTGTCCCTGTCGATTCTGCGCTCCGTCTCACCGAGCCAGATCGAATATCTGAAGAACATGGGCGTCGCCGCCTCGCTTTCGATTCCGATCGTCACGGACGGCATGCTTTGGGGCCTCTTTACCTGCCATCATTATTCTGCCCGGCTGCCCTCTTTCGAGCGGCGCTCGACGGTGGAGATCTTCGCCCAGATGTTCGCCTCGCGGCTTCAAACCCGGGAATGCCGCCTGGCTCTGAAATTCGAGACCAAGGCGCGGCAGATCGTCGAGCGGCTGTTCACCGACGTTGCGGGCAATGCCGGCCTGCTTGATGATCCGGCCTGGCTGGCCGAAGCGCTCGCCGGCGCTGTTCCCGCCGATGGCATCGGCGTCTCGATCAACGGCCGCACGGCACTGACCGGTCTGGCACCCTCGCAGGAGCAGTTCTCTACGCTGATCGACGTGCTGGACAGAAATGCACCCGGCCATGTCTTCACGACCGATCATATCGCGGAATTCTCGCCAGGAGCGGAAACGAATGGCGACGTCGCCGGGCTTCTGGTCATTCCCATCTCTCGGCTGCCTCGCGACTATGTTGTGTTCTTCCGCCAGGAAATCCTGCGCACGGCGCACTGGGCCGGCGATCCACACAGGCCGGGGGAATACGGTCCAAACGCCGAAAGCCTTACACCTCGCGGAAGCTTCAACACCTGGTTGGAACTGGCGCGCGGACGCGCGCGTCCGTTTTCAAAGGCGGAATGCAACATCGCGGAAACGATCCGCGTGGCGCTTGAGGCCTTTGCTGCACGGCAGGGCCGTTGAGGCAAGGCTTAGGTTCAGGTCGGACGAACCATCAGCCCGCCGATGAAGAGCTGTTCGAGGAAGCGCGCCGCGTCCTCGAAGCGCCCCGCCCCGGCGTGCTCCTGTCCGAGCACGGCGCGCACCTGGACGTCGAAGTCGGCATAATGCTGTGTCGTCGACCAGATCGAAAAGATCAGATGGTAGGGATCGCATTTGGCGATCTTGCCGGCCTTGGCCCAGGCGCGGATCACCTCGGCCTTCTCGTCGACGAGCTGCTTCAGCGGCCCCTTCAACTCGTCTTCGATATGCGGCGCGCCCTGCAGCACCTCGTTTGCAAACAGCCGGCTTTCGCGGGGGAAGTCGCGCGCCAATTCCAGCTTCCTGCGGATATAGTTGCGGATTTCGGTTTCCGGATTGCCTTCGGCATCGAAGGCGCGAAGCGGCTCGAGCCAGGTATAAAGCACGCGATCGATCAGCGCCCGGTGCATCGCCTCCTTGGTGCGGAAATAATAAAGCAGATTGGGCTTCGACATGCCGGCCACTTCGGCGATCTGGTCGATGGTAGAGCCGCGGAAACCCCTGGCGGAAAACACATCGAGCGCCGCTTCCAGAATCTGCTCTTCCTTCTCCTCCTGGATCCGTGTGCGCCGCTGGGTCTTCGCTGCTCTCGGAATTGCCATCTGGCTCTCGTTTCCCCTTGAAATTCAATTGCTTTACTCAAGCAGCTCTCCCTGCCATCCTTTTGAGCAACTGCCCGCAATTTTGTCTGTATTTTTCCTGATTTTCGTCTTGAGCCCGGCGCCGGAAGCTGTAATGTTTACCAATCGGTCAAATTATCTGTCAGATGCAAAACAAAGGCAACTGGCGATTTTCCGGCGTAACAAAACAAACAAACGCAACGGGAATTGACGATGGGAACAGACGGCGCATGTTCTTTGCATGACCGTGAAAAACAGGTGAGGATTTTCAGACATGGTGGCAGCACCAGGCGAGAACATGCGCGTCAACGGGGACCGACTTTGGGACAGTCTCATGGACATGGCGAAGATCGGCCCCGGAATTGCCGGCGGCAACAATCGCCAGACGCTGACGGATGCCGACGCCGAGGGCCGCAGGCTCTTTCGCACATGGTGCGAGGCCGCAGGCCTGACCGTAGGCGTCGACAAGATGGGCACGATGTTCGCAATCCGTCCCGGCACCGATCCCGATGCGCTCCCCGTTTATGTCGGCTCGCATCTCGACACCCAGCCGACCGGCGGCAAATATGATGGCGTACTCGGCGTGCTTGGCGCGCTCGAAGTCGTCCGCACGATGAACGACCTCGGCATCAGGACGAAACACCCGATCGTCGTCACCAACTGGACCAATGAGGAAGGCGCCCGTTTTGCCCCGGCGATGCTTGCCTCCGGCGTCTTCGCCGGCGTCCATTCGCTGGACTTTGCCTATGGTCGCAAGGATCCCGAGGGCAAGACGTTCGGCGACGAACTGAAGCGTATCGGCTGGCTCGGAGACGAAGAGGTCGGCGCCCGCAAGATGCGCGCCTACTTCGAATATCACATCGAGCAGGGGCCGATCCTCGAAGCCGAGGAGAAGCAGATCGGCGTCGTCACGCACTGTCAGGGCCTCTGGTGGCTCGAACTCACGTTGACCGGCAGGGAAGCCCATACCGGCTCAACACCAATGAACATGCGCGTCAATGCCGGCCTGGCTATGGCGCGCATCTTCGAGATGGTCCAGGAGGTCGCCATGAGCGAGCAGCCGGGTGCCGTCGGCGGCGTCGGCCAGGTTTTCTTCTCGCCGAATTCCCGCAACGTGCTGCCGGGCAAGGTCGTCTTTACCGTCGACATCCGCTCGCCGGACAAGGAAAAACTCGACCGCATGCGGGCGAAAATCGAAGCCGAGGCGCCGAAGATTACCGATGCGCTGGGCGTCGGCTGTTCGATCGAGGCGATCGGCCATTTCGAACCGGTGACCTTCGATCCGAAGCTTGTTACCGCCGTGCGCAACGCCGCCGAAAGGCTCGGCTATAGCCACATGAACCTCATCTCCGGCGCCGGCCACGACGCCTGCTGGGCCGCGAAGGTCGCGCCAACGACGATGATCATGTGCCCCTGCGTCGGCGGCCTGTCGCACAACGAGGCGGAGGAGATTTCCAAGGAATGGGCGACCGCCGGTGCGGACGTGCTGTTTCATGCCGTAGTCGAGACGGCGGAGATTGTGGTTTGATGGCGAATTTGGATGCAGATCTGAACGCAATGACGCATGCCGAATTGCTCTCGGCAGCCCGCGCCATGCGCCATGCGATCCGCACCCACCGGGATACGTCCACGCACGAGCTCTGTTGGCATCACCCCGACATGTGGGCGCTTCTGCCGGACACACCGCCCGGCGGCCAGATCGTGCCGGATTGGCCCCAGTTCATGCGCGGCTGCATTCGCTACCGCCAGTCGTTGGATAAACAGCTTGCGCAGGCACCGCGCAGCGGCAGGGAGTTCGGAGAATGACCACAGTCATCAAGGGCGGCACCATTATTACCGCGGACCTCACCTACAAAGCCGACATCGAAATCGGAGGCGGCAAGATCGTCGAGATCGGGCCGAACCTTTCCGGCGGCGAGGTGCTGGACGCCTCCGGCTGTTTCATCATGCCGGGCGGTATCGACCCGCATACGCATCTCGAAATGCCGTTCATGGGCACCTACTCTTCAGACGATTTCGAGAGCGGTACACGCGCCGCCCTTTCCGGCGGTACGACCATGGTGGTCGATTTTGCTCTTCCCTCGCCCGGCCAGTCCCTGCTCGAAGCGTTGACCATGTGGGACAACAAGTCGACGCGCGCCAATTGCGATTATTCCTTCCACATGGCGATCACCTGGTGGAGCGAGCAGGTCTTCAACGAGATGAAGACCGTCGTCGAGGACAAGGGCATCAACACCTTCAAGCATTTCATGGCCTACAAAGGCGCGCTGATGGTGGACGACGACGAGATGTATTCCTCCTTCCGCCGCTGTGCCGAACTCGGAGCGCTGCCGCTGGTCCACGCCGAAAACGGCGACGTCGTTGCGCAATTGCAGGCAAAGCTGATCGCCGAGGGCAATAACGGCCCGGAAGCGCATGCCTATTCCCGGCCGCCGGAAGTCGAAGGCGAGGCAACCAACCGCGCAATCATGATCGCCGACATGGCCGGCTGCCCGGTCTATATCGTCCACACCTCCTGCGAACAGGCGCACGAAGCGATCCGCCGTGCCCGCCAAAAAGGTATCCGCGCCTACGGCGAGCCGCTGATCCAGCACCTGACGCTCGATGAGAGCGAATATTTCAACAAGGATTGGGATCATGCCGCCCGCCGCGTCATGTCGCCGCCCTTCCGCAACAAGCAGCATCAGGACAGCCTCTGGGCGGGCCTTGCTTCCGGTTCGCTGCAGGTGGTGGCGACCGACCATTGCGCTTTCACCACCGACCAGAAGCGTTTCGGCGTCGGCGATTTCACCAAGATCCCGAATGGCACCGGCGGCCTGGAAGACCGCATGCCGATGCTCTGGACCTACGGCGTCAATACCGGCCGCCTGACGATGAACGAGTTCGTCGCCGTCACCTCCACGAACATCGCCAAGATCCTCAATATCTACCCAAAGAAAGGCGCGATCCTTGTAGGTGCCGACGCGGACCTCGTCGTCTGGGACCCGAAGCGCGCAAAGACCATCACCTCGAAAAACCAGCAGTCGGCCATCGACTACAACGTCTTTGAGGGCAAGCAGGTCACCGGCCTGCCGCGCTACACGCTGACGCGAGGCGTGGTCGCCATTGAAGAGGACATAATCAAGACGCAAGAGGGCCACGGCGAATTCGTCAAGCGCGAACCGGTCACAGCCGTCAGCAAGGCGCTATCGACCTGGAAGGAAGTCACCGCCCCGCGCAAGGTCGAACGCACCGGCATTCCGGCAAGCGGGGTCTGACATGGCACGCGGCTGGCCGGTTCTGACACTCGTTTCGCTGGCCGCGCTTTCCACCGCGGCTCAAGCCGAAACGCTACCGATCAAGGGCAGTTACGGCAACAAGGACGGCTGCGCCTATGCCAAGAGCGGCGAGAGCACCGGCTCCGACGACTTCTTTCTGCTGACTTTGGAGGCGATCACCACAGCTGCCTCCTATTGCGAGATCAAGAAGGTCCTGACCACCGAAGGCAAGAACTTCACCGCAACCGTTTCCTGCCAGGCCGAGGGAGAACAGGCCGATGGAGAAGAAGGCGAAGGCGACGATACCGCCAAGATCACTTCCGGGCTAAAGGGTTACACGATCGGCTTCACCTCAGACGACACGATCAAGTGGGGGCCTCTGCCGCTATGCAAATAGCCTCACGCCGGCACGATCTTGTCGAGTTCGGGCAGCAGGACGACGCTCTCCTGCTCATTGGGATCGGTGCGCGCGATGATCGCCGTGCAAGGCGTGCTGCTGAGATTGGCGGGCAGGTGCGGGACGCCCGCCGGAATGTAGAACAGCTCGCCGGCATGGACAACGACATGATGCTCCAGCTCTTCGCCATACCAGGTATGCGCTTCGCCGGAGAGCATGTAGATCGCCGTTTCATGCGCCTCGTGCAGATGCGCCTTGGCGCGAACGCCCGGCGGGATTGTCAAAAGATGCATGCAGATGCCCTTCGCGCCGACCGTCTCGGCGGCGATGCCTTCGAAGTAGCTCAACCCCTGCTTGCCGCTATAGGCGTGGCTGGGGCGAATGATGTGGCAGGTGGGCTTTGACTTCGCGTCCATCGTCATTCTCCATGAATTTTGCCGCGGCAAAGAAAACCGGCGACCATCATAGCACGCAAACCGCGGCGACGCGGGGAAAACAGGACTGGTAAAGCATCGATGCAAGCATCCGTCGTATCCGCAAAGGATCTCTGTCTCACCTACCAGACGAATGACGGCCCGGTGCATGCGCTGAGCGATGTCAATCTCGATGTCCGCAAGGGCGACTTCGTCTCCTTCATCGGTCCGTCGGGCTGCGGCAAGACGACGTTCCTGCGCGTCATCGCCGATCTGGAGAAGAGGACATCGGGCGAAATCACCGTCAACGGCATGACGCCGGACGAAGCCCGCAAGGCACGCGCCTATGGCTACGTCTTCCAGGCGCCGGCGCTCTACCCCTGGCGGACAATCGAGAAGAACATCGCGCTCCCCCTCGAAATCATGGGCTATGCCGCCGCAGACCGGAAGAAGCGCATCGCCGGGGCGCTGGATCTCGTCAACCTTGCCGGCTTCGAGAAAAAGTTCCCCTGGCAGCTTTCCGGCGGCATGCAGCAGCGCGCGTCGATCGCCCGCGCGCTCGCCTTCGATGCCGACCTGTTGCTGATGGACGAACCCTTCGGCGCACTCGACGAAATCGTCCGCGACCACCTGAACGAAGAGCTTTTGAAGCTCTGGTCGCGCACCAACAAGACGATCTGCTTCGTCACCCATTCGATCCCCGAAGCCGTCTATCTCTCCACGAAGATCATCGTCATGTCCCCACGGCCCGGCCGCGTCACCGACGTGATCGACTCCACGCTTCCCGCCGAACGCCCGCTCGACATCCGCGAAACCCCGGAATTCCTGGAAATCGCCCACCGCGTGCGTGAGGGGCTGAGAGCGGGGCATAGCTATGAGGAATAGGGATTTGCGTTCCTTCGCCACCCCCCTCTGCCGTGCCGGGCATCTCCCCAACAAGGGGGGAGATCACTGTGCCGTTCTGGTCTCGCCAAACGACATAGGTTCGTCCTTGCGCGACGCAAATGAGGAGCAAGGAGCCGGCGCCGACCCAATCTCCACCCTTGTTGGGGAGATGTCCGGCAGGACAGAGGGGGCTGCCGGCATACTCGGCACCGGGAGGGCATGCCCATGACCCCCGACACCCTCAAGGACAAAGTCATCCCCGTCCTGACGATCCTGCTGGCGCTCGTCGTCTTCTGGTATGTCGCAGCGGTCTTGATGAACGCGCCCTTCCAGCGCGACATGGACCAGCGCGGCAACGTCGCCCCCGCCACGATGGAATTCATCGGCAAGACGCTCTCGCAGCCGAAGCCGATCCTGCCGGCGCCGCATCAGGTGGCGAACAGCGTCTTCAAGAACACCTTCCTGCGAAAACTCTCCAGCAATCGCAGTCTAATCTATCATGCCGGCGTAACGCTGTCCTCCACCGTCGTCGGCTTTGCGCTCGGAACCCTGCTCGGCATCGCAATCGCCGTCGGCATCGTGCACATCAAGACGCTCGACCGCAGCCTGATGCCGTGGATCATCGCATCGCAGACGGTGCCGATCCTGGCGATCGCGCCGATGGTCATCGTGGTGCTCGGCGCAATCAACATCACCGGCCTGATTCCGAAGGCGCTGATCTCGACTTATCTCTCCTTCTTCCCCGTCGCCGTTGGCATGGTCAAGGGCCTGCGCTCGCCGGAGATCATGCATCTCGACCTGATGCGCACCTATAATGCGACCGCATTGCAGACCTTCTGGAAGCTGCGTGTCCCGGCCTCGATCCCGTTCCTCTTTACATCGATGAAGGTGGCGATCGCCGCAAGTCTCGTCGGCGCAATCGTCGGCGAACTTCCGACCGGGGCCGTCGCCGGCATCGGTTCGAAGCTTCTCGCCGGTTCCTACTACAGCCAGACGATCGATATCTGGGCGGCACTCGTGGCGGGCTCGGTGCTGGCGGCCACGCTTGTCGCGATCGTCGGCCTCGTGGCAAAGATCGTTGATCGCGCCATGGGCGGGAGACCGGCATGAAGAACCTGGGTGTCTCCTGGCAGGCGGTGATCGCGCTTTTTCTCTGCGCAGTGGCGCTGCTCTCGCTACCGCTCCTCAGCAAAGGCGCGCCCCACCCCTTCAGCGATGAAAGGGTGATGCTTGTCATGGTTATCGTCGCGGCATCCGCCCTCATTTCCATGGCACCCCTGCCGGGGCTCTATTCCGCGACCGTTCTGCTGATCGGCACCCATGAAGCCGCCTGGATGCTGCTCTCCGGCATAGCCGGCAACGAGGGCATGGCGGCGAAGTCCTTCTTCCTTCTGATCGCCGCCTGCTGGCTGCTCGCCTGGCGCTGCGTCACCGTGCTTTCCAAGCTCAACCCTGCCTCGAATTTCGCAAGCTCGTTCCTGCGCCTGCTGATCCCAGCGATCTTCGGCGCCTGGATCCTCATCCTCTGGGAAACGGCGACCCGCGGTGCGGGCATTCCTTTCGTCCTCCTGCCGCCGCCAAGCGCCATCGGCGCCCGCATCGCGGGATCGCTGACGATCCTCGGCGACGACGTGCGCCAGACGATCTTCAAGGCCGTGCTGATTGGCTACTCCGTCGGCTGCGCCAGTGGCTTCATCGTCGCGATCCTGGCCGATCGCGTGGCGTTCCTGCGCCGTGGCCTGCTGCCAATCGGCAATATGGTCTCGGCACTGCCAATCATCGGCGTGGCGCCGATCATGGTCATGTGGTTCGGCTTCGACTGGCCGTCGAAGGCTGCCGTCGTCATCATCATGACCTTCTTCCCGATGCTGGTGAATACCGTCGCGGGACTGGCCGCCTCGGGCAACATGGAGCGCGACCTGATGCGCACCTATGCCTCCAACTACTGGCAGACGCTGCTGAAGCTTCGGCTTCCCGCCGCCATGCCTTTCGTTTTCAACGCACTGAAGATCAACTCGACGCTGGCGCTGATTGGTGCCATCGTTGCGGAATTCTTCGGAACGCCGATCGTCGGCATGGGCTTCCGCATCTCCACCGAGATCGGCCGCATGAATGTCGACATGGTCTGGGCTGAAATCGCCGTTGCGGCGCTGGCGGGCTCGATCTTCTATGGGGCCGTCGCCCTCGCCGAAAGGGCGGTGACTTTCTGGCATCCGTCTATCCGTGGTGGCTAGACGTCGCTTTATTCCCGCAAATGGGATTGGGGCATAACTTCAGAGGGAAAAGAAAATGAAAAAACTGATGGTTGCAATGATGGCAAGCGCAATGTCGCTCGCCGCAGCCCATGCAATGGCTGCCGACAAGGTGACCCTGCAGCTGAAATGGGTTACCCAGAGTCAGTTCGCCGGCTATTACGTCGCCAAGGAGAAGGGCTATTACGAGGAAGAGGGCCTCGACGTTGATATCAAGCCGGGCGGCCCGGATATCGCGCCCGAACAGGTCATCGCCGGCGGCGGCGCCGATGTGATCGTCGACTGGATGGGCGGCGCGCTGGTTGCCCGCGAAAAGGGCGTGCCGCTCGTCAACATCGCCCAGCCCTTCCAGAAGTCGGGCATGGAAATGATCTGCCGCAAGGACGGCCCGGTGAAAACCGAAGCCGACTTCAAGGGCCGCACCCTCGGTGTCTGGTTCTTTGGCAACGAGTATCCGTTCTTCGCCTGGATGAACAAGATCGGCCTGAAGACCGACGGCGGCCCTGATGGCGTGACCGTCCTGAAGCAGAGCTTCGACGTGCAGCCGCTGCTCCAGAAGCAGGCAGACTGCATCTCCGTCATGACCTACAATGAATACTGGCAGGCGATCGATGCGGGCTTCAAGCCGGAAGAGCTGATCGTCTTCAACTACACGGAAATGGGCAACGATCTTCTCGAAGACGGCCTCTATGCGATGGAAGACAAGCTCAAGGACCCGGCTTTCAAGGAAAAGATGGTCAAGTTCGTCAAGGCGTCGATGAAGGGCTGGAAATACTCAACAGAAAATCCGGATGAAGCAGCCGAAATCGTCGTCGATGCCGGCGGCCAGGACGAGAACCACCAGAAGCGCATGATGGGCGAAGTCGCCAAGCTGATCGGCAACGGCACCGGCAAGCTCGACACGGCGCTCTACGATCGCACGGCCAAGGCTCTTCTCGACCAGAAGATCATCAACAAGGAGCCTACCGGCGCCTGGACGCACGACATCACGGACGCGGCTGCGAAGTAATTCCACCCAATTCCGAAAACGGAAACGCGCGGCGAAATCCGCGCGTTTTCTATTCCTTAAAACCACCGCAAAAAACTTGCAGGGGAATGTCGCATCGGCGGAAGCTCGCACGTCATTGTAATGTACCGGCAATACACGGCTGCGATCAATGATCGGAATGCGCCCATAACCATACGGTGATTGATCTAGCCATAAACGGTAATTAACATGTCGGATAGGGGAATTATATTCTGCCGGTCTTGCATATTGAGCAAATCGCTACCATTTACAGGCCGGATTTGCCGGAGGAGACACTTCTCTGTAATAGAGACGGCGAATAATGCGGGAATACCTCTGAGAACACAGAGACGAAATGGCCTCTTCGCGAGCTGAGGGACAACGCGCGATTTTGGCTTATTATGTCAAATATTTGGATGACGACCCATGGCACGCACGCTCACAATACTACGCGCCTCCACCCTTCTGATCGCCGCGCTCGCGATATCTCCCGCCTTCGCGCAGGAAACTGCAACCACGACGCCACAGCAGAACCTGCCGGCAATCGTCGTGACCACCGCCAAGACGCGCGCGCTCGTTGACCGCGTGGTGGCGACCGGCACAGTGAAGCCGGTCGAGGAAGTCTATATCCAACCGCAGGTTGAGGGCCTTTCGATCCGCGCGTTGAATGCCGATGTCGGCGACAAGGTTGCGGCAGACAGCACGCTTGCGACGCTGAATGACGACGCGCTGCTCCTGCAGAAGAGCCAGATGGAGGCAACGAAAGCAAAGGGCGAGGCGACGCTCGCGCAGTTGCGGGCACAATTGGTCGAAGCAGAGGCGAATGCCGAGCAGGCCCGCCAGCAACAGGCCCGCGCGCGGGAAATGGTGAAGAAGGGCACGGTGTCCACTGCGACTGTGGAACAGGCGGACGCCACCGCCGCTTCGGCCAATGCCCGCGTGAAATCTGCCGAACAGGCTATCATGGTTGCCCAGGCGGATCTCAAGGTTGTCGACAGCCAGATCGCCGACACGGACTTGAGGCTTGCCCGCACCGATGTGAGGACGCCGGTTGCAGGTACGGTTTCGGCGAAGAACGCCAAGGTCGGCGCGATCGCCCTTGGCTCGGGCGATCCGCTCTTCACCGTCATCCGCGACAACGACATCGAACTGGTCGCCGAGGTCGGCGAGAGCGATATCATCAAAATCGAACCGGGCCAGAAGGCGACGATCTCGCTTGCCGGCAGCCGCGACAAGCTTTCTGGTTCCGTACGTCTCGTTTCGCCGACCGTCGATCCGACGACGCGCCTTGGCCTCGTCCATATTCTGATCGATGATGACAGGAAGGCGCGCTCCGGCATGTACGGCAGCGCCGAAATTATCATGAGAACGGCCGAGAACGTGGCTTTGCCGCTTTCGGCGGTCCTGACGAGCAGCGAAGGCTCGTCCGCCCGCAGGGTCGAAGACGGAGTTGTGAGATTCGCCAAAGTAGAGACCGGCATCCAGGACGGCGCCTATATTGAGATCGTGAAGGGCCTGAAGGACGGCGACGAAGTCGTCGCCAAGGCCGGCGCCTATGTGCGCGACGGCGACCGCATTACGCCGGTTCGCGAACAGCCCGCTGCTTCCAACTGAGAGACGGCCCGATGAACTTTTCAGCCTGGTCCATCCGAAATCCCGTAGCGCCGCTGCTGCTTTTCGCTCTGCTGCTTTTTGTCGGCATTCAGTCCTTCTATAAGCTGCCGATCACGCGCTTCCCGAACATTGACGTGCCGCTCGTCTCGATCACCGTGACGCAGAGCGGCGCTTCGCCTGCCGAACTCGAAATGCAGGTGACAAAGGAAATCGAAGACGCCGTCGCCTCGATCAACGGCATCGACGAAATCCAGTCTACGGTCACCGACGGCCAGTCACAAACCAACGTGATGTTCCGCATGGAAGTGCCGACGGAGCAGGCAGTCCAGGACACCAAGGACGCGATCGACCGCATCCGCAGCGATCTTCCGGCCAATGTCGAGGAACCGATCGTCGCCAAGGTCGACGTCGAAGGCCAGGCAATCCAGACCTTCGCAGTCTCCTCGCCGGACATGACGCTCGAGGAACTCTCCTGGTTCGTCGATGACACGATCAAGCGCGCCCTGCAGGGTCAGGCCGGCATCGGCCGTGTGGATCGCTACGGCGGCGCCGACCGCGAAGTGCGCATCGAGCTCAACCCCGACAAGCTGAACGCCTACGGCATCACCGCCGCCAGCGTGAACCAGCAGCTGCACGGCACCAACGTCGACCTCGGTTCCGGGCGCGGTCAGGTGGCCGGCAGCGAGCAGGCGATCCGCGTTCTCGGCGATGCCCGCAATGTCGCGGAACTCGCCAATACGACGATCGCGCTGCCGAACGGCCGCTTCGTCAAGCTCGCCGAGCTCGGCGCCATCAAGGACACCTATCAGGAGCCGAAGTCCTTCTCGCGCTTCGACGATACGCCCGTCGTTACCTTCGGCGTCTTCCGTGCTAAGGGCGCCAGCGAAGTCAGTGTCGCCGAAACGGTGGCGCAAAGCCTCGACAAGGTGCGCGCGGAAAACCCGAATGTCGGCATCGAACTGATCAATGATTCCGTCTATTTTACCTACGGCAACTATGAAGCGGCCCTCCACACTTTGATGGAAGGTGCGCTGCTGGCGGTTGTCGTCGTGTTCCTGTTCCTGAAGAACTGGCGCGCGACGCTGATTTCGGCGATCGCTCTCCCCCTGTCGGCGATCCCAACCTTCTGGATCATGGACCTGATGGGCTTCTCGCTGAACCTCGTCAGCTTCCTCGCCCTCACGCTCGCGACGGGTATTCTCGTCGACGATGCGATCGTGGAAATCGAGAACATCGCCCGGCACATCAAGATGGGCAAGACACCTTATCGGGCTGCGATCGAAGCGGCGGACGAAATCGGCCTCGCCGTTATCGCCACGACGTTCACGATCATCGCCGTCTTCGTGCCGGTGTCGTTCATGCCGGGCATTCCCGGCCAGTACTTCATCCAGTTCGGCCTGACGGTCGCCTTCTCGGTGTTCTTCTCGCTCGTCGTGGCACGCCTCATCACGCCGATGATGGCGGCTTACTTGATGCGCGCCCAGGACGCCCAGGACGACCATCACGACAATGACGGCCTCTTCTTCCGCGGCTATACGCGTCTCGTGCGTGCCACGACCGGCCACTGGTGGTCGCGCTATGCGACGCTGTTTGCGGCGATCGGCTTCCTGGTCGGCTCGGTCGCGCTGCTTGCCCAGGTTCCCGGCAGCTTCCTGCCGCCGGAAGACGCCTCGCGTATCGTGCTCTCCGTCGAGTTGCCGCCGAATGCGAAGCTCGAAGACACCGAACAGACGTCCAACGCGATCTATAACAGGGTCAAGGACATCAACGGGGTCGAAAGCGTCTTCGTTCTCGGCGGCGCCTCGCCCAAAGGCGATCTCGAACTGCGCCGCGCAACGATCACACTCACGCTCTTCAAGCTGGACCACTCGCTGGTGAAGAGGGTTGTCAACGATGTCTTCGGCTCCTTCCCGGTCATCGGCCCCTACCTGCCAAAGGTCGAAGTTCATGGCCGCGAGCGTCCACAATGGGATATCGAAAAGGAAGTCTTCGCCAAGGTGAAGGATATTCCGGACGTTCGAATCCTGAAGCTCAACGACCGCGGCGAGCGCGACCTGTCGTTCAACTTCCTCTCCAAGAACGAGAAGGACCTGAACGAAGCAGTCGGCCTTCTGGAATCGAAGCTGCGTGCCGATCCGCTGCTGGCAAACGTCAGCGCCGAAGGCGCCCTGCCACGTCCGGAACTGCAGGTTCGTCCGCGCAAGGACCAGGCTGCCCGCCTCGGCATCACGCCGGAGCAGATCTCCGATACGATCCGCGTCGCCACGATCGGCGACATTGATGCGGCGCTCGCCAAGATCAATCTCGACGACCGCCAGATCCCGATCCGGGTTCAGACCGCGCTCGATATGCGGCGCGATCTTGCCGCCATCCGCGCGCTGAAGATCCAGACGGCGAGCGGCGCGATCGTTCCGCTCTCGACCGTGGCTGACATCGACTATTCGGAAGGTGCGAGCTCCGTCAAGCGCAACAACCGCAATCGCGTCGTCGCCATCGGCTCCGACCTGCCGCAAGGCGTGGCTCTCGACACGGCATCGGCGCGCTTCCTGCAGATCGTCAAGGACACCGCTATCCCGTCGACCGTGCAGCTTGCTGAAAGCGGCGACACAAAGGTCCAGAAGGAAATGCAGCAGAGCTTCGTCAACGCGATGCTGATGGGGCTGATGATGGTTCTGGCCGTCCTGATCCTGCTCTTCAAGGATGTGATCCAGCCGTTCACCATCCTGTTCTCGCTGCCGCTGGCTATCGGCGGCGTGGCGGTTGCTCTGATCATCACCAACAATCCGCTCTCGATGCCGGTTCTGATCGGCAACCTGATGCTGATGGGCATCGTGACGAAGAACGCCATCCTGCTCGTCGACTTCGCCATCGAGATGCGCCGCCGGGGCATGGAGCGCGTCGAAGCCATGGTGGAGGCCGGCCGCAAGCGCGCCCAGCCAATCATCATGACCTCGATCGCCATGTCGGCCGGCATGCTGCCCTCGGCACTCGGCGTCGGCGAAGGCGGCTCGTTCCGCGCGCCGATGGCGATCGCCGTGATCGGCGGCATCATCGTCTCGACAGTGCTGTCGCTGGTCGTCGTGCCGTCCTTCTTCCTGATCATGGACGATCTCTCGCTCCTGCTCCGCTGGCTCTTCGGCCGCCTCGTGGGCAAGAAGGATCAGGAAGAGCTGGCAATGTCCCGCGAGGAACTGACGGAAGCCATCGGCTCTCTCTCGGAACGGGTGGAAGCGATCGAGAATCCGGAAGGCAAGCGCAAGAGCGCCAATGCCAACGACAAGAACGTGGTCCGCCTGCCGCCCTTTGCGGCGGAGTGAGGTTACGCGAGTGTTTAGAGGCCGGGGCGAACCCGGCCTCTCATTTATGTGGAATTGGAATTGAAAGCTGCGCGCAACGGCCGTTGTGAACGGGTTTCCTTTTCGAAGATATTTTTAGCAGCGGGTCTTCCAGATTTCGATTGTCGCAGAGAACCTGGGGACTTTTCGGAAGGACGACAAAACGGCCTGGCGAAGCACTGCGGTTGCGCTCGCATTCCATATCGCCGCCGTCATCGGGCTTGCCTTCGTTCCAGCCGGGCGCCAGCAGCTTTCGCCGTTGGAAGAAAGCATAACCGTCGAGCTTCTGACGTCTCCATCGATCGATGGGGAAACGAAGCCGCCTGCTATCGAAGCGCGCAGGACGGCGCCCAACCCGAGCAGCCGGCAAAGGAGGCGACCCTGCTGCCCCCGGCGCTTCCGGATTCAACACCGGATTCAAGGACCATGGTTCGGCCAACACAGCTCTTTTCCGCAGCGATCTTGGCCGATCCGCGAAGCAAGCGGGCACGTGAGGGCATGCGGCAGCTGGCAACCGGCGAACGCATTGTTCAACTCTGCAATATCGAAGCGATGGAGCAGGTCCATAGATGGAAGGCCGAATTCAAGCCGGATTTCCTGGTCGCTTACGCTATGGCGGATACGAAGCTCTCCGGCCTGACTCTTCAAGCCGAAGGCGGCGCGTTTCGAAGCAACCGCCATTGGTACAACATCAAATTCAAATGCGAGGCCTCTCCGGATATCGAGAAGATCGTCGCATTCGAGTTTTCAGTTGGTGAAGAAATTCCGGAAAGCGAGTGGGAGACGCGTTTCCTGCCCGCGGATGACGGCCAGGCCGACTAACCCTCGCGCCCCCCGGGCCTTTCTGAGTGACGAATCTACCGTCAGAGCCCGCCCTGCTCCTTCAAGAAGCTGACGATTGGGCCGATGCCGTCGCCGCGCTTCATGTCGGAGAAGACGAACGGGCGCCTGTCGCGCATGCGCGCCGCGTCGCGGTCCATGACCTCAAGATCGGCGCCGACATAGGGTGCGAGGTCCTTCTTGTTGATCACCAGCAGGTCCGATTTTGTGATGCCCGGCCCGCCCTTGCGAGGGATTTCTTCGCCTTGGCAAACGGAGATCACATAGATGGTGATATCGGCCAGATCGGGCGAAAACGTCGCTGCCAGATTGTCGCCGCCGGACTCGATGAAAACGACATCGAGATCCGGAATACGCTCATTGAGACCGGCGATCGCCTGCAGATTGATTGTCGCGTCCTCGCGGATTGCCGTATGCGGGCAACCGCCGGTTTCCACGCCAACGATACGGTCCGACGGCAGCGCCTGCATGCGCATCAGCGCTTCGGCATCCTCGATCGTGTAGATGTCGTTGGTGACGACGGCGACGGAATAATCGTCGCGCAACGCCTTGCAGAGCTTCTCCGTCAGCGCCGTCTTTCCGGAGCCGACAGGTCCGCCGATGCCCACGCGAAGAGGTCCGTTTCTCGATTTCATATGTCACACTCCATTTCGGCAGATGATACCGCCCAGAGAGCGGCGCTGCCACCGGCAAATAGCGCAGACTCCCGTCAGGAGCGGAAGAGCCTCGTCGTCTGCGTCTCGTGCCGCAGCGAGGCGATATCCGCCTGAACCGCCGCCGAACCCAGATCGTCGAGCGTCGAACAGGAGGCCCTATGCGCAGTTGCGGCGATCGCCTCTTCCAACCGCGCCAGGATGGCGACGCCGTCCTTTTGTCCGGCGACGCCGAGCCGGATGCCGGCCGAGACTGACTGCGAGACATAAGCATGCAGGAAGGCCGCGAGTGCCTTTTGCAGCGCTATGCCATGAGCGCTGGCGGCTGCGCCGACGGCAACGGGATAGGCAGCGGCCCGCGGCAGCCGATCGAAGACGGTATCGGGCCAGGCGCGTGCCGCCGCCAGAAAGGCGTCGCCGAGCAGCATAGTCTCCTGATGGCGCTCCCGCGACCCAGCAAAGGCCTCCGCCAAGGCGGCAAGGTTCGCAAGCTCCGCTGCATCCGATTGCATCCGCCAGCTCGCTGCAAAGAGCACGGCATCGTTCCAGATGCTCCCGTGGGAAACCAGTGTTTCGATCCATCCGTCCAGCGAGGCCGCATCGGTGACGAGCCTGTCATGGACGGCGCGCTCGAGGCCGCCGGAATAGGCGAACGAGCCGACCGGAAAGGCCGGCGAGAGCCATGCCATGAGACGCAGCAAGCCCTGTAGGTCGCCGCTCCGGCTCATTGCGGTTTAGTCATGCGCGTGGTGGCCATGATCGTGCCCATGTGAGTGACTGCCATGGGAATGGTAGGCGCCGCGGGCAGGCTGGAATGGCTCGGTGACTTCGCTGACAGTCGCGCCGAGCCCTTCGAGCATCGACCGGATCACATGGTCGCGAAGGATCAGGATGCGTTCCTCTTCGATCTGCGCACCGAGATGGCGGTTACCGAGATGCCAGGCAAGCTCGATGAGATGCAGCCGGTCCCGGCCCTTGATCTCGAAAAGCTTTTCGTCCGCGGCCTGAATTTCGATGAGTTCGCCGTCCTCGAGGACCAGCATGTCGCCGCTTGAAAACAGCACCGGTTCCTTCAGGTCGAGCATGACCATGTCGCCGTTTTCGAGATGCAAAAGTTTACGGCGCAGATGCCTCAGATCATGTGGCAGGACGACCTTGCCAATGGGATTGGAAGACGGGGTTCCGGCCGGAAGGTAGGAGGTAACGCGCTGCATGTGATGTCCGTTTCTGTGAGATCACGACCATGCAAAATAGCGCTTGGCGGCGCAAGCACCAATGCGCTTTGCGAAACAGTTATATGCCGTAGGCACGCTGCGTGTCATCGTAGTCTGGCACCGCGCCCTGGACCCCGAGACCGCCCTCGACCAGATGATGATGCCATGCGTGGTTCAGGGCGTTCCTCTCGTGAACGACGCGGTTGCGACCGAGCGCCTTTGCCAGATAAAGCGCCTTGTCGGCGGACGCATAAACGGCCTCCTTGCTGCGCCCGGGCAGAAGATCGGCAATGCCGGCCGAAATAGTGATCGATATGTCGCAGCCGTCGGCAGCGATCGGCCGTCGGGCAATCTGCGCCTTCACGGCTTCGATCTTCTGCAGCCGCTCTTCAACGTCACCGCCTGAAACGATGACGCCGAACTCCTCGCCGCCGAGACGCGCAACGACCGAAGAACCGTCGAATGCCGAGGCGAGAATTGCGGAAACCGCGATGATGACGGCGTCGCCGCAGGCATGGCCGAAACGGTCGTTGATCGCCTTGAAGCGGTCGACATCGAAGATCGCCAGCGAGGCGCGGTCATCGATATTGTCGAGCGCCTCCGTAAACGCACGGCGGTTCAACAGCCCGGACAGCGTATCGGTGCGGCTGAGCTTTTCGAACGCCGCACGCGATACCGTCAGTTGATGCATGGCATGACCGACAATCAGCGAAAGGATACCGCAGACAATGCCACTGAGGAGCCAGGACAGCGCGATGCTGTAACTGATGGAGAGAGCGAGCGTGAACGGCAGCACACCAAGGAAGGCAAGCGGCGGCATCACCACGAGGATCAACAGGATCGACAGGATAACGGCGGCAAAGCTCATCTTCAGCGCGAAACTGAAGATCGTGCCGCGATGGTGAAAATTGCCAAGTTCAGCCTGGAGAAAAATCCAGCTCCTCATGAGAATCGACCTCCAGCTCGGCGTCGCATGAAATACCTGATTAGTGCTCAACTCCTGCCGGGGTCTTAAGCAGATCGTTAAAATTGAAACGGGTTTATGCTATTTAATGTTGTGATGTTTTCGCGCGCTCGAGGCAGGCCGCTTGGAGAGGAATCAATAATCACAAAAACGAGGTCAAAAGGCTGAAAAGAAAAGATCATTAGGACTTTAAAACGTTCCAGGCACTTGGGTTGCAGCAATCTTCCTCTTCAGAATATTTTGCCGTTTTTCACAACCGATAGAAGAGCGAGGTTGATAGCTCACTTTAAGAGTAGCAAGCTGCGACGGTACCATTGGCAACACGGCTGGTAGTTCAATTGTGGAGACCAAGAGATAAGTTCAATGTCTGCGGGACAGGATTCCACCTGCCCGTCCGCAGCTCCACGGAACGCAGAGCGGCAGCAGTCCAGGTGTTGCAACCCAGCAAGGCGTTGAAATAGCCTTTCGCCTCGAAGAAACGGTCGAACATTCCGTAAGCTGCACCCGGAATCGGCACGGCCTCGCCCACCTGACCTGCAAAGCTGTTCGAAATGAAATCGAGCAACCGCTCGAACTGATTGCCGCTGAGATCGAATGCTGAAACGGATGGATGCGTTTCGGAAATATACCCCGCGACATCTACGTGCAGGACGGAACTGTCGATCGTTAGCGCCCGCAGTACCGGCAACGGCTTAAGGTCTCCCCAGGTCGGAGTTTCAAGATAGAAGGCGCGGCCGCCCCAGCCGAAAATCAGCCATTGTGCCGCCGGATCCATGACCGGAATGCCCGCGCTTTCAAGGAAAGGGAACGCCTTCCTTGCCCTGTCATCGAGTGGAATGGCAATGTCTGTGTGAATGGGGCCTGACAGCATGAGGAGCCGCAGCGATGCATTCCCATCGGAAGACGCCTGGACAGGATGGACCAGCGGTCGGGGGATGACGGTCCCGCTCGCCACCGACAGGATCAGCGGGGCCACAGCACGCAACAGCCAGCGGACGCCCCCTTTCATCAGAATTCTCCGTGCACCTGGGCGATTTCTCAGAACAGGAAATAACGCTGCGCCATCGGCAGCACGGTTGCCGGTTCGCAGGTAAGCAGTTCGCCGTCGGCGCGCACCTCGTAGGTCTCCGGATCGACCTCGATATGCGGCGTGAGGCTGTTGTGGATCATCGACGCCTTGGAGATGCCGCCGCGGGTATTCTTGACCGCGACGAGCTTCTTGGCGACGCCGAGCTTGGCCTTCAGCCCAGCGTCGAGCGACGCCTGCGAAACGAAAGTGACGGATGAGTTGGTCAAGCTCTTGCCGTATGAGGCAAACATCGGTCGGTAATGCACCGGCTGCGGTGTCGGGATTGAGGCATTCGGATCGCCCATAGGTGCTGCGGCGATCGAACCGCCGAGCAGCACCATGTCCGGCTTCACGCCGAAGAAGGCCGGATTCCAGATGACGAGGTCCGCGCGCTTGCCGACTTCGACGGAGCCGATCTCATGAGAAAGGCCGTGCGCAATCGCCGGGTTGATCGTGTATTTGGCGATGTA
Organism: Rhizobium sullae; assembly: GCF_025200715.1. Lineage (NCBI taxonomy): Bacteria > Pseudomonadati > Pseudomonadota > Alphaproteobacteria > Hyphomicrobiales > Rhizobiaceae > Rhizobium > Rhizobium sullae. Next base: position 2,519,326 of record NZ_CP104143.1, read on the forward strand.
ACGGCGGACGCGGAAATTGTCATTGTCGCCCTTCTCTTCCTTCAAGCGTCCGCGCTGGCGCTTCATCTTGTCGGCCGTCTGCCAGGTGCGGATCGCCACCTCGCCGACACGGCCCATGGCCTGGCTGTCCGACGAGATGATCGAGAAGGCGCCGATATCGTGGAGAATGTCTTCCGCCGCGATCGTCTCTTTGCGGATGCGGCTCTCGGCAAAAGCGATGTCTTCCGGGATCGACGGCGAAAGATGATGGCAGACCATCAGCATGTCGAGGTGCTCGGCGATCGTGTTGACCGTGTAGGGCCGTGTCGGGTTCGTCGACGACGGAATGACGTTCGCCTGACCGCAGATCTTGATGATGTCCGGCGCGTGGCCGCCGCCTGCGCCTTCCGTGTGGAAGGCATGGATCGTGCGGCCCCTGATGGCGCCGATCGTATCCTCGACGAAGCCGCTCTCGTTCAACGTGTCGGTGTGGATCATCACCTGCACGTCGTACTGATCGGCAACCGTCAGGCAGCAGTCGATCGCGCCCGGCGTCGTGCCCCAGTCCTCGTGCAGCTTCAGCGAGGTGGCGCCGGCGAGCACCATTTCCTCAAGCGCGCCGGGCAGCGAGGCATTGCCCTTGCCGGCGAAGGCGAGGTTCATCGGAAACGCGTCGGCCGCCTCGATCATCCGGGCGAGGTGCCACGGGCCTGGCGTGCAGGTCGTCGCCAGCGTACCATGAGCGGGGCCGGTGCCGCCGCCGAGCATGCAAGTAAGCCCGCTCATCAGCGCTTCCTCGATCTGCTGCGGGCAGATGAAATGGATGTGGCAGTCCATCCCGCCGGCTGTCACGATCTTGCCCTCGCCCGCGATCGCTTCGGTGCCCGGACCGACGATGATGTTGACGCCCGGCTGGGTGTCCGGATTGCCGGCCTTGCCGATCGCGACGATCCGTCCGTCCTTGAGGCCGATATCGGCCTTCACGATGCCGGTATGATCGACGATCACCGCATTGGTGATGACGGTATCGACCGCCCCGTTGGCGCGCGTCACCTGGCTCTGCCCCATGCCGTCGCGGATTACCTTGCCGCCGCCGAACTTCACCTCTTCACCGTAGGTGGTGAAATCCTTTTCGACCTCGATGAAAAGCTCGGTATCGGCAAGCCGGACCTTGTCGCCGATGGTCGGACCAAACATGCTGGCATAGGCAGCGCGGGAAATCTTGTGGGGCATATGTCAGGCTCCTTGGGAGGAAGAAAGAGACGGTTCGGCTGCATAGCGTGTCAGCCGGCCATCTGCGATATAGCTGTCGACGAGCTGGCTTTCGGCAGCGAAGGGGTGCCACTCCCAGCCGGTATGACTGAAGCCGGCAAGGCCGATCTCGGATTTCGGAAACCTGCTGAAGGTCTCGGCAATCGCGATCATGCCGCTGCTCGGAACGACGTAGGGTGCGGGATCAAAGGTCGCCAGGGCCTTATCGACCGCTTCATGAATCACTTTCTCAACAACTACATGCTGCTTGCCAGCTTCCGCGCAGAAGGCGTTGAACTGACTCGTATAATCGTCGCAGAAGTCGCCGAGTTCAGGATGCGAAACGGCAAGCGGCACACGCAGCGCAGCAAATTTTTCGGGATCGCGGACGCTCCAGATTTCCGAAGCTTCCGTGACGGCCGGGTGGCTCCGCCACGCGTCCGAACCCAGCATCGCCTTGGCCGGGCGCCCGGTGTTGCAGACGGCCACGACGTCGGTGCGGCCGGGACTTACGACAAAGGAGCGGCATTCGTTGAAACGGATGACGAAGTCCGCGGCTGCGATTGCCGCCGCACCTGTCTCACCGATTTCCCCATTGCCGATGATCATGATCTTGCGGCTCACCTTAGCCCCATCGCGTCGGAAAGCTCTTTGAGCTGCTTGGTGCGTTCATCGGTCAGGTTGGCAAGGCAACCCGCGACCAGCATAGGCTCCATCGTGCCGCCGCGCGCCTGGAAGCCGAAAGCCTCGCACTGGGCATCGCGATAGGAAATCCAGGCGCGTTGCGCAGTTAGCAGCGCTTTCTCGGCTCCGCGATCCTTCTCGTCCAGATCCTTGTCGGTCGCCGCGACCGCCGCACGCGCCTTCTTCCACTGCTCGTTCAGCGCTGCATCAGCCGTCTCGTATCGCGACTGCTCGCAGAAAGTCATGTCGAACTGGGTCTTCGGGGTCTTGCAATCCGGCTCCTGGGCCTGCGTTATGCCTGCCATCATCAAGCATGCCGCGGCGCCGGCGAGATACATGGTCAACCGCATCGATTCCTCCCGTTTTTTCTTCTCAGAGCTTACCCATCACGAGCTGGCGGAAGCCGTAAACTTCGCGCTTGCCGGAAAGCGGGATCAGCGTCACGGAACGTGTCTGGCCAGGCTCGAAACGCACGGCCGTGCCCGCCGGGATGTCGAGCCGCATGCCCTGCACCTTGTCGCGATCGAAGGAGAGGCCGGCATTCGTTTCGGCAAAATGGTAGTGGCTGCCGACCTGCACGGGGCGGTCGCCGGTGTTCGATACTTCAATGGTGACGGTCGGCGCGCCGGCGTTCAGTTCGATCTCGCCGCTTGCGGCAATGATTTCGCCTGGGATCATCTTATCTCTCCTCACGCCGCCTTCACGGGCGCGCAGCCCTCGGCTTTCACGACACGTTTCGTCGATGCCGGATATTTGCCAAGCATGGCTGCTGGACGCACCGGGCGGCGGGTGAACTCGCCGCCGCAATTCGGGCATTGGCCCTGCAACACATCGCTCGCACAATCGGCACAGAAGGTGCACTCGAAGGTGCAGATCATTGCCTCCCGGCTTTCCGGCGGCAGGTCCTTGTCACAGCATTCGCAGTTCGGTCGAAGTTCGAGCATCAGAGCCTCCTCAGCGAATCGGTTCGTGGACGGTGACGAGCTTGGTGCCGTCCGGGAAAGTCGCCTCCACCTGCACGTCATGGATCATCTCGGCGACGCCCTCCATCACCTGATGCCGGCCGATGACATGCGCCCCCGCTTCCATCAACTCGGCCACCGGCCGGCCGTCACGCGCGCCTTCCACGACGAAATCGGTGATCAGCGCAATCGCCTCAGGATGATTGAGCTTCACGCCGCGTTCCAGCCGGCGCCGCGCCACCATCGCCGCCATCGAGATGAGCAGCTTGTCTTTTTCTCTCGGAGTGAGGTTCATCGTCCATCCACTTGCTTGAAACTAGAGATTCCAGACTTTCGGCACAGGCGCTCCGTTGCGCAAGGCGGAAATGACCGGGATCAGGACTTTTCTGAGGGCAAATCCGTCAGCGGCTGCAGCGCGCACGACGAGCTTGCCGTTCCAGGCGCTGGCGCCCGCCATGTGGTCGTCGAGCAAGGGGCGCACCTTCGCGAGATAGCTATCGGCGAGGGGACCAGTATAAAGCAACGTAGCAAAAGCCACCTGCCCGCCGAGGATGGGTTGGCGCGCAGTCAGCGCGCTTACGGCACCGTCAAGCCGCAACTCCTCGGCATGGATCAGCCTGCCAGCCCGGCGGATGCGCCAGCGATCGCGGAAGAGCCCGGTCTCCATCGCCTCGCCCATCGCCTTGCGGCCGAGCAGGATCGCCTCGACAGCCAGGAATTCCGCCGTCTCGTCGAGATCGACGTCGAGGCGGCGGAATAGCGAGGCGCGATCGAACAGGATGGTCTCCTGCGGCAGCCAGTCGACACGAGATCCAGCGCCTGCCTCAATCGTCGTCGTGACTTCAGCCGTTCCAGCGGATGCCTTGTAGATCTTCTCGCAGGCCTGCGTCGTCACATCGATGCGTGTTCCGGGTCCTGCGACAACGCTCCAGTTCATCCGGTCGCCGCCGGTCAGCCCGCCGGCGGTGTTGATGATGACGGCTTCCAAGGAGTCATCGAAGGTCTCCGGCAGGCGGATTTTGGCGGCACCCTCCTGATAAAGTTCGCGGATACGCGCCCGCCCGTCCAGCAGCTTTGCCGCCAGATGCCCCCGCCCCTCGGCCCTTTGCGGTCTGATGATTGCGGCCACGATCGTCATTCCATTCCCTTGGCACCTTCGCCGCTTGCCCGGCTGTTCTCATTCAATCCGGCAAATAGTTGAAAGCAAGCAATTTTTATGCCGCCTGCCGATCTTAGAGGAGCGATGGCGGGCATGCTTGGTCAGAACATGGAAGCTGCCTTGGAATGCGGCATATGCCGCTCAAACGGTCAGGTGGCGGCGCGCCTCGGCCGTATCCAGTGTCTCCGCCGACCCCTCCTGGACGATCTCGCCGCGGTCCATGATGTAGACGTAGTCGGCAAGCTCGCGGCAGAAATCGAGATACTGTTCGACGAGCAGGATTGCCATACCGGTCGAGTCGCGCAGATAGCGGATGGCCCGGCCGATATCTTTGATAATCGACGGCTGAATGCCCTCGGTCGGCTCGTCCAGCACAAGGATCTTAGGCCGCGTCACCATGGCCCGCCCGATCGCCAGTTGCTGCTGCTGACCGCCAGAAAGATCGCCGCCGCGACGGGACAACATCGACTTCAGCACCGGGAAGAGACTGAAGATGTCGTCGGGGATGTTGCGGTCGCGGCGGCCAAGCGGAGCAAAGCCGGTTTCGAGGTTTTCCTTGACGGTTAGCAGCGGGAAGATTTCACGGCCCTGCGGCACGTAGCCGATGCCCTGCTTGGCACGCGCGTAAGGCGGCAGGCCGTTGAGCGCCACATCGTTGAAGCTGACTGTTCCGGCGGACAGCGGATGCTGGCCGGTGACGGCGCGGAGAAGAGAGCTCTTCCCCACGCCGTTCCGCCCCAGCACGCAAGTGATCTTGCCCATGTCCGCCTTGATGGAGATGCCGCGCAGCGCCTGAGCGGCGCCATAGTAAAGATTTGCGTTTTCGACTGTCAGCATGATGCCATCTCCTGGCGTTTTTCGGATACAAGATCCCCTCTCCAGCCCCTCCCCCTTGTGGGGATGGCTTGGGGAGTGGTCAGAGTCCCACGAACGACAAACAGATCGATCATCCCTCACCGCCCCAAATAATTTTCGATCACCTTCGGATCGGAACTCACGAAATCGATTGACCCTTCCGCGAGCACCGAGCCTTCCGCCAGGCAGGTCACCTTGACGCCGAGATCGCGGATGAAGCCCATATCGTGTTCGACGACGACGACGGAGCGGGTCTTGGCAATTTCCCGGAGCAGTATCGCAGTCTCGGCTGTTTCGGCATCCGTCATGCCGGCAACCGGCTCGTCGACGAGCAGCAGCTTCGGCTCCTGCGCCAGCAGCATGCCGATCTCCAGCCACTGCTTCTGGCCATGCGAGAGGTTCGCCGCGAGTTCGTCGCGACGATGCGTCAATCGCACGGTTTCCAGGATTTCCTCGATGCGCACCTTGTCGTCGGAAGACAGGCGGTAGAAGAGCGTCGGAAAGACGCCGTGCTTACGGTTCAGCGCCAGTTCCAGATTGTCCCAGACCGTGTGGCTTTCGAACACCGTCGGCTTCTGGAATTTCCGGCCGATGCCGAGCTGGGCGATGTCCGCTTCATCCTTTTTGGTGAGATCGATCTCGCCGTTGAAATAGACCTCGCCCTCGTCAGGCCGCGTCTTGCCGGTGATGATGTCCATCATCGTCGTTTTGCCGGCGCCGTTCGGGCCGATGATGGCGCGAAGCTCACCGGGCTCGATCACAATCGAAAGCGAGTTCAGCGCTTTGAAGCCATCGAAGGAAACCGAGACATTGTTGAGGTAGAGCACGCTGTTGGGTTTGATATCCGGGATCATAACCGCCTACTCCGCTGCCTGGATCTTTGCATCGACGCCTTCTTCCTGCAGAGCGGGTGGCACTGCTTCCGTCCTCGGCTTTTTCTTGCCGAGATATTGGGCGATCGTGCCGACGATCCCCTTCGGCAGGAACACCGTCACGGCGACGAAGAGACCGCCGAGGGCGAAGAGCCAGAATTCCGGGAAGAGGCCGGTGAAGATGGTCTTGCCGCCGTTGACCAGGATGGCGCCGATGATCGGCCCGATCAGCGTCGAGCGACCGCCGACCGCCGTCCAGATGACGACCTCGATGGAGTTCGCCGGTGCGAATTCGCCGGGGTTGATGATACCCACCTGCGGCACGTAAAGCGCACCCGCAATTCCCGCCATCATGGCCGATACGACGAAGGTGAAAAGCTTGAAGTGCTCGACACGGTAGCCGAGGAAGCGTGTGCGGCTCTCCGCATCGCGCACGCCGACCAGCACCTTGCCGAATTTTGAGCGCACGATGGCGGAAGCAAGCAGCAGCGAGAGCGCCAGAAAGATCGCCGTGGCGGCAAAGAGTGTGGCGCGCGTGCCGTCCGCCTGCACGTTGAAGCCGAGGATCTCCTTGAAATCCGTCATGCCGTTGTTGCCACCAAAGCCCATGTCGTTGCGGAAGAAGGCAAGCAGCAGCGCATAGGTCATTGCCTGCGTGATGATCGAGAGGTAGACGCCATTGACTCTGCTGCGGAATGCGAACCAGCCGAAGACGAAGGCAAGTAGGCCAGGCACTAGCAGCACCATCAGCGCCGCAAACCAGAACTGGTCGAAGCCGTACCAGAACCACGGCAGCTCCTGCCAGTTGAGGAACACCATGAAGTCCGGCAGGATCGGATTGCCATAGACGCCTCGCGAGCCGATCTGGCGCATCAGGTACATGCCCATCGCATAGCCGCCGAGCGCGAAGAATGCACCATGGCCGAGCGAGAGGATGCCGCAGAAGCCCCAGACGAGATCGAGTGCCAGCGCCAGCAACGCATAGGTCAGATACTTACCGAACAGCGCCATGATGTAAGTCGGGATATGCAGCGCGTGATCCGGACCGGTCAGCAGATTGAGCACCGGCACCAGCACAGCGACCGCGAGCAGGATGGCGATGGCAATCGAAATCTTGCGGTCGAGCGACCGGAGCAGGAAGGCCGCAATCATGCTTCCACCGCCCTTCCTTTGAGTGCGAAGAGCCCGCGCGGACGCTTCTGGATGAAGAGAATGATGAGGACAAGCACGAGGATCTTGCCGAGCACAGCGCCGGCGAAGGGCTCGAGGAACTTGTTGACGACGCCGAGCGACAGCGCGCCGACCAGCGTGCCCCAGAGATTGCCGACGCCTCCGAAGACCACAACCATGAAGCTGTCGATGATGTAGCTCTGGCCGAGGTTCGGCGAGACGTTGTCGATCTGCGAAAGGGCCACGCCCGCCATGCCGGCGATACCGGAACCGAGCGCGAAGGTGAAGGCATCGACCCAGCCGGTGCGGATGCCCATCGATGATGCCATGCGGCGGTTCTGCGTGACCGCGCGCATCTGCAGGCCGAAGGCGGAGCGCTTCAGGAGCAAGAGCAGGGTCACGAAGACGATCATCGAAAAGACGATGATCCACATCCGGTTCCAGGTGATCGACAGCCCGCCGAGTTCGAAGGCCCCGGACATCCAGCTCGGATTGCGCACTTCGCGGTTGGTCGGGCCGAAGATCGTGCGGACCGCCTGCTGCAGGATCAACGAAACGCCCCATGTGGCCAGCAGCGTTTCAAGCGGACGGCCGTAGAGATGGCGGATGACCGTGCGTTCTATGACGAGGCCGACGAAGCCTGTGAACAGGAACGCAGCCGGAATCGCAATCACCAGCGAATAGGTTGCGAGCCCGGGAAAGGTCGATGCAATATATTCCTGCACGACATAGGTCGTGTAGGCGCCGATCATCACCATTTCGCCATGCGCCATGTTGATGACGCCCATGACGCCGAAGGTAATGGCAAGCCCGATCGCCGCGAGCAGCAGTACCGAGCCGAGCGACAGGCCGTACCAGATGTTCTGCACGATATCCCAGAGCGCCAGATTGCGCTTGATATTGGCGATATTGGCCTCGATGCCGGCCTTCAAGTCGTCGGGCGCGGTCTCCATCGCGGTGGTCAGGATGGTGAGCGCGTTGCGGCCGCCGCGCGCCGCGATCGTATCGATCGCCGCCTTCTTCTCGCCGGCGCTGACATCGCTTTTCAGCATCATCACCGCACGAGCCGCTTCCATCGTGTTCTTGACCTCGGCGTCCTTTTCATCGGCGAGCGCCGAGTCCAGGAGATCGAGATTGGAAGGGTCGGAATCCTTGAGCAACCCTTGGGCGGCAGCGAGCCGCGCGGTACGGTCCGGGCTCAGCAGCGTCAGCGTGCTCACGGCGCTGGCGATCACGCCGCGCAGGGAATTGTTGATCTTCACCTTGGACATGTAGTCCGGATCGACATCGGCGGCAGCTTCGCCGGTGATAGGGTCGGAATAGGTCGGCTCGTCATCCGTGCCGCCCTGCAGGAGAACGGGACCGCCTTCTTCGGAATTCACGTAGAGCTGGCCGTCGCTCAACTGCTGCAGGACTTGGCCGACATGCGGATCCTTGGAAGCGACGAGCGCCTTGATGGCCGCCTCGCGGGCATCGAAATCGCCAACACCAAGCGCATCGATGAGAGGGTGAATGTCTTCCTGTGCCTTGAGCGCCGTCGCGAATGCCGGCAGGGCGAGGCAAATCGTCAGAAGGAAAATCTTGATGGCGCGAAACATGGGCTCTCTCGCCTGGCTTGTCGTTGGCCTTGTGGGCAGCAATCGCTCGGGACGGAGCTTCCGCCCGGATAAGGGATCCGGACGGAAGGCTTCAGGCAGTCAACGGATCGGGATCGTACTCAGGAGCCCTTGCCGCCGCACTTGCCCGTTGCAGCGTTGAAGTTGCCGCAGTTCATGGGCTTGCGCCAATCGGAGATCAGGTCCTTGGAGTCCGGCAGGAAGTCGGACCATTCGTCACCGACGACGGCTGACGTTTCCTGGACGATTTCGAACTGACCGTCAGCCTGGATTTCACCGATCAGCACCGGCTTGGTGATGTGGTGGTTCGGCATGACGGTGGCATAGCCGCCGGAAAGGTTCGGAACCGTGGTGCCGATGATGCTGTCGAGAACCTTGTCCGTATCCGTCGTTCCGGCAGCCTGGACGGCCTTAACCCAGGCATTGAAGCCGATATAGGCGGCTTCCATCGGGTCGTTGGTCACGCGCTTGTCGTTCTTAGTGAAGGCGTGCCACTCCTTGATGAACTTCTTGTTCGCCGGGCTTTCGACCGACTCGAAGTAATTCCAGGCAGCGAGATGGCCGACGAGCGGCTTGGTGTCGAGACCGGCAAGTTCTTCTTCGCCGACCGAGAAGGCGACGACCGGGATATCGGTTGCCTTGATGCCCTGGTTGCCGAGTTCCTTGTAGAAAGGGACGTTGGCGTCGCCGTTGATGGTGGAGACGACGGCGGTCTTCTTGCCGGACGAGCCGAATTCCTTGATCTTGGAAACTTCCGTTTGCCAATCGGAGAAGCCGAACGGCGTGTAGTTGACGATGATGTCTTCCTTCGGAATGCCCTTGGAGACGAGGTAGGCTTCCAGGATCTTGTTGGTCGTGCGCGGATAGACGTAGTCTGTGCCTTCGAGCACGAAGCGCTTGACGCCTTCCTTTTCCATCAGGTAGTCGACGGCCGGAATCGCCTGCTGGTTCGGAGCAGCACCCGTGTAGAAGATGTTGCGCGAAGACTCTTCGCCCTCATACTGAACCGGGTAGAAAAGCAGCGAGTTCAGCTCTTCGAAAACCGGCAGAACCGACTTGCGCGAAGACGAGGTCCAGCAACCGAAGACGGCCGCAACCTTGTCCTTCTCGATCAGCTCGCGTGCCTTTTCGGCAAAGAGCGGCCAGTCGGAAGCCGGATCGACGACGACCGCTTCGAGCTTCTTGCCGAGAAGGCCACCCTTCTTGTTCTGCCCGTCGATGAGCATCAGCATCGCGTCTTTCAGCGTCGTTTCGGAAATCGCCATGGTGCCGGACAGCGAATGCAGCACGCCGACCTTGATCGTGTCGTCGGCGGCAACCGCGCCGTGGAAGGCGGCTGAGGCCGCCATGACGGCGCCAAGCGCAGCACTCGTTACATAGGACTTGAGATTCATCTGGTTGAACTCCCCTCTTCTTGTTCCGCAACAGGCCGGAAACTGAAATCAACTGTTGCTTGAGGGACTATCGGGCGCTGCAGCGCAAAACCGTATACGCAATATGACGTAGAGGTGGGGGCGAAATGAGCAGATCGGGGAGGAACGGCATTCTGCCTCTTCCTCTTCTGCGGGGAGAAGAGGCCCGTCAGGGCAGATGAGGGGGTGGAGCGAAGCAACGTCTTGAGCGACAAGCGAAAGGCCGAACATACCGCGAAGCCCCTCATCCGGCGCTTCGCGCTTAAATGCGATGATAGCCCTGCGGATGCCTCTATCTGCTATCCGTCGATCGTCAAGGTAACGGCTGTCGGGCCGTAGGCAACGCTTGCCTTATGGCCCTCGACGCTCACCTTGCCGAAAGTCCCGGTGACAGCATCCGCTTTCAGGAACTCGATCTTCGTGCCCGGCGCCGGCGCATAGCCGTCGGCAAGGGTCACGCGAAGTTCGCCGGAAAGTACCGCCTTGCCCTTGACGATGAGGCCGCCCTTGCCGCCTTCTCCGAGCGTCGGCTTCATCACGGCGCTGGCGCGCTGGCGATAGTCGCCGCCGACGGTCACTGGCTTTTCGGCCACCAGGATGAGCGAACCGCCGTCGACCACCAGATCGCCGCTGCCGAAGGCCGCCGGCGACAGGGCCGCCAAAGCACCCTCCTCCAGCACCGTGCCGCCGGTATAGCCGTTGGCGCCGGAAAGCCCGAGGATGCCACCGCCGCGCTTGACGAGCCGACCCGTGCCTTGAATGTCGTTCCTCCAGGTGTCCAGCTCGTTGAAACCGCCCTTGGCTGCGTCCATCGTCACCGTCACCTCATCCTCGAACGCGCCGTAGCCGTCCGCGGCGGCGAAGAAGTTGAGGCGGCCGTAACCTTCCGTATCGTCGAGCAGCGGATAGCCCGAAGCGATTTCGGTGGTTTCCAGCACCGCGCGCCGCTGCTCGGCGTCGAGATAGGGCAGACGCGTTTCGAGGAGCACTTCAGCACCCTTCGGCACGCGCGGCGGCCGGTCGGTCGCGTCGACCGGCGCGAAACCGTAGGTCAGGCGTTCAAGCACATAGGCGCGGTTCGCGCTGCTGTCTGCGAAGCGGTCGTTGGCAAGCACCGCCGCATGCGACAAGGCGTCAAGACCGGCCTCGCCCGTCGCGCCGCTCTTGATGGCGAGCCAGGACTGCGCCTGGCGGTAAGCATCACGCTTCAATGCGGCGTTCTCCGGCTTATTGAGGTTGTAGACGACCGTCGCGGTGGCGAGAACGCGGCCACCCATGACGTCAAGCGGCGAATGCATACCGGCCAGTATGCGGCTCTCGCCCATTTCGCTGGCACGCGTCAGCATTTCCTGAAAGCGTTGCGGCACGAGATAGGCCATGGAGAGTGCATCGCGCCAGGCTTCCGCCGCATGCCCACTCGGGAAACCGCCGTCTTCGGCCGGCTTGCCGTTCTTGGCTGGCTCAAGCGTCGGGAGGACCACCACATCCTTGCTCCAGCGATAGGGACGCGCATATTTGAAATAGCGCTTGGCGGCTTCTGTCGAGCCGTCGCCGCTTGCGGCGTTGATGAGGTCGACCGCAAGGCCCATGTCCGGGTTCGCATCGGTCTTGGTTTTCTCGTCAGCTTTGCTGCCGAGCCCGCGATTGTTTCCCTTGTCGTCGTACTTCACTGTCGTCGCGTCGGCGGCGACTTCCGTAATCGTCGTCGTCTGCTTTGACCCGGCCTTCCAGGCATCCGTCAGCGGACCAAGGCCGTCGACAATGCTGGCATTCTTACCTCGCCGGTCGTCGAGATAGGCGACGATGGCCTGCTGCGCCGTGCGCGCACGGGTCACCTTGATGACATAGGCGATATTCGCGTCGTGAACCGCCTGGTTGACGATATGGCCGTCGGTCGGGCTGAAGGGAATGCCGTCCCAATCGGTCTTGGCAACGGCCGGGCAATTGTCCTTGGCCGGCGCTTCGACGCCCGCATCGACGAACGGCGTGCGCGGCGTCCAGATATTCAGAAAGCCTGAGAGAAGACGCACCGCGGCATTGCTGTCTGCGGCCGAAAAGCAGGCATCGCCGCGCTTGTTGGTGACGCCGGCATCGACATAGGCCGGGGCCGACTGGGCACTTGCAAGCGACGGCACAACGGTCAGGAGAACGAAAAGCGCGGTGGTCAACCGGCAACGGCGCAAGACAGACATAATGGATTTTCCGTATTTTTTAGGAAGGAATTCCGGAGTGGTAGGATTTCGTTGTGACAGAGGCGTTTCAAAAATATGGCTGTTCCATGAACTTGCGCGCCGCGCCTCTTGCGTTTTCCGTCATTCCTGCCAAAGCTGCCTATTCAATAATCATTTTATAGAGAGCGCTAGAAAATAGGCATGGCAGCGCGCCAACGCATCATTCCGGTGAGACGCGAATACAACCGTTGGGTCGCGAACCAGACGCTGGAAGACTATGCGCTGCGCTTCACCGCCAAGAGTGCCCGGCAATTTTCCTCGCAGCGCATCTCGCAGACGGCGATCGGCGCGATCTCCTTTCTCGCGCTCGAAGCGATCGGCGGCGCGATCACCCTCTCCTACGGCACGACCAACGCCTTCTTCGCGATCATCGTCGCCTCGATCGCCATGCTGGCGATCGGCCTGCCGATCAGCCGCTATGCGATCAGGCACGGCGTCGACATCGATCTTCTGACACGCGGGGCAAGCTTCGGCTATATCGGCTCGACGATCACCTCGCTGATCTATGCCAGCTTCACCTTCATGCTCTTTGCTATCGAGGCTTCGATCATGTCCGGCGCGCTGGAGCTGACGCTCGGCATCCCGCTCTGGATCGGCTATATCATCAGCGCCGTCATGGTGATCCCGCTGGTGACCTACGGTGTAAAACTTATCAGTCGCTTCCAGCTCCTGACCCAACCGTTCTGGATCGTGCTCAACATCCTCCCCTTCCTCTTCATCGCCTTTTCGGACTGGGAGAAGTTCGATCTCTGGCGCGCCTTTGCCGGAATCCGCCACGCATCCGGCCCGCCTGGCACGATTGCGGACTTTAATCTGATCGAGTTCGGCGCCGCCTCCGCCGTCATCCTGGCGCTCATGTCCCAGATCGGCGAACAGGCCGACTTCCTGCGCTTCCTGCCGCCGGACGGGCAGCGCAAATGGCGCCATCGGCTTGCCGTATTTCTGGCCGGTCCCGGCTGGGTGATCATCGGCGCACCGAAGCTGCTCGCCGGCTCCTTCCTTGTCGTGCTGACGTTAAGCGCCGGCGTGCCCGTCGACCGCGCCGCCGATCCGGCGCAGATGTATCTGACCGCTTTCGGCTACATGATCCCCTGGCAGGACGGCGCATTGTTGCTGATGGCGGCCTTCGTCGTCGTTTCACAGCTGAAAATCAACGTGATGAACGCCTATGCGGGCTCACTCGCATGGTCGAACTTCTTCTCGCGCCTGACCCACAGCCACCCCGGCCGCGTCATCTGGCTGATCTTCAACGTCGCGATCGCCCTGCTTCTCATGGAACTTGGCATCTACGGGCTGCTCGAGGAAACGCTGGGCATCTTCTCGATCATCGCCATGGCCTGGCTCTGCACGATCTCGGCCGATCTCTTCATCAACAAGCCGCTTGGCCTTGCACCGCCCGGCATCGAGTTCAAGCGCGCGCATCTCTACGACATCAACCCCGTCGGCCTCGGCGCCATGGGCCTTTCAGCGACGGTGGCGCTGATCGCCCATTTTGGCGCCTTCGGCGTGATCGCCGCTTCGCTCGCACCCTACATCACGCTGGTGATCGCGTTGACGGCTTCGCCGCTGATCGCCTGGGCGACGAAGGGGAAGTTCTATCTAGCGCGCAAGCCGCGCCACAGCTGGAAAAACCTGACGAACATCACCTGCTCCGTCTGCGAGCACCCGTTCGAGCCGGAGGACATGGCCTGGTGCCCCGCCTATGCGGCGCCGATCTGCTCGCTCTGCTGCTCGCTCGACAGCCGCTGCCACGACATGTGCAAGCCGAAGGCGCGATTCAATACGCAGGTCGCCACCGTTGCCAAGGTCCTGTTGCCGGAAACGGTGGTCGAGAAGCTGACCACCCGTCTCGGACGTTATGGTATCGCCGTGGTTCTGGCCCTGACAGCGGTCGGCGCGATCCTTGCGATGATCGCCCATCAGGTCGCCTCTGCCTCGCCGGAGACGGCGGAGGTCGTCAACGGCACCATCCTGATCGTCTTCTTCGTCTTTGCCGTCATAGCCGGCGTCGTCTGCTGGTTCTACGTGCTGGCGCATGACAGCCGCGTCGTCGCCGAAGAGGAATCCTCGCGCCAGAATACCCTGCTGTTGAGGGAAATCGCCGCTCATAAGAAGACTGACGCAGCGCTTCAGAATGCCAAGGAGACGGCAGAGGCCGCGAACCGGGCGAAGAGCCGATATGTCGTCGGCCTCAGCCACGAACTGCGCACGCCGCTCAACGCCGTTCTCGGCTATGCCCAGATTCTGGAGCGCGACGAGACCATCCCCGCGCCGCGCCAGTCGTCCATCAAGGTTATCCGCCGCAGCGCCGAGCATCTTTCCGGCCTGATCGACGGTTTGCTCGACATTTCCAAGATCGAGGCGGGCCGCCTGCAGGTCTATTCGAACGAAATCAACATCCGCGATTTCCTCGACCAGATCGTCGACATGTTCCGCCCGCAGGCGCAGGCGAAGGGCCTTGCTTTCAGCCATGACCGCTCTCCGTCCCTGCCGCACTTCGTCCGCACCGACGAAAAGCGCTTGCGCCAAATCCTGGTCAATCTGCTGTCGAACGCCATCAAGTTTACCGACGAGGGCCGCGTGACCTTCGATGTCGGCTATCGCAGTCAGGTTGCAACCTTCACCATTTCCGACACCGGCCGCGGCATTGCCGAAAAGGATCTAGGCCGCATCTACGAGCCCTTCCAGCGGGGCGAGGCCGACAATATTCGCCCCATGCCGGGGTTGGGATTGGGTTTGACGATCACGCAGCTCCTCACCAACACGCTCGGTGGCGAAATCTCCGTGAGCAGCGAGAAGGACAAGGGCTCGACCTTCCGCGTCCGCCTGATGCTGTCGGCCGTGATGCGCGAGATGATCGCTCCGCCGCAGGAAAAGAAGATCGTCAGCTACGACGGCCCCCGCCGGACGATTGTCGTGGTCGACGACAACGAAGACCATCGCGAGATGATGCGGGAAATCCTGGTGCCGCTCGATTTCGTCGTGCTGACGGCGGGCAACGGCCCCGATTGCCTCACCCTGATCGAAGGCATCCAGCCGGACCTCTTCCTCGTCGACATCTCGATGCCCGGCATGAACGGCTGGCAGCTCGTCTCGCGCCTGCGCGAAACCGGCCAGACCTCCCCGATCGTCATGCTCTCCGCCAATATCGGAGACGCGGCGGCCGCCGCCGGCAGCGACGGCCGTCATAGCGATGCAATCGGCAAACCGGTCGATATCAGGCAGCTTCGCGACAAGCTGGCACTGCATCTTGGCCTGAAGTGGCTCTATGCCGACGCCGCCCAAGCGACCTTCCCCGTGGCGCAACCGCCGATGAAGAGTCCCGGTGCAGCCCATATCGAGGAATTGCTCCGCCTCGGCGAGATCGGCTATATTCGCGGCATCGAAGCAAAGCTGGCAGACCTTGCCAAGGTGGCGGCAAATCAGCCATTTACGGATGAACTCCGCACCTATGTCGCCGCCTTCGACCTTGCCGGCTTCATGACCTTCCTGCACGGCTTCGACGAAAAGGTAGACACCATTGGCTGAACCAGCCCTCCCCCGCGATATCGTTCTGCTGGTCGACGACTCACCGGAGGCGCTGGGCTTTTTGACAGACGCGCTGGAACAGTCAGGTTTTTCCGTGCTGATCGCGACCTCCGGCTCCGCGGCCTTGAACATCGTCGACCGCATCACGCCGGATCTGATCCTGCTTGATGCGGTCATGCCGGCCATGGACGGCTTCGAGACCTGCCGGCGGCTGAAAGCCAATGCTGCGGTCAGCCAGGTGCCGGTGATCTTCATGACCGGCCTCACGGAGACAGAACACGTCGTCCACGCGCTGGAATCCGGCGGCGTCGATTATCTGACCAAGCCGATCAATGTCGATGAGCTTCGCGCCCGCATTCGTGTTCACCTTCGCAATGCGCGCTCGGCGCAAAGCGCCCGTGTGGCTCTGGACGCCGCCGGGCGGCATCTGCTTGCGGCCAGGGGCGACGGCACTGTTCACTGGTCGACGCCGCAGGCAACCCGCCTCGTCAATGCCGCGACAGGCAGCGATGACGGCATGGAGATCGTCACCAGTCATATTGCCGAGTGGATGAAGGTTCGCGCCGCAGCCGGGCGTGATGCCGTCATCTCGATCGCGCATGCGGGTCAGGCAACGCTCCAGCTTGCCTTCCTCGGAGCCATCGGGCCTGACGAATATCTCTTCCGCCTGACCGCCGCCAATCAACACAGGGACGACGTCGTGCTTCGCCAGCATTTTTCCCTGACCCAGCGTGAATCCGAGGTGCTGCTCTGGATCGCCAAGGGCAAAGCGAACCGCGACATCGGCGAGATATTGGGCCTGTCGGCACGCACGGTGAACAAGCACTTGGAGCAGATCTATGTGAAGCTCGGCGTCGAGAACCGGGCGTCTGCTGCGGTCAAGGCAGCGCATGTGCTGCACGAGATATGAGCGTCTGTGCAGCTTATCGAGACAGCCGCTGACACGACAAAGGCTGGAGATATGATCCGGAAAGCCACAGAACGGGATATCGCCCGCATCGTGGAGATCCGAAACAGCGTTAGTGAAAACCGGCTATCCGATCCCGGCAAGGTTACACTCGACGATCTGCGTTGGTTTATTGCAAACCCGGGAATATTCGTCTGGGAACAGGATGGCGAGGTCCAAGGCTTTTCCGCTGGCGACCCGTGCAACGGAAACATCTGGGCGCTGTTTGTCGATGATGCTTACGCAAGGCGCGGTATCGGAACGTCCCTTCTTGCCAGCGCCTGCTCGGCCCTGATGGATGCAGGCTATGATCGCATCTGGCTGACAACAGACCCCGGAACACGAGCCGAGAAGCTTTATCGCCAAGCCGGCTGGAAAACCCGGCACCGGTGTCTGATCGACACGCATTCATCAATGGCGTTCACCCACGTCTTCGGGTTGGAAAGCATTTACCACGCTTGGGCAGTGATCCTTAAATCCTTTGCGCGTATGCAAGAGGAACCATAGGCCATTGCAACGCAGGCGTCGGGCATGAAAAGCAGGCTTTACTATGTGGATCGGCTTAGGATCTTCGCCTTCGCGATCCTGCTCCTCTACCATTCGTCGGCGTCCTTTCTGCCTGACATGAACTGGCTGATCCACAGCGACAAGACAAGCGCCACGCTTTCGCTGGTCATGGACTTCCCGCGCGCGTGGCGGCTTGCGCTTTTGTTTTTCGTCTCCGGCATGGGAGCGGCTTTTACCTTCGGCTCGGCAAGCAGCCTTTCGTTTCTGCGCAAGCGCACGATGCGTCTGCTGATACCTCTCCTCTTTGCCATGGCAGTGATCGTCGTGCCGCAGGTTTGGTACGAGCGCATGTACGAGGACGGCTATCAGGGCTCACTTCTCGAATTCTGGATAACCCGCTACTTCACCGAAGGCCGTTATCCCAAAGGCAATTTCACATGGGCGCATATGTGGTTCGTCGCCTATCTGCTGGTCATGTCGGTGATCTGCTATCCCATATTCGGATATCTGGTACAGCCCGGGAACAAGATTGCAGCTTGGTTCGAACGCACTTCGAAAACCGGCTTCATCTATTTCTTCTTCCTGCTGCCGCTGGCACTCAACCTGGCGCTTTCGCCTTTCTTTCCGAAGCAAACAAATGCCCTCTACAATGATGGCGCGTGGTTTGCGGTTTGGGCGAGCTGGTTCGGACTGGGCTTCCTCATTGCCCGCCATCACAGCGCATTGATCGAGACGATCATTAGCCGGCGGTTCGTCAGCGCCGCAATCGCGCTGGCGACGACCGTGCTGCTTTATCGCTATGCCTGGATGGTCCCGGCCGACCAGGCGATCGGGAGCTATGCGCAAAATACGCCGCTGTTCAAGGCAGGGATATTCTTGCTGGCCTGGAGCATGATCCTGACGCTCGTCGGTTTTGCGGCCCATCATTTCAATCGCGAGAGCGCAAGGCTATCGGGGTTGAACCGTCTGGTGTTCCCGCTCTACATCGTGCATCAAACTGTAACGGTAGCCGCGCTCTACTATGTCCTGCCGCTCGACTTGCCCGTCACCGTAAGCTTCTCGATCATCACGGCCGCGACAATCCTGCTTTCGGCTCTGTTTGCCTTCTGCGTGGACTTCGTGCCCGGCCCGGCACGTATCCTGTTCGGTTTGAGCGGCCGCGACAGCAGGACAGCTGCAGCAGGCGAGCCCGATCGTCAGCTCTCGCGGTAGGAGAACCTGCGCCGCATGGAGCGAAGTCAAACGATGCGATCCGGCGGCTCACGCCCGTCAAAAAAAGCGCTGATGTTCTCCACCACCTTCATGCCCATCGCCGTTCGGGTCTCGGCCGTCGCGCTGCCCAGATGCGGCAGCAGGACGACATTCTCCATCGCTTTCAACTTCTCCGGCACC
Organism: Rhizobium sullae; assembly: GCF_025200715.1. NCBI lineage: Bacteria > Pseudomonadati > Pseudomonadota > Alphaproteobacteria > Hyphomicrobiales > Rhizobiaceae > Rhizobium > Rhizobium sullae. The sequence goes on from NZ_CP104143.1 coordinate 2,537,890, forward strand.
TGCGGCTCGGCTTCATAGACGTCGAGCCCCGCACCACGGATGGTGCCTGCCTCCAGGGCGCTGATCAGGGCCATCTCATCGACCACGTCGCCGCGCGCCGTATTGATCAGAAACGCGCCCGGCTTCATCGTCGCAAAGCGCGCTTCATTCATCAGATGTCGATTCTCGGCGCCGCCGGGGCAATGGAGCGAAACGAAATCGGAAGCAGCAAGCACCTCCTCCATCGTCGCCAGTTGCAGCGCGCCATAGCGTTCGGCCTCATCGTCATTGATCTTGGAACGATTGTAGAAGACCACGTTCATCCCGAAGCCGGAATGGCAGCGCTGTGCAAAGGCCCTTCCGATGCGGCCGAAGCCGATGATCCCAACCGTCTTGCCGGTCACCTTCGTGCCGATCATATGCGTCGGGCACCAGCCTTTCCACGCGTCGGCGCGAACTTCGCGTTCCCCCTCGCCGCCGCGGCGGGCAACGGCCAGCAGGAGCAGCATGGCGATATCCGCCGTGCAGTCGGTAAGAACACCGGGTGTATTCGTGACCAGGATGCCTTTTGCCTTTGCGGCAGCGATATCGATGTGATTGTAACCAACGCCGAAATTGCCGAGGATCCGCGTGCGAATGTCACGCTCGAAGACGCTGGCCGGCAGCTTGTCGGAAACGGTGGGCAGGACCGCATCATAATCCGCCAGCGCCTGCCGTATCTGCCCGAGGCCAAGCGGAACATCTTTCTCGTTGAAGGTCACGTCGAAACGTTCGGCAAGCGCGGCTTCTGCTGCGGCGGGCCAGCGGCGGGTGACGAGAATGCGCGGTCTGGACATTGGTGCTTCCGTCTCAAAATTCTTCGCCTCAAAGAACTAGAGGATGGCCGCAAGAATTGAAACGCCTGTCCAAAAAGAAAGAAGCCCGGTCTCGACCGGGCTTCCGTAAACGGTACTGGACCGTGCAATCGAAGCTTACATACCCTGTGGGAAGTAGCTGTACTTGCCGTCCGGACCCTTCTTCCATTCGTACATGATGTAGCCCGGGATTTTCGGGTCGCCCTTTTCGTCGAACGAGATGTCGCCGAGAACGGTTGGGAACGGACCCTTTTCCTTCATCGCGGTTGCAACAGCTTCCGCATCGGTCGAACCGGCCGCCTTGGCAGCACCGGCGATCGCCTGAACAGCAGCGTAGGAGTAGAGCGTGTAAGCTTCCGGGTTGAAGCCGGCAGCCTTGAACTTCTCAACCAGTTCCTTGTTGGCCGGGTTGAGCGTCGGATCCGGGCCGAAGGTATTCAGCGTACCGGCAACTGCGTCACCAGCGATGGAAGCAAGTTCGTTCGAGACGATGCCGTCACCGGAAACGAGCGTTGCCTTCAGGCCCTGGTCGGCAGCTTGGCGGATGATGAGACCGGCTTCAGTGTGCAGACCACCCCAGTAGATGATCGAGACGCCGGCTTCCTTCATCTTTGCGATGAGGGCGGAGAAATCCTTGTCGCCGACATTGATGCCTTCATACATGGCTTCCGTAGCGCCGGCAGCGTTCAGAGACTTCTTAGTCTCGTCGGCAAGACCCTGACCGTAAGGTGTTTTGTCGTGAACGACAGCGATCTTGGCGTCCTTGAAGTGGTCGGCAAGATACTTGCCGGCAATCGCGCCCTGCGCGTCGTCACGGCCGCAGGTGCGGAAGGTGTTCCACAGGCCGCGCTCGGTGAACACCGGGTTCGTTGCAGCCGGGGTGATTTCGAGGATGCCGTTTTCAGCATAGACTTCAGACGCCGGGATCGAAACGCCCGAGTTGAAGTGGCCGACAACGAACTTCACGCCGTCAGCGACGAACTTGTTGGCAACCGAAATGCCCTGCTTCGGGTCGGAGACGTCGTCGCCGAGTTCGAGCTTGATCTGCTCGCCGTTGATGCCGCCTGCGGCATTGATATCAGCGGCTGCCTGCTCAGCACCCTTCTGAAGCTGAGCGCCGAACGCAGCGTTCGGGCCAGTCAGAGGACCGCCGACGCCAATGAGAACGTCGGCCCAGGCGTTGCCACTGAAGGCGACCATCGCCGTCAGAGCCACTGCCGACAGAAGAGACTTCTTCATATTTTTACTCCCAATTTTTGGGCGGGTTCGGGTCCAAGACCCAGCGCATTACCCACCATTCACTGCGCCAGGAAAGCTGTTCCACTCTGAAGGCAATTCATGCCTAGTTTCAACGGACTGTCAATGTTTGTCCTTCCACGAGAAGGCAGAAGTTCTTTCGTACAGCCAGTAATAGTTGTTGACCATCTGATTGGTGCGGCGATAGCGGAAACCCGCCGTCGAAAAGACGAGCAGCAGCACGAAATCGATGACGTAAAAGAAGACGCTGAGCATCGGCCCGTTGAAGAGCGCGTGATGCAGAAACTGCATCACCCAGGCGAGCAGGAACGTGTAGACGACAACCAGCGGATAGTCGCTCCAGCTTTCAGCTGCAGCCTTGCCGGCACGCCACGCCGTCCAGAATCCGATCAGCATGACCAGCCCGCGGATGACCATCCGCACGCCCGTATCCGGCTCAAAGAAAAGTCCCTGCATATCAAACTCTCCCTTCTGCCCGGCTCAATGTCTTCCGCCTTCGAGATAGGCGGCACGGACTTCCGGATTGGCGAGCAGCTCCTTGCCGGACCCGCTCATCGTTACCTTGCCGTTCACCATCACGTAAGCGCGGTGCGAAAGCTTCAGGGCAGCAAATGCATTCTGCTCGACGAGGAAGACGGTGAGGCCTTCCTGCTCGTTGAGCTTCTTGATCGCCTCGAAGATGCCCTTGACGATCAGCGGTGCGAGACCGAGCGAAGGCTCGTCGAGAAGCAATAGCTTCGGACGGGCCATCAGCGCGCGGCCGATCGACAGCATCTGCTGTTCACCGCCAGAAAGCGTGCCGCCGCGCTGCGCATGGCGTTCCTTGAGGCGCGGAAACAGCGTGAAGATCTTCTCGGTATCCTCGCTGAAATGTTTGAGGTTATCGAGACCCGCACCCATCTGCAGATTTTCCGTGACGGTCATGCGCGGGAAGATGCGGCGACCTTCCGGGGACTGCGCAATGCGAAGCCGCGCAATGTCGTGCGTCGGCATGCGGGTGATGTCGCGTCCTTCGAAGATGACTGAACCCTTGCGGGCCTGCGGGCTGCCGCAGATCGTCATCATCAGCGTCGACTTGCCGGCGCCGTTTGCGCCGATAAGGCTGACGATCTCGCCTTTGTTGACGTCGACATCAATACCGGCGAGCGCACGGATGTTGCCGTAATAGGTTTCGACGCCCTGAACCTTGAGAAGCTGTTCGCCGGCCATCAGTTTGCGCCCCCTTCGAGGCTCACGACGGTTGCGATGACCTCTTCCACTTCCTCGTCCTCAACACCGAGATAGGCCGCGATGACCTTCGGGTCGTTCTTCACATGCTCCGGCGTGCCGTCGGAAATCTTCTGGCCGTATTCCAGCACGACGACATGGTCGGAGATTTCCATGACCACCGACATATCGTGCTCGATGAGCAGGATCGAGGTACCGGTCTCGGCTCGGATTTCCTGCAACAACGCATTGAGGGCCGCCGATTCACGCGGGTTAAGGCCGGCGGCGGGCTCGTCAAGGCAGAGCAGCTCCGGCTCAGTGCACATGGCGCGGGCGATTTCGAGACGCCGCTGCGCGCCATAGGGCAGATCGCCTGCAGGATCGTCGGCGCGGCTGGTCAGATCGGCCTTTTCCAGCCAGAAGCGTGCGAGCTCGATGGATGCCGCAGCCTCTTTCTTATACGGACCGATATTGAGAAGGCCAAGGATCGTGTAGCCCGATGCCTTCATCAGCTTGTTGTGCTGGGCGACGAGCAGGTTCTCCAGAACGGTGAGGCCCGAAAACAGGCGGATGTTCTGGAAGGTGCGGGCGACCCGGGCTTCCTTGGTAATGCGGAAATCTGGCAGACGCTCGAGCAGGTATTGCTTTCCGCTCCGCTGGTTCAGCGTGACCATCCCCATCGTCGGCCTGTAGAAGCCGGTGATGCAGTTGAAGACGGTCGTCTTGCCGGCGCCGTTCGGACCGATCAGCGCGGTGATGTCGCCGCGCTTGGCTTCGAACGACAGATCGTTGATGGCCATGAGGCCACCGAATTTCATCGACAGATGCTCGACTTTGAGCAGGGTATCGCTGGACATTGTCGTCATTTCTGTGGGGCTCATCAGCCGTGCCCCTCCTTGATAAAGCTTCCGGAGACTGCCCTGCGTTCCTTGAGGAAGGCAGTCGGTTCACGTGAGCCGACGAAGCCGCGCGGCTTGAACAGCATGACGATGACCATGGCGAGGCCGAAGAGAAGCATGCGGTAGAGTTCCGGCGTGAAATCCGGACCGAAGACAGCTTTCAGGAAGTCCATTTCGCGCAGCAGTTCCGTACCACCGACCATGACGACCGCAGCAATCGCAATACCGGTCAGCGATCCCATGCCGCCGAGGACGACGATAGCCAGAATGACGGCTGATTCCAGGAATACGAACGATTCCGGCGAGACGAAGCCCTGGCGCACTGCAAAGAATGAGCCGGCGACGCCGCCGAACATAGCGCCCGTCGCAAAGGCGGTGAGCTTTGTCGTGACCGTATTGATGCCGAGGGAACGGCAGGCGATCTCGTCTTCGCGCAGAGCTTCCCAGGCGCGGCCGATCGGCATGCGGCGAAGCCGGATCGTGACATAGGCCGTCAGCATGCAGAGACCCAGGATCAGATAGAAGAGGAAAATCTTGTAATAGGCCGATGACATCGGAAGGCCCATAAGCTTGGCAAAGCCGCCCGACGTCGCATCGAAAGGAATGCCGAACAGCGTCGCCTTTGGGATGCCCGAGATGCCGAAGGTGCCCTTGGTTACAGCCGTCCAGTTGATGAGCACGAGACGGATGATTTCACCGAAGGCGAGCGTCACGATGGCGAGATAGTCGCCGCGCAACCGCAGGACCGGAAAGCCGAGGATGACGCCCCAGAGTGCCGCCAGAATGCCCGACATGGGCAGCAGAAGCCAGAAGGACAGGCCGAAATAGCTGGACAGCAGCGCGTACGAATAGGCCCCAACCGCATAGAAAGCGACGTAACCGAGGTCGAGCAGGCCGGCCAGGCCGACGACGATGTTAAGACCCCAGGCGAGCATCACATAGATGAGGATCTGAATGCCGAAGTTGTCGACCCATTTCAGCGAGCCCTGCGCGCCGAAAGCCGCATAGATGACCGCCGGGTAGAGCAGCAGCGCGACCAGCGCGATTTTCAGGAAATGCTGGCGGAGAAAACCCTTCTCAGTCGAGATGTCGAGCTCGCCCTGCTTCGCCTTTGCAAGCTTGCGCTTGTCGATGTTCGGCTTCACGAAAACGACGATGACGAAGCGGCTGATCGCAGCAATCGCCACAAAGATCGCGAGCAGGCCCCAGCGCTGAACGATGATCAGCTCGTTATTGATGTTCTGGTCGGTCTTGAGGCCGACATAGAGAACGAACAGACCGAGAGAAAGGACGGCCGCGAAGAAGGCTTCCGTAAGGCCCTTCTGGACAAGCCCGGGTGCGGGCTTGCCAGCAGAATTTTCGATGTTTGCCATGATGTTATACCTTCTCGACTTCCGGCCGTCCGAGGATGCCGGTCGGCTTGAAGATCAGGACGAAAGCGAGGATCGCAAAGGTCGCGACATCCTTGTAGGCGATCGTGAAATAGGCGGACCACAGCGACTCGATGAGGCCGATCATCAAGCCGCCGAGAACGGCACCTGGCAACGAGCCTATGCCGCCGAGAACGGCTGCGGTGAAAGCCTTGACGCCCGGCGTGAAGCCATCGTTGAACGAGGCGACACCATAATACATCAGATACATCGTGCCGGCGACGGCGGCGAGCGCCGCACCCATTATGAAGGTGATGGAGATCGTCTGATCGACGTTCACGCCGAGAAGAGCGGCCATCTTGCGGTCCTGCTCCGTCGCGCGCTGGGCGCGTCCGAGCGCCGTGCGGTTGACGATATACCAGAAAGCGGCCAGCAGCACCACGGTGATGACGATGATGATGATCTGCTTCAGCGAAATCGAAATGCCGCCGATGTTGTAGACCGAGCCGACGAGCGGCGGAATCGGCTTGTTGCGTGGGCCCTGCGTCACCTGGATGAAGTTGGACAGCGTGATCGACATGCCGATCGCGGTGATCAGCGGCGCCAGGCGGAAGGAACCGCGCAGTGGCCGGTATGCAACCCGCTCGATCGTCCAATTCCACAAACTCGTCATCAACATTGCAACGACAAGCATCAGCAGCAGAAGAACTGCGACCGGAAGGCCTGCGAAGATGGATGTGAGGACGAGAAAGACGATAAGAGCGGCGAAACCACCGAGCATAAAGATATCGCCATGGGCGAAATTGATCATGCCGATAATGCCATAAACCATCGTGTAGCCAATAGCGACAAGGCCATAGATGGATCCGAGCGTCAGCCCATTAAAGAGCTGCTGGACGAAATACTCCATATCTCATTTCCCCTGGATGCGAGCCAACATGACTGCATCTCTTTTTGGTCTGTAGTTCCCTTTTATCGGAACCTCATGTGGGGCATCCATACCGCTTTCCGCGGAAATGTGAAGACAAAAAGGCTTTACTGGGTCAGATTCTTGTCCAAACGGACGTAAGTGGCGCGTTTCGAACCAAAATCCACATTAAAGAGGCATTCCCTGGGGAAATTTTAGTCAGAAACCGGCTGTGGATTAACTAAATCGCCTGCGAGGTGGGCAACCCTTCGCATGACACCTTTTCCACAGAAAAGGAACTCTCAGCAAATTTCGTACAAAATTCGAGGGCTGGACGCGAAAAACATCTCAAGGCAGGCGGACATCTGCAGGATGATTTTTCGGCCGCCCAAAAAAATAGCCAATCACCATATTATCTATATACTGCAGACGGGCTTTCAGGATGCTTGCGTTCATTGAGGGGAACATGCTGGCGACATTCGAAGAGGCGGCACTTGAGGCGGGAAGAACGATCATAGCGATCTTCGAGGAAGGCTGCGCCGTCGCGACAAAAGCAGATTCAAGCCCTGTAACACGCGCCGATGAGGAGGCGGAGAAGATCATCCTCGCGCATCTTGCGCGCAGCTATCCAGATATTCCGGTAATTGCCGAAGAATCGGTGGCAGCCGGCCGCGTGCCGGATATCGAGGGAACGGCTTTCTTCCTGGTGGATCCGCTCGACGGCACGCGCGAATTCGTCGACAGACGGCGGGAATTTACGGTCAACATTGCCTATGTCGTGGACGGCGTACCGCTTGCAGGGATCGTCTATGCGCCGGCACTCGGTGTTGCCTTTACAGGCGAGGCTGGACACGCGGAAAAACTCGTCGTCGGCGCCGATTTTACGGTGATGGAGCGCATCGCGATCGCGGTCCGAGAACCGCCCGCCAAGCGTCTTGCGCTTGCCAGCCGCAGCCACAAAAGCCCCGCGACCGACAGCTTTCTCGCTGAGCAGGCGATCTCGGAGTGCACCAATATCGGCTCTTCGCTGAAATTCTGCCTGCTTGCCGAGGGAAAGGCAGACGTCTATCCGCGCTTTGGCCGCACGATGGAATGGGATACGGCAGCGGGCGACGCGGTTCTGCGCGCCGCGGGAGGCACGACCGTCACCATAGATGGATTGCCGCTCACCTACGGCAAGACCGGCGACAGGGCGGATTTCGACTTCGCCAATCCCGACTTCATCTCCTGGGGCGGCAGGGAAATGCCCGTGCAAATGCGCATGGCTTCAGGCGAAAACCATTAAAAATCAAAGAAAGAAGGGCATTTCGTCGGCGCATTCCGAAGGCGCCTTACGATGCGGCGATAACCGCGCGTTCGGCGCCAAACGGAGACGGCATCTTGTCCGACGAATCGACTAATCTCGCCCTCCCCTACATACTTCCCTCGCAATCCGAAAAGGACGTGACGCACAATGAGGCGCTGCAGCGTCTCGATGCCGTCGTGCAGGTGAGCCGTGACGGCGGAATCGGCACTCCGATTGCTATCTGAGTGCATCGGGCGCCGGCGATCTCTGGACCGGCAAAGCGGCGTCTGGCTCTACATCGCGCCACGCGAAGGCTGGCGCGCCTTCTTTCTCGAAGCCGGCAAATTCCGCATCCTGCAGGCCGGTCTCTGGAGCGATCTGTCGCCACCTGCACCGAGCAGCCTGCCGCTTCTCGGCCTCAACGCCACAGCCGACACCACGAATCGCCTCGCCGTCGCAGGACCTGCAAGCCTCTTCAGCCAGGAAGGTCAGGGCCACCAGATCAAGGTCAACAAAGCGTCCGCCGGTGATACGGCGTCGCTGCTGGCTTTCGGCCGCGCGCAGCATGCAAGCGGCGACTGGCTCTCGATCCTTCGCACCGGCACCGCCCATACGAGTTCGGTGCCGGGAAGACCGAAGTGAGCGCCATTCTGCCCTGAACGGCTTATAGCAATCTGTAGCGGAAGGCGCGGGCGACGGCTTGCATGCGATTGACCGAATCGAGCTTGCGCATCGCGCCCTTCAGATAGCCGACCACCGTATGCGACGAGAGGTCGAGGATGATCGCAATCTCGTCGCTGCTCTTGCCCGCCGCCGACCAGCGCAGGCATTCGATCTCACGGCGGGTAAGATTTTCCGGAGGCCCCTCGTCTGTGCGGTTCTCGCTGCTGAAACGGTCGAGCGCTTCCATCGCTGCATAAAACAGATCCATCTCTTCTTCGCGCGAAAGCGCGGCGCGGCTACCGGAGAAGGCAAACATGTATTGCTTCAGGTCGGCGTCGTGCAGCGAAAAGCCGAACGTGTTCTGCAGCCCGTGCATGCGGAACAGCGCATTTAACCGGCGGTTTTCCTGGTTGGCGGCATCGCCAGCGAATGGACCGGCATCGCAGAAGACCGGCATGATCGTGCGCTTCAGAACACCCACCAGCCGGCTGCAATAGAACAGATCGGCCTCGCCGTAGAGATTGGTGAGGTTCTGCGGCCAGTTGCTGGCAATGCGATTTTCGAGAAAAGCCGTGCTGTCGCCGCGCGGAAAGGCTGCGAAGAGATAATAATCGAAGCCTGCGGCTTTCACCATACTCTCCAGCCGGCGCTTCAGTTCCTCCTTCAACTCGCCTGTGCGAACGGCAGTGGAAAGCGGAAAAGCATTATCGTCTGCGTATTTGTGGGCTGCGCGCTCACGTCTAGTCATTGTCTTTTCCTCAGCCGCGGCCGTCGCTCATGCCCCTCGCTCGACAGCCTTGCGACGCCGGACAACAGCAAGACCGCAACAATGCCCCGCGCCGCAAGGACGGGAGGCATTCGGACGTAATCTTTGACTGATGCTGCGAGAAGAGGAGACGGGGTCTAGCGCTCATTCATGATGTTGCGGCGCTTATAAAGCGATCGCCGAAATATCGATACTATTTATTCAGCATGGGAGCCATGCGTCCCGTACAAATTGACGCTACAGCAGGCAAGAAGTCGCGGCACGCGGGAAAGCGGCTAAAGTTGTTATCAAAGTCTTACTATGCGCTTAGGCAATTTTTAAATGTGACGGGCTAGAGTGCCGGCGTGGTCTTGAGTTGTGTAGAGAGTCCAATGACCGAAATGATACGTCCCCGAGTAAAATATGTCATCGGCCCCGATGGCAGCCCGCTGACGATTGCGGATCTTCCGCCGCCGAATACAAGGCGCTGGGTTATCCGTCGCAAGGCTGAGGTTGTCGCGGCGGTTCGCGGTGGCCTGTTGAGCTTGGAAGAAGCCTGCGAGCGTTACACGCTCACCGTCGAGGAATTCCTGTCCTGGCAGTCGTCGATCAACAGCCACGGCCTTGCCGGCCTGCGCACGACGCGTATCCAGCAATACCGTCACTGAACCACCTGCCACAGGCAAAGACATTATTTCGGGCCGGGCGCATCTCCCTGAAGGGAGTGAAGAAGGCCCGAAATTATTGTTGACGCTGCGTAGCACCAGAGCCCGGGCTGTGTGAAAGCATCCGCCAGGCCCGTCGTCTTCGCCGCCGCAATCACGATCGCCACCAGTAATACGTCCATCATCGACCACTTGGACAGATACGGCACGGCGTAGCGATAAAACCAGCTGCCGGTCCCGCCGCCGGCAGCCGTCGCCTCGGCGGCGATGCCGATGATCTTCAGGATTGGCAATACGACCGACACGATCCCGACGACCAGCGCAAGCGGGATATCCCCTCCGCTCCAGAGCGAAGCGACGATCTCCACCAGCGACGGTGTCTCATTGAAGAAGTAGAGTTTCTCGAATCGGATCAGAGGCAGGACCAGCCCGAGCGCCAGGAAAAATGGTGCTGCAGCAAGCAGTACCGGCCGGACTCCCACCAATTTTCTCATCGGATACCCCTTGGTTGAACACTGTGTCGCCGCCTGCACCGGCTTGGCATGGCTACACCGCCATGTCACGATCTGGCTCAATAACATCGGTTTTCGGAGAAAATATAATGGATATTCGCAACGAAGACAGTGCCTCGGGCGGCCGCTATGTGGCCGAGGTCGACGGCCACGAGGCTGAAATGAGCTATTCCCGCACGTCGCCGAAGCTCATCATCATCGATCACACCGGCGTGCCGGATGCCCTTCGCGGCAAAGGCATCGGCCAGGCGCTTGCGCTTCACGCCGTCGAAGAGGCGCGAAAGGGCGGCTGGAAGATCTTTCCGCTCTGCCCGTTCTTCAAGGCGCAATCACAACGCCATGACGATTGGCGCGACGTGGTGAATTAACAACACCAAAAGCCATGTATGACGGACTTATGCCCATCATACATGGCTTCTTCAGGCGATCCCCAGGACGCCGCCGCCGGCGTCCGCTGCCAGCCGATCAGGCGCGGGCCCGAATGGCGCCATCCCGCTCTTCGAGCGCGGTAGCACGGGCATATTCCGCCTGCATCTCCTCGAGCGCCTGCTCCAGCGACTCTTCCTGCATCTTCAATTCCTTGATGGAAACCTGAAGATTGTCGGCGCGCTGGCGTGCGGCCTTTGCGAAGGTCGGGTAGGCGAAGTGATTCGGGTCGGAAATGCCGGACTTCTTCTCTTCGACGACGATCTGGCTTTCCAGATCCTTCGTCATCCGTTCGAATTCCGACATCATCATCTGCAATTGCTGCAGCTGACGTCGTTTTTCGTTCACCTGAAACTCCTTCAGGCGAACTAGGCTCTCACGCGACTTCATACGCATTACTCCAGTGATGCGAGATCCCGGCTCTACTAAATTGCCCTTGCGCACCGGTTTGAAACGGTCTGCCCAAAAAATTTCCGTCGGTATTAACAAAAACCTACCGGCGGTAACCTTTCGTTTACGGGCATCGTTAATGATAGTGCCGATGATTTAAGGGTCGGTAAACATCACTACGCGATTTCCGGATCCTGTTCATTGGTGAGTCGAATGAATCGCTTACCGGCCATTCTTAATGTAAAAGTTAAGGGTTGGCGTTGCGAATTCTCGTTGGAAAACAGCGAAATGGACAAATTGCTTAATAAATTCGTTACCTCTTGCCAGAGTGAATCAGAATTTGTTAACCATTTCGTGGCAGCTTCCAAATCACGCAGTGAAGTATTCGGGTATCGCGTAGGGGGCCAGACCACCTTTCGGCGGCGGTAAAGGGGATAATAATGCGGGTACTACTTATCGAAGACGACAGCGCGACAGCGCAGAGCATCGAACTGATGCTGAAATCCGAAAGTTTCAACGTCTACACCACCGATCTCGGTGAGGAAGGCGTCGATCTCGGCAAACTGTATGATTACGACATCATCCTTCTCGATCTGAACCTTCCCGACATGTCCGGATATGAAGTGCTCCGCACTCTCCGCCTGTCCAAGGTCAAGACACCAATCCTTATCCTCTCAGGTATGGCAGGTATTGAAGACAAGGTCCGCGGCCTTGGCTTCGGCGCCGACGACTACATGACCAAGCCGTTCCACAAGGACGAACTGGTCGCCCGCATCCACGCGATCGTCCGCCGCTCCAAGGGCCACGCCCAGTCGGTCATCATGACCGGTGAGCTGCTCGTCAATCTCGACGCCAAGACCGTTGAGGTCGGTGGCCAGCGCGTTCACCTGACCGGCAAGGAATATCAGATGCTGGAGCTGCTTTCGCTCCGCAAGGGCACGACGCTCACCAAGGAAATGTTCCTCAACCACCTTTACGGCGGCATGGACGAGCCGGAACTGAAGATCATCGACGTCTTCATCTGCAAGCTGCGCAAGAAGCTCGCAAACGCTGCCGGCGGCGCAAACTATATCGAGACCGTCTGGGGCCGTGGCTATGTTCTGCGCGAACCGGACGGCGCCGAATATGCCGAAACCGCTTGAGACACTGAAATTACCCTTTCCGATTATGAAATATCCCGCTTTTCCGGCGGGACTTTTCGTTTCGGACCTGCGAAAACAAAGCCGCCCGGAGGCGGCTCGACCCTTTGAAAATGTTGAAAATCAGGCAGCGATGGCACGGTTGCCGAAAACGGCCGTCAGGATCTTGCGGTCGAAGGGTTTGAGCAGGAAGTCGGTAGCCCCTGCCCGCTTGCCCATCATCAGCTTCTTGAGATCGGCCTCGATCACGCAGTAGTAGATCTTGACCTCCTTGCCGCCTTCCATCGTCCGGATGGCGGAAATCAGTTCGAGCGCGCCGTCCATGCCGGAATCGACGATCATATATTCCGGAAGCTCGGCCTGGCAGCGCGAAAGCGCTTCGCTTGCATTGGACGCCTCACTGACAAGGAAATCGAGTTCGGAAAGGATGCGTTTTCCGACCTTGCGGACGACATCCGAACTATCAGTGATCATGAACCGCTGCATGCCTGCTCCTTCGCTCCACTTTTACTCCAGTGGCGCTTCCTCAGTCCTCGAGAATAGGTCCATTAGGCTAACGAAGTGTTACGCGAATCGCAGCAGGCTGCAGCCATGCAACCATGACGCTAGACGGAAACGGACTCAGCGGTGAAGATAATTTCTTCGCCCGTCGCGCTGTGGCCAAGCTCCATGCCGCACTCTTCGGCAAGCAGGACCGTGTAGTAAGGCTGGATCGAATGCGCATCGATCGCCTCCTCGACTTGGCCGGATGTGATTTCCACGAACTTCGCCGGCACGCGCATCAGCTTGCCCCTGGCGACGATCTTGAACTTCGCGTCGAACTCCGGATTCTCAAGTGTTAGTTCCAACGTGCCGCCGCGCGGGATCGAGGAATAGGCCACAAGGAAAAGATTGAGCAACAACTTGACCCGGTTCTTCGCGACGATCGCGCGCGGCCCGTTCCAGATCACTTCGGTCTTCTTTTCGGCGACCGCGAAATCCTTTGCAGCACGCTCAGCTTCGCCGGTATCGATCGAAGCGCCGACCGAACCGGAAGCTCCGAATGCCAGGCGTGCAAATTTCAGGCGGACCGAGGCATTGAGCGCGCTCGTGCGGATGAGGTCCATGGCGTCCGAATCGGCGCCGCCTTCATCCAGCAGTTCGAGGCCGTTGTTGATCGCGCCGACGGGCGAGATGACGTCATGGCAAACACGGCTGCAAAGTAGCGCGGCCAGATCCGGGCCGGTCAATGTAAGATTGGGGTTCTTGGACATCATGGTCTCCTGAAGGCGGTAAATTCATCCCGCCTATCTTGCTTGATCAAAATTGCACGAAGTTTGCGCCGTACTCTCCGCCATAATGACACCATATTTGGTAAACCGATTATTAAGACGATCCGCGCAAAATGCATCCACTGCCGGAAACGGCTCATCGAACCGACCATGATGAACGGATGACACCATGCGCCTTCAATTCCCCGGAAGATTTATGGGCTTTTGCCGGCTCCTCGTCGCGCTGACCATTTCCGCATTTATGCTCTCCCCACACCAGGTAGCCGCGCAGCAGCAAGCCAACAACGGCCAGTATACGATGCAGGAGATCGTCGATGCCGGCCACTCCTTCTTCGGCTCGACCAGCGGCGGACTGGCCAAGGTCGTCGAAGCAGCCTTCCAGAAATACGGCTTGCCGAACGGTTACGTTCTGGGACAGGAAGGGTCCGGCGCCTTCATCGCCGGCCTGACCTACGGCGAAGGTCAGCTCAACACCAAGAACGCCGGCGCACATCCCCTTTACTGGCAGGGTCCGTCCCTCGGTATCGACTACGGCGGCCAGGGCACGCGCGTCATGATGCTGGTCTACGACCTGCCGTCAATCGACAGCATCTATGCCCGCTTCGGCGGTGTCAGCGGCCAGGCCTTCGTCATCGCCGGCTTCGGCATGACGCTGCTGAAGAACAACAATGTTTTGGTGGTTCCGATCCGCACCGGGGTCGGCGCCCGTCTCGGCGTCAACGTCGGCTATCTGAAAATCACGCCAGGCCCGACCTGGAACCCCTTCTGAAGCTGCGATCAGGCGGCGGGATTCTTCCCCGCCGTCACCTATCCGCCACTTGCTCTAGGCGCAGCGCGTGCTTTAATCATTGGCGCTGACGCAAATCAAACCTCAAAGCAGTGGCCGCGCCGTGATCGAATATGCTCTTCTGTTCGGACTGGGTTTCCTGACGGCGGCGTTCCTCGTCTTCCTGATTTCTCCCGCAATCCATCGCCGCATCGTCTGGTATACGGAAAACCGCATGAAGGCGACGATGCCCCTCAGCCCCCAGGAAGTGCGGGCGCAGAAGGACATGGTGCGGGCGCTCTACGCTGCGGAGAATGCTAGAACGGCACAGGACCTGATACGCGAGCGTGAAAAATCCCTGTCCCTGCAGCTTCGCCATGATTCCCTTGCGCTCGATGCCGGCCGCTTGTCGTCCGAAATCGGCGCATTGCAGGCCCAGATCGGCGATCTGAACGTCGAGGCTGCCGAACTCCGCTCTCATCTGCGCAAGGACGAGAACTATATCAGCCAGTTGAAGACGAGCCTGCACATTGCCGAACAGGCGAGTTCTGCAAAGGAAAGCGAGATCGAGACGCTGCGCACGCGCCTCAACAAGCTCGCCGAGCAGGCGGACAACCTCAAAATCGACATGGCGGCGCGCGAAACTGAGATTGAAAGCGTAAAATTCCGCGCCAATGCGCTGCGCGACGAACGCGACACGTTACGCCAGGACGTCAATCTTCTGCAGAAGCGGGCCAAGGATGCCGAGCAGAAGCTGACGCAGCAAGAGCATATGGTGATCCGCCTCGAAGACAAATCCGCGCGCGAAACAGCTGCTGCTGCCGACAAGGAAGCGCTGCTCGGTCGCCGCCAGCAGGAAATCGCCAAGCTCAAAGAGCAGTTGAAGTTGCTCAGTGTCGGCCTGCGCAAGGCAAACCGTGCGCTTCGCGATGCGGGGCTGGCAGCGGTTGAAACCAAGGGGGACGAACTGATGCACGAAGAAGCTCCAGCTTCCGAACTTGATTCAGCAGCGGTTGCCGCCCGCCTTGCCGAAGAGGTTCGCGCGCGCAGTGCAGCCGTTTCCGATCGCATTTCCAACGCGAAGGCGACGACGGGCAACGACAGCGCCATGCGCGAAGAGATCGCTGCGATCGCGGCCGGCGTGGTCGCTCTGACGGCGCTTAACGAAGGCTCCTCCTCGCCAATCCGCGACCTTCTGCCGGAGGATGCGGCCAACGAAGAGGGCGAACGCGTGAGCCTCGCCCAGCGCGCGGCAACGATCCTGTCGCAACCGGGCTGATTCAGAGACGGCCAGCTACGGACGCCATCGCGAATAAAGCAATGCCGGTCGCCGTCGCGACATTGAGGCTGTCGAGGCCGGTAGATTGCGGAATGCGTGCGCTCCGGAAGCGCAACAGGATCGCTTCCGGCAGCCCTTCTCCTTCCGTACCGACCACCAGCGCCATACGATCCGAAGGCGGTATCGCCCGGATGTCCGTCGCGCCGCGCGGCGACAGCGTCCAGATATCGAAGCCACGTTCGGCGAGCGCGGTGAGGATATCAAGGGCGGAACCGCTCCGCTGATAGGGAACGCTCAGCACGGACCCCACGGAAACGCGCATCGCCTTCCGGTACAGCGGGTCGCAGGACGTCTCGTCGAGAAAGATGGCGTCCGCGTTGAAGGCGGCCGCATTGCGGAACATCGAGCCTGCATTGTCGTGATTGGAAATGCCGCAGCCGACGAGCACGAGTGCGCGGTCCGGCAGGCTATCGAGCAAGCTCTTGCTGCCCGGGATGCGTCGGCCGAGCGCCAGCACGCCGCGATGCAGATGGAAGCCGACGATTCCGTCGAGAACATCCGCCTCGGCGACGTAGACCGGAACGTCGTCCGGGAAGCGTGCCAGGATGTCGGACACCCCGTCGGCCCGATTTCGCAGCAGCAGGATCTTCTCCGCCTCGAAACCACTTCTTGCGGCATGGGCTTCGGCCAGCATGCGCAGCACGACAGTTCCTTCGGCGATGAAGCGGTTCTGTCTGCCTGTCAGGTCGCGCTCGCGGATCGCGCGGAATTCCGCAATGCGCGGATCATCAGCGCTTTCGATCGTGATCGGCGCGGCGACCATCGGCCTTAGTTGCCGGCGACGGTGATGTCGGCAATGAGCCGGCCAGCCTTGATGTCGAAGACAAGCGCCTGGCGCTTGCCGTCGACGGACTGGCCGAAGAACAGAACCTGGCTTCCGGAGAGCGACGTGGAGTGCACGGCGAAACCGAGCGGCAGGGAAACGGTGGACCTGACCGGCGAATCCGAAGGAACGCCGGAGCTGGAGACCGCTGCCGGTTCGGCCTCCATCGTCTTGTAGACAACGGCGCCGAAGACCGCCATAAGGCTCACGAACATGATGGCGCCGGAAACGATCTGCAGGCGGACCATCTTGCGCCGGACATTTTCCATTGCCGGGTCAAGGGGCTGTTCTTCCTGATCGTCTGGCTCGATTTTCGTCATAACGGCGTCCTATAAATACTTTCGGAGAAGAAGCGTCTTGAGCGACCCCTTTAAACAAGCATCAGGTATTAGGAAAGTCCTGACTGCCGATGAGAATGCCGAAGGCCGCCTCGATGCCTGGCTGACGGCTCAACTCGGCGAAGAATTTTCCCGCAGCCGCGTCAAGGTGTTGATCAAGGACGGTCAGTTGCTCGTGAACGGCGCAGTCGCCCTCGATCCGCAAAAGAAGGTGCGCCCCGGCGACAATTACGAAATCCTGCTGCCAGAGCCGGAAGACCCGACCCCGAAGGGCGAGGATATCCCGCTCGACATCCTTTACGAGGACGACCACCTCATCGTCATCTCGAAACCGGCCGGCATGGTCGTCCATCCCGCCGCCGGAAACTGGACGGGCACCCTCGTCAACGCGCTGATCCACCACTGCGGCGACAGCCTCTCGGGCATTGGCGGCGTCCGGCGGCCCGGCATTGTGCACCGGCTCGACAAGGATACGACCGGCGTGATGGTCGTCGCCAAGAACGACATCGCCCACCGCCACCTGTCGCTGCAGTTTGCCGACCACGGCCGCACCATGCCGCTCGAACGCGCCTACCAGGCGATCGTCTGGGGCCGGCCGCGCTCGCTCTCAGGCACGATCAATGTGCCGCTCGGCCGCTCCACTGGCGACCGCACGCGCCGCTCGGTCAAACGTGCCGACAGCCAGGATGCCGACGAGGCCATCACACATTACGAAGTGCTGGAACGCTTCCACGAGAACTCGGATGCTACAGCGCTTGCTTCGCTGGTGGAGTGCCACCTGGAAACCGGCCGTACCCATCAGATTCGCGTCCATATGGCCCATATCGGGCATCCACTGCTTGGCGACACCGTCTATGGCGCGCATCTGAGAACCAAGGCCAATCTGCTGCCGGATGAAGCCCGCAAAGTCGTCAACCGTTTCGGCCGACAGGCGCTCCATGCCTATATGCTGCAGTTCGAGCATCCCCGCACCGGCGAGCTTATGCACTTCGAAGTGCCGCTTCCCGAAGATATGGTGGAACTCGCAGAGGCGCTTCGCCGTTAGCCGTATAACGTCTTCGTGAAGGCTTTTGACGGGCTTGAACCGCTGTTCCGCCATACTTATCTATATATAGACTTAGTGCGGGCTTGGATTTGAGCCGCACGTCCCGGTTCGCCTGTTCCGACGCGGGGACGCGTTCCATCGGGAACCGGAATCTATACAGGAGGGTGCAATCATGGCCCGCAATACCTTGCCGTCCATCACCGCCGGCGAAGCCGGTCTTAATCGTTATCTCGACGAAATCCGCAAGTTTCCAATGCTGGAGCCGCAGCAGGAATATATGCTGGCAAAGCGTTATTCCGAGCACGGCGATCGCGAAGCTGCGCATAAACTCGTCACCAGCCACCTGCGCCTCGTCGCCAAGATCGCGATGGGCTATCGAGGCTATGGCCTGCCGATCGGCGAAGTCGTGTCGGAAGGCAATGTCGGCCTCATGCAAGCCGTGAAAAAGTTTGATCCGGAACGCGGTTTCCGTCTCGCCACCTACGCCATGTGGTGGATCAAGGCCTCGATCCAGGAATATATTCTGCGCTCGTGGTCGCTGGTGAAGATGGGCACGACCGCAAATCAGAAGCGCCTGTTCTTCAACCTGCGCCGCCTGAAAGGCCGGATCCAGGCGATCGACGAAGGCGATCTGAGGCCGGAGCATGTCGCGGAGATCGCCACGAAGCTGAACGTCTCTGAGGAGGAAGTCGTTTCGATGAACCGTCGCCTTTCCGGCGACGCTTCACTGAACGCGCCGATCAAGGCCTCCGAAGGCGACAGCGGCCAATGGCAGGATTGGCTCGTGGATGATCACGACAGCCAGGAAGACGTGCTGATCGAGCAGGACGAGCTCGAAACGCGCCGCCGCATGCTCTCCAAGGCGATGAGCGTGCTGAACGACCGCGAGCGCCGCATCTTCGAGGCACGCCGTCTTGCTGACGATCCGGTCACTTTGGAAGATCTGTCGGCCGAGTTCGACATCAGCCGCGAACGCGTGCGCCAGATCGAAGTCCGCGCCTTCGAAAAGGTGCAGGACGCCGTGCGCAAGGAAGCTCTGGAGAGGGCAAAAGCCGTCCGCGTCGTCGAAGCCACGGCATAACGGGTTCCACGCCCCGATATGAAATCGGAAAGCCGCTTGCTGCAGATCGCGGCCGGCGGTTTTCCTTATTTATGGGTCGCAAGAAGCGATGAGCCAGAAGCCGAAATTGTTCGGAGCAGACTACAGCGTCTACGTGCGGGCCGTGCGGCTCGCCTTGCACGAAAAGGGCGTCGACTATGATCTGGTGCCCGTCGATGTCTTTGCCGCGTCGGGACCCCCGTCATCCTATCTCGCCCGGCAGCCGTTCGGCCGAATCCCGGCCTTTGAGCATGATAGCTTCAATCTCTATGAGAGCGGAGCGATAACGCGCTATCTCGACGAAGCATTCGAAGGTCCGAGGCTGCAACCGGCAACTCCAAAGCAGCGCGCCCGGATGAATCAGATCATCAGCATCGCGGATGGATACATCTACTCCAACCTCGTCTGGGGGATGTATGTGGAACTGGTCTCGAAGCCACTACGCGGGGAGCCAAGCGATGAAAGGCGAGTGGCCATCGCGCGATCCAAAGTGCCTGTTTGCTTGCAGGCTCTGGCGGATTTGATGGACGGGGCACCCTGGCTTGGCGGCGAGACCCTGACATTGGCCGATCTACACGTCGCGCCAATGATGGACTACTTCTTGATGGTTCCGGAAGCGCGAGGATTGCTGGAACAGCACGCCGCCCTCGCCTCCTGGTGGCAACGCATGGTCGAGCGTCCAAGCATGCGGTACACGAACCCTCGACGTGAGGCGGCGGCAGCGGGCGCTCTTCCGAAACATAGGTAATTGCTCGCCCATATTGGATTGCTGGCGCCATTGCGCCCTTCTCCCCGCAAGCGGGCCAAGGAATATGTGTCGCACGGTTTTCCTCAATCGCCAACGTTGAGTGAGGCAGGTCCCCTCTCCCCGTCAAAACGCGGAGAGGGTTAGGGTAAGGGAACTCCCCCGCCTAGGCCCTAGACCTGCTACTGGCTCGTGCTCACGTCGCCAAGCGCCGTCCATTCCTTGATCGCCGTGCTGAAGGCTGCCGTGCCCGTCGGACCCTTCTGCATGGTGATCAGCGCGCGACGGCCGTTGCGGTAGGTGATCGGAATATCGATCCAGTCTCGCGTCGCAAGCAGGTCGAGGTTCGCCTTGCGGGCATCCGGATAGTCATTCAGTGCGATCATATGGAAATCGTCGGTGATCTTGGCTGGCACGGCAATCAGCGGGTCGCCGCGATCCTGCTCCGTGCGCTTCATCGAAATGCGCTGGACGCTGTCAATGCTGCCGCCTTCGAAATTCGGCGGAAGCGAGAAGACGACCTCGACGAGATGGCTTGCCGGAAGCGACGGGTCGGAGTTGCGCTTGAAGGTCACGAGAGCCGAAAGATTGCGCTCCGGCACCGTCACATTGGCCTGCACCGTCGATTCCTGCTTACCGCCCTGGCCAGTTTCATGCTGGACGCTCCAGGCGACGCTCCCCTGGATCGCAGTCGGCGAACTCTGGCCGATTCGCTCCTCATAGAGGAACATCTTCTCAGCCGCACCGGCAGGCACCTGCTGCTGCGAGGCAGCGGCAGGCCCGTTCGGTGTCAGCGTCTCGGCGGGCGCGGCACCTGCCTGTGCGGGCGGAGCTGGCGCGGCGGATGCGACATTCTGCTCGGCGACCGATTTGCCTTCGGCTGTCGGCGTACCGGGTATGGCAGCCGGGCCGCTGTCGACTTCCCTGCCGTCTGCCATGAGGCGCTGGTTAAACTTGTTGCTGACCGAAGAGCCGTCATCGAGTGAGGCAACCTGCCTATCGTTTTCGTCAGGCTTGGCCGCTTCGGTATTGTTTGTCGAAGGGGCTGCTGGCGTCTGGTTCTGCGTAGCAGCGGGCTCGCTCTCGGCCGTCTTGGACGGAGCGGCGCTCACCAGATCGTCAACCATCGCGATCAACTGGGCGCGGTTCATCCAGGCGGCGTAGGCCCCGCCACCCAGCACTGCCAGTACGGCAATGATGGTAATGATCATGTTGAGACCGAGGCGCCGGCGCTTCGGTTCCATGCGGAAGTTCTTGTTCTGCAGTTTGGCCGCGACGAGCTGGTCAATATCAGCGGCCGGTACGGAATCGTCGTCCTCCGCAACGACGCCGCGGCGATCGTAGCCCCGAAGCTCCTTTGCTTCCTGCCACTCCTCGCCCGGCACATCGGGAGCAGGCACCGCAGGCTTGCCGTGGATCTCGGCGAACAGGTCCGAATCGTCGAAGTGGGCCGCCACTGGGGCCTTCTTGCTGGTGCCTGCCTCGATCGGCGGCAGATCGTCAAAGGCAGCGGCTTCCCAGGAAAAGCCCTCGTTTGCGGCCGGCATCTTCGCGGGCGGCGGCGGGTTTTGAAGACCTGCAATGGCTTCCTCGAAGGCGCGCGCGTGGTCATTGGCCGACGCCGCAGGCGGAACGCTTTCTGAGAAATTTCTGACCTCTTCAGTAGCCCATGCAATCTCGGCGTCTTTCGGGGGCTCGGCTGGGATTTCGGCAGCAGGTTCTGCCCAGACGGGATCGAAATGCGCAACCGTTTCCGCCTGCAGCGGTTCCTCGCGGCTGTGCTCGACGAACTCTTCCGGCTTCTCGAAGGAGACGAACGGTTCGACAAGGCGATTCGACGGATCGTATTCGCCGGCTGGACGGAGGGGTTCCGGTTCGACAGCCGGTTCGGGTTCGACGGCAGGCGCTTCTTCGAGATATTCCTCCGGCGGAGCTGCGTATTCCTCGACCGGCACTTCATCGTGATACGATGCAGCCCATTCCTCGGGAGGGGCTGCTTCCGCTTCCGCCGCAGCAGCAACTTCCTCGACCGGACGGTCCCATTCTTCTTCCGGCGCGGCCTCTTCCGCGGCCGCTATCGGCGCAGGTTCCTCGTAAGGTGCTTCGTAGGGGGCCGCCTCTTCCTGCGGCTCAGGCTGCGGCTCCTCGTGCCGGTGTTCGGCTGGTGCATCCGCGTCGGCAAGATGGTCTTCGGCGACTGATTCCTCGGCAATCGATTCCTCAGCAACCGGTTCTTCAGCCGGCTTCGGCACGGCCGCATATTCCGCCGGCAGCTCGGGCGCAGGCTCTTCATGGACAAGCGCTTCTGCTGCTGCAGCAGTGGCTGCCTCATCGTCCGGCAATGCCTCGGAGTGCTCGGCCTCCACCTCGCGGATAGCGGCATCGAGCTTATCGAGCTGGCGCTGCAGCATCGCTTCCGGCGGACGCGGCTTCATGTTTTCGAGCTGCCGCTGCACCGCCCCGCGGGCACGCTCGTAAACCTTCGCCCGCATCTCGGGGGTGTTCTCGGCCAGGCCGTCAACCGCCCGCCGGATAACTGCAATAAAATCAGCCATTAGTTACTTTTCTCGAGAGGCCCGGTTCTCGACCGGGCCAGGTGCCATAATGACCGCGACATTAATCCTCAAACGGATCAGTCACAAGTATGGTGTCATCGCGCTCAGGGCTTGTGGATAGAAGCGCGACCGGGGCGCCGATCAACTCCTCGACCTGGCGGACATATTTGATCGCCTGCGCAGGCAGATCGGCCCAGCTGCGGGCGCCGACAGTCGATTCCTTCCAGCCTTCCAGCGTGATATAGACCGGCTCCACCCGGGCCTGCGCCGCCTGGCTTGCCGGCAGATGGTCGATCTGCTCGCCATCGAGCATGTAGCCGATGCAGATCCTCAGTTCGTCGAGACCGTCAAGCACATCGAGCTTAGTCAGCGCGATGCCGGTGATGCCATTCGTGGCAACCGACTGGCGCACAAGTGCGGCATCGAACCAGCCGCAGCGGCGCTTGCGGCCCGTCACCGTACCGAATTCATGGCCCTTTTCGCCGAGGAACTGGCCGACCGAGTCGTTGAGTTCGGTCGGGAACGGACCTTCGCCGACGCGCGTCGTGTAAGCCTTGGTAATGCCGAGGATGTAGCCGAGCGAACCCGGCCCCATGCCGGAGCCCGCTGCGGCTTGCCCCGCGACGGTGTTGGACGAGGTCACGAAAGGATAGGTACCGTGGTCGATATCGAGCAGGCTACCCTGCGCGCCTTCGAAGAGGATGCGCGCGCCCTTACGGCGTTCCTTGTCGAGAAGCAGCCAGACCGTTTCGCGGAACGGAAGCACGCGATCCGCAATCGACGTCAGTTCCGTCATAATAGCCTCGTGGCTCACTTCTTCAACACCCAGGCCGCGGCGGAGCGCATTGTGATGCGTAAGAATGCGGTCGACCTTGCCCGGCAGCGCTTCCAGATCGGCGAGATCCATCACGCGGATTGCACGGCGGCCAACCTTGTCTTCATAAGCCGGGCCGATACCACGGCGCGTCGTGCCGATCTTCGTGCCGCTATTGGAGGCGGCATCTTCGCGGTAGGCATCGAGCTCGCGGTGCAGCGACAGGATGAGCGTCGCGTTGTCGGCGATGCGCAGGTTGTCAGGAGAAATCTTGACGCCCTGCTTTTCCAGCTTTTCGATCTCGGCGATCAAGGCATGCGGATCGACGACGACGCCGTTTCCGATCACCGCCATCTTGCCCGGGCGCACGACGCCGGAAGGCAGCAGCGATAGCTTGTAGCTCGTGCCGTCGATGACGAGCGTATGGCCGGCATTGTGTCCGCCCTGATAGCGCACAACGATATCCGCACGTTCCGAAAGCCAATCGACAATCTTGCCCTTGCCTTCGTCACCCCATTGCGAACCGACCACGACTACGTTCGTCATCCAACTCTTCCTGTTACCGGCGGATTATCCGCGCTCTGCTCAAACCCGCGCATCTATAAAGCTTTGTTTTTTGGAAAGCGACCCTGTTATCAGGGCGAATTGGGCTTTTTACGTGACAAATCAGCCTGCCGCGGGCTATTGCCCATGCATCGGCAGCTATCCGAACTGCTTTTTCGGAAGACGGAAGAATCATCCTTGCATATCACGGCCTATATTTGTCTCGTCATTGCGACGCTGTGCTGGGGCGGAAACACAGTTGCCGGGAAACTCGCGCTCGGCCATGTCAGCCCCATGACGCTGACTTTCTTGCGTTGGACGCTTGCGACCGCGCTCATCGCGGCAGTGTCGCTTCCACAGCTCAAGAGGGACTGGCCGATTGTCCGCAATAAGCTGCCTCTGCTCCTTTTCTACGGCATGGTCGGCTATACGCTCTTCAACGCCATGCTTTACTCGGCTGTGAAATACACCACCGCCATCAACGTCGCGATTGAGCAGGCCGGCATCCCGATGCTCATCTTCCTGCTCAATCTGGTTTTCTTCCGCACCGGCGTTTCGGCGGCACAGGTCGCCGGCTTCGGCATGACGCTCGTCGGCGTTGCCTTGACCGCCGCGCACGGCGACCTCGCAACGCTGCTCAGGCTCAGCCTCAATCGCGGCGACGCCTTAATGCTGGTGGCGGTCGCAGCCTATTCGATCTACACGATCTTCCTGCGCTGGAAGCCGCCTGTTGACTGGCGCACGCTCATGGCGTTTCCCGCGCTTGCGGCGGCGCTGACATCGCTGCCACTGTTGCTTTGGGAGAGTGCGGCGGGCAATGCGCAGCTTCCCGACGGCAAAGGCTGGATCATCACGTTCTACACCGCGATCTTCGCCTCGCTGGTTGCGCAGATCCTCTATATCAAAGGCGTGGAATGGATCGGCGCCAACCGGGCCGGGCTCTTCATCAATCTCGTCCCGGTTTTCGGCACGCTTCTATCCGTGCTGCTGCTCGGCGAGACGTTGCAGCTCTTCCATATCGTCTCGCTGGTGCTGACGCTGGGAGGCATTGCAATCGCTGAAAGGGGCCGTCCAAAGCTTTCGACCTCAACCGTCTCCGCTTCGCCTATGGACTAGCCGAGCTCCAGCGTCGTGATGCCATAGACGTTCTTCAGCGGCATATGAGGGGCGGCGCCGCGATACATGCGCGCCGTCTCGAATACCGGTTCGAGACCGAGGCTTTCGGCCAGCGCGAGCGCTTCCCTGTTGGCGGCGGGGACATCGATGAACACCGGCTCGCCGCCGGCCTCCGGCAGCAATTCGGCAAGCAGCGCAGCTGCGGTCTCGGCATCGGCGGCAAAAAGCGGCCCGATCTTGTAGCCCTCATAGCAGCGGCGGATCGTGGCATAGCCGCGGATCTTGCCGCTCTTGCGCACGATCACGGTCTTGCGTCCGCGACGCCTCTTGCACCAGGCGGCAACGAACGCATTGCGCGGTTCAGTGAAAATCGAGGCGTCGTAACGAAACAGCCCGTCCAGCTTGTCGGAGACTGGGTGCGCCAAGAGCAAGGACTGGGGCAACGTCTTCGGAACGCCGCCGTACCGCACCGTGGTATAGGCGGGTTCGAAGCCTGCCTTGCGATAATTCTCCTGCTGTGCGGGGACACCGTCGAGACCGATCGTGCGGTCTGCCGCAGACGCCACACCGGCCTTCCAGAGCGCCCTGCCGTAGCCTTTGCCGCGGAAATCTGGATGGACGATATAGAGGCCGAGAAACGCCAAGCCTTCGCCGTACTTCACCACCGAAATGGAGCCTACCGGGACTTCACCGACAGCACCAACGAAAAAGCCGGACGGGTCGGCCTCCTGGAAAGCGAGCGAATCGTCGAGTCCTGGATTCCACCCCTCTTGCCTTGCCCACTCGAGCACAAGCTCTAACTCACCCGGCCGCATCGCGCGAACCGCAAATTCCGAACTCATGCAACCTTCCCAAGCAAACCCTGCCTCAAGTTTGCAGGGGAGAATATCCAAAAACGCTAAAGCCTGAACCACAGCATCGCTGCTGGGCGCGAAGAAACATGTTCATTGCTGAAACGATCTGCATCGATCGTCATAAGGCACGACACGAAAATCTTCGCATCGCAATTATCATGAAGCAACGCCGTTGAAATCTCAAGAGAATTACTTCGTCGAAGCAGCAAAGCCTCAATGACAGCACCTCTTTGCCGGTACCGCAGATTGGTTCGCGTGGCCGCTTCTGGCCGTCCTAGCGCAAACGGAGTGAATTCTTTACTAATATAGCACTCCCGGCGATCAATTTGGTTGCAAGAGAAACCTGAAGCATGCTGTCTACAGTGGCGCATCTGCAACGAGTGAAAGCCTTGGCCACACAACCGTCCGGCCTCGATATGAAAACGCCGCCGCGGCGCCGCAAGCGCCGTGCAGCACCGTGGCTGATGCTTGCGCTTTCGATCTCGCTCGTTGCCGGCACGGTCCTGCTATCCAACGACATGCGCCATCTACGCGCCCTGACACCTTTGTTGGGCTACGATCTCAATCCGCAAAAGGTCCAGCAACCGCCGCCGCAGGTGGTAGAGGTTGCAACGCCTGCTCCACTGCAGTCGATCAAGATCCCGCCGAGGCTGATCGATGTTGCGCAGCCCGAACTCGCCGGAAATTTCCTGCGGACCTGGCGGATGTCCGGGCCGGACATGTGTGAAACGTTGCGCAAGGCAGGCATCGAGATGACCACATGGCGTGCCTCCGCCATGGGCAGCAGCGCCTATGAATGCTCTTTTCAAGAGGTCTACAAGGAAGATGGGGAGCGCCCGCTGAGTTCGGTGTTTCTGATCATTCGCGGAGATCGCAAAGGCGCGATTTCCAACATGCGCGCCAAGATCGTCGGGCCGGTGACGGATAGCGCGGGCCGGCTCGATCCGTCTTTCATGCGCGTTTTCGAAACGGTGCTCGCACAACCGCACTGGCCGGATCTTCATGATGCCTTGAGCGCGATCCGCGAGCTGAAGGATGTCAGGGCGGAAGGTTTTGGCGCAAGTATATTCTTCTCCCGCGAATTCAGCAGCGAGAACAGCTTCAACTTTATCTTGACGATCAAGGCAGCACCCGGTCCGCAGACGCGGACGAGGGCCTATTTTTCGACGGGACGCTGGATGCCCGCGCCGGACAAAGAGGTCTCGGAAGCACTGCCGCCAATCTTCCGCTAGCTAGAAATACGGCTCGAAGAAACGCCGCACGGCGTCGATCTCGTTTGGGCGGATGTCATGCCCGCCCTGGTGCCACTCTGTCCAGGTCGCCGCCCCCTGCCCGGCGAAATAGACGGCGAGCGCTTGGGTCAGCCCGACCGGAGAGATCGGATCACGTTCGCCCGCCGTGATCAGCACCTTGCGGCTTTCAAGCTCCGGATTCGGCTTCGGCTGGAACGGGATCAGCGGATGCATGAGCGCCGACGCATCAAACAACCCATTTTCGATGAGCACATTCGCCAGGATGTTCGCGCCGTTGGAAAAGCCGATGCCCAGGATGTGCGACGCGCCGTGATCGACCGTCATGTCCTTGACGAAAGCCGCCATCTTCCGCGTGGCCCTGGCAAGATCGTCCATGTCGTAGACGCCCTCGCCGGTGCGCTTGAAAAAGCGTGCCGCGCCGTGTTCCGAAACGTCGCCGCGGGGAGAGACGATCGTCGCATCGGGCAGAAGCCGCCGTCCGAAATCGAAGAACTGGTTTTCGTCGCCTCCGGTGCCGTGCAGCACGAACAGGATAGGTTTTCCCGGTGCACCGGCGTACAGCCGATGCACATAGCTGTGGTCGTTCATCGGTCTGCCCCTTATGCTTCGAGCGGCTGCAAGTGCTGCTCGATCAGCTGCCGCAGATGCGCATGTTGCTGCGGCAGCTTCAGCGCCTCGCCAAGATGAGCCGTGTCTTCATCCCGATCGAAGCCGGGCTCGCTAGTGGCGACCTCGAAGAGAATGCCGCCCGGCGTGCGGAAATAGATCGCCCAGAAATAGTCGCGGTCGATAACCGGTGTCACCTGGTAACCCGTATCCACGAGTGCCTTGCGGACTTCGAGCTGCTTCTCGCGGTTTTCGACGGCAAAGGCGACGTGGTGCACGGAGCCGGCACCCGGCAGCGCACGGGAAACATTCGGCATCGTTTCGAGATCGACGAGATGCGCGCCATTGCCGCCCGGCATCACCAAGCGCTTCACGCCGTCCTTCTCCTCCTGGACTTCATAGCCCATGAATTTCAGGAGTTCGGACGTCGCACCCTCATCGCGAAGGCGCATGGCAACGGAGTGGAAACCGCGGATGGCGTGATCCTCGCTGATGCCGCCATGCGTCCATGGCTGGCGGCCGTCGTCCCTGACCTCGACAAGCGCGAAGCCGTCGCCATCGGGACCTGCAAAGTTCAACCGCTTCTGGCCGAAGCTCTCGTCGGCCTTGAGACCGCCGGTGCCGACTTTGGCGAGCCGGTCGCTCCAGAAGCCGAGCGAACCCTCGGGAACGGAGAAGACGGTCGTGCCGACCTCGCCGGTGCCTGGACGGCCCTGCGCCATCTTGGGAAACGGGAAATAGGTCATGATTGAACCCGGCGAACCGGTCTCGTCGCCATAATAGAGATGATAGACGTCAGGCGCATCGAAGTTCACGGTCTTCTTGACGCGGCGCAGGCCGAGCGTGTTCGTGAAGAACTGATTATTTGTGCCGGCGTCCTCCGCCATCGATGTGACGTGGTGCAGGCCCTTGATCTGGTTGAGCATGTCGAGACCCCTTTCTTGCCCGCGACGGCGAGCCTTTGATGGGTCATAGATGATCTCTTCGAGCGTTTTGGAATAGTGCGGGAGATCAAAACGCATTGTCTCCTTTTGTTGAACGCCGATCCGGAGGCGTTCAGAAAAAGCTAGGTATCCTGCGGATTGGCAGGTAATTCCCAGTCGACGGGCGCACGGCCGTGAGACTGCAGAAAAGCGTTCGCCTTCGAAAAATGCCTGCATCCGAAAAAGCCGTTATGCGCTGAAAGCGGCGACGGATGCGGCGCTTTCAGGACAAGATGGCGGTAGGTGTCGACAAAAGCGGCCTTTCGTTGTGCGTAGGAACCCCAGAGCATGAAGACGACGGACTCGCATTCCTCGTTGACCTTGCGGATCACCGCATCGGTGAAGCGCTCCCAGCCCTTGCCCTGATGCGATGCGGCCTGCGCCTCCTCAACGGTCAGAACGCTGTTCAGCAGCAACACGCCCTGCCGCGCCCAATGCTCCAGGAAGCCGTGCCGCGGCGGCTTGATGCCGAGATCGGTTTCCATCTCCTTGTAGATATTGACCAGCGAGGGCGGGATGCGCACGCCTGGGCGAACGCTGAAGCAGAGCCCATGCGCCTGCCCGAGACCGTGATAGGGGTCCTGCCCGAGAATGACGACCTTCACTTCGGCGAGCGGCGTGAGATCGAGCGCACGAAAATACTCCGACCCCTTGGGGAAGATACGCTTGCCGCTCCGCTTCTGCACCAGCAGGAAATCCTTGAGCTGCTGCATGTAGGGACTGGAAAATTCAGACGCGAGCGCCGCCTTCCAGCTTTCTTCGAGCGCGATGGTCTGTTCGCTCATCGATTGTCCTCGTTCCACCGAAGGGTTGATGGATTTGCCTTGAAAAGGGAGGTGTAGAATATTTTAGTCACCTATCGCGGCCAAAATTTACGAAGTATCGTCAGACTCGTGATAATTCGCGCAGGAAAGCAAGCGTCAGCAAAGGCTTAACACGGATGAAATTTGGAACAAGCGGCCTGCGCGGCCTTTCCACCGATCTGAAAGGCCGGGCGTCGACTGTCTATGCGACAGCGTTCGGGCAGTATCTTCTTGAAAGCGGCCACGCAAAAGAAGGCGATCTCGTCCTGCTCGGCCGCGACTTCCGCGATTCCAGCCCTGCGATCGCTGAGACCTGTGCTCTCGCGCTGACCAGACTGGGCTTCAGGGTCGCCGACTGCGGCACCGTTCCGACGCCGGCGCTCGCGCTTTACGGATCGCGCAACAAGGCCGCCAGCCTGATGATCACCGGCTCGCACATCCCGGCGGACCGCAACGGCATCAAATTCTATCGGCCCGATGGCGAGATCGATAAGGCGGACGAAGCGGCGATATCCGACCTTGCAGCCAAGCTCGACCGCCCCCTGCCCGAAGGCGTAATGGCAGGCAAAGCAGATATTGAGGACAGGTCCGGCGAATGTGCCGAATCCTTCATGGCGCGTAACGCCGGCATCCTGCCTCCAAATGCCCTTTCCGGCCTGAAGATCGGCGTCTATCAGCACAGTACGGTTGCGCGCGACATGATGGTGCGGCTGCTGTCGCATTACGGAGCCGAAGCCATCGCGCTTGGACGGTCGGAGACATTCATCCCCGTGGATACCGAAGCCGTTTCGGCGGAAACTATCGCGTTCCTGAAGGATTGGGCACAGTCCCTGACGCTTGATGCGCTCGTTTCGGCCGATGGCGACGGCGACCGGCCTTTGGCAGCGGACGAGACCGGCGCTCCGCTGCGCGGCGACCTGCTCGGGCTCATCGCTGCGAATTTTCTGAACGCCGGCACCGTCGTAACGCCCGTTACCTCCAACTCCGGCATCGAGACGGCCGGCTCTTTCAACGTCACCCGCACGCGTGTCGGCTCGCCCTTCGTCATCGCCGGCATGCAGGAGGCGATCTCCGCAGGCAAGGACCGCGTGATGGGCTTTGAAGCCAATGGCGGCCTGCTGACCGGTTCGGATTTCGCCATCAACGGCAAGACGCTGGAGGCATTGCCGACACGCGACTGCTTCCTGCCGATACTGGCCGTCCTTTCGCTGGCGGCGGCACAGAAGAAGCCGCTGTCTGCGATTGCCGGTTTCTACAATCTTCCGGTCGCGGCGGCCGACCGGCTGGAGAACTTCCCCGTCGAGACGAGCGCACGGCTCATGGCCTATTTGCGCGCCTCGCAGGAAAACCTCGCCGAATTCCTGAAGCCTATTGGCAAGCCCTTCACAGCAAGCGATATCGATGGCTTGCGCGTCACGCTGGCCGACAAGCGCATCATCCATTTCCGTCCCTCGGGCAACGCGCCGGAGATGCGCTGCTATGTCGAAGCGGAAACCGAACAGGCCGCAAGCCAGCTGCTTGACGCCGGACTGAACCGGATCACGCACTGGGCCGGACAGAATTGATTGAAGACAGAAGATTTGAGGAAACGCACCCGATGACGCAAAAGATCGTTCCCGTGATCATGGCAGGAGGCAAGGGCACGCGCCTGTGGCCGCTGTCGCGCGCTGCCGCGCCCAAGCAATTCATCCAGTTCATCGGCGACAAGACGCTGTTCCAGGAAACGCTCGCCCGCGTCTCCGATCCGGCCCTCTACGAAGCGCCGATCGTGCTGACCAATGAGGAATTCCGCTTTCTCGTTGCCGAACAGGCCCGCGAACTCGATCATACGCTGAAGGCAATCCTGCTGGAGCCGGTGGCCCGCAACACCGCACCTGCCGTTGCCGCCGCTGCCACCCTCGTTGCCGACCTTTTCGGCAAGGACGCGATCATGCATGTGCTCGGCTCGGACTATGAGATCGTCGCCGACGAGAGCTATTTCGACAGCGTGCGCATGGCACGGGAAACGGCCGCCAGCGGCAAGCTCGTGACGTTCGGCATCCAGCCGTCCGAACCAGCAGTTGGTTACGGCTATATCGAGGGCGGCGAAAACCTTCCGACCGGCGCGCAGACAGTGAGACGCTTCATCGAAAAGCCGCCTTTGGACAAGGCGAAAGACATGGTGGCTGCCGGCGGCTTCTACTGGAATTCCGGCATGTTCATGTTCCAGGTGTCTTCACTCCTGGCCGAGATGCGCAACTATGCCCCGGACGTCATGATAGCGGCAGGAGACGCCGTCGCGAAGGCCGCCCGCGATCTCGACTTCACCCGTCTCGACGCCAAATCCTTCGCAACGGCCCCCAACATCTCGATCGACTATGCGATCATGGAAAAGACGGCCAATGCCGCCGTCGTGCCCTCGCCCTTCAAGTGGTCGGATCTCGGCAGCTGGGATTCCGTCTGGAAAACCGGGACACGCGACCCGAACGGCAACGTCGCGACCGCCAACACGACGCTCGTCAACAGCCGCAACTCGCTGGTGATGAGCCACGGCGTGCATCTAGCCGTTCAGGGGATGGAGGATGTCGCGGTCATCGCCAGCGAAGATGCCGTCTATGTCGGGAAGCTGCAGGACAGCCAGAGCGTCGGCGACCTCGTCAAGACGCTGGCCGCCCTGCCCGCGACGTCGAAACTGACCGAGACCCATCCGACCTCGTACCGGCCTTGGGGCGGCTATACCTCGATCTTCAACGGCGACCGCTTTCAGGTGAAGCGCATCTTCGTGACACCCGGCAAGAAGCTGTCGCTGCAGAAGCATCACCACCGCTCGGAACACTGGATCGTCGTCAAGGGTACGGCCGAGGTGACAATCGGCGAGAATGTACAGATGCTGCGGGAAAACGAGTCGGTCTATATCCCGCTCGGCGAGGTGCACCGCCTGGCAAACCCGGGCAAGATCATGCTCGAACTGATCGAGGTGCAGACCGGCTCCTACCTCGGCGAGGACGATATCATCCGCATCGTCGACGAGTTTGGGCGCAGCTGAGAACTGGCGCTGTCTTGAATTTATAACGGTGCGCCTGTAACACGATTGCGTTTTGCCGCCGGTAGGCCGCGATCGTTTTCATGAAGGTTATCCTATGCGCATTGTTATGATTGGTTCGGGCTATGTCGGTCTCGTCTCGGGTGCCTGCCTTGCGGATTTCGGCCACCACATCACCTGCGTCGATAAATCCGAAGCGAAGATCGATGCCCTTGAGCGCGGTGAAGTGCCGATCTTCGAGCCGGGCCTCGATGCCATCATCGAACATAACCGGGCCGCCGGTCGCCTCGATTTCTCCAAAGACCTCGCTGCACCGGTCGCAGACGCCGATGTCGTTTTCATCGCAGTCGGCACGCCGTCGCGCCGCGGCGACGGCCATGCCGACCTGAGTTACGTCTATGCTGCAGCACGCGAGATTGCCGCCGCCGTCAGCGGCTTCACGGTCGTCGTGACGAAATCCACTGTTCCCGTCGGCACCGGCGATGAGATCGAGCGCATCTTCCGCGAGGAGTTCCCCGGCAAGGATATCGCCGTCGTCTCCAACCCGGAATTCCTCCGCGAAGGTGCTGCCATCACCGATTTCAAGCGCCCCGACCGCATTGTCATCGGCACGGAAGATGCACGCGCCACTGAAGTGATGCGCGAAGTCTACCGGCCGCTCTACCTCAACGAAGCACCGCTTTATTTCTGCGAGCGCCGCACGTCGGAGCTGATCAAGTACGCCGCCAACGCCTTCCTCGCCATGAAGATCACCTTCATCAACGAAATCGCCGATCTTTGCGAGCAGATCGGCGCGGACGTGCAGAAGGTTGCCAAGGGCATCGGCATGGACAAACGCATCGGCGACAAGTTCCTGCATGCGGGTCCGGGCTATGGCGGCTCGTGCTTTCCGAAGGACACGCTGGCGCTCGTCAAGACCGCCCAGGATTATGACAGCCCGATGCGCCTCATCGAAACGACGGTGGCGATCAACGACAACCGCAAGCGGGCCATGGGCCGCAAGGTAATCGCCGCCTGCGGCGGCAGCGTGCGCGGCAAGAAGATCGCCGTGCTCGGCCTGACCTTCAAGCCGAACACCGACGACATGCGCGATGCGCCGTCGATCACCATTATCCAGGCATTGCTCGACGGCGGCGCCACCGTTCACGCCTACGATCCGGAAGGCATGGAAGCGGCCAAGGAAATGCTTGGCACTGTCACCTACGGCACGGACCCTTATGAAATCGCCGAAGGCGCCGACGCCATCGTGCTCGTTACCGAATGGGATGAATTCCGTGCGCTCGACTTCAAGCGCCTGAAGACCGCGATGAAGAATCCCGTGGTTGTGGACTTGCGAAATGTCTATCCTGTCACCGAAATCACGCGTCACGGCTTCAGCCACTTCGCCGTCGGTAAGAAGACGGAGAAGAGATAGAAATGCATTACTTCATAACAGGCACCGCAGGCTTCATCGGCTTTCACCTCGCGCGGCGCCTGTTGCAGGATGGGCATCGGGTTACCGGTTTCGACGGCCTGACGCCGTATTACAACGTCAAGCTCAAGCACATGCGGCATGCGGCTCTGGCCCAGTTCCCCACCTTCAAGCCGGTGGTCGCCATGCTTGAAGATCAGAAGGCGCTGGAGGACGCGGTCAGCCAGGCAAAGCCGGACGTCCTGATCCACCTCGCGGCCCAGGCGGGCGTCCGCTACAGTCTCGAAAATCCTCGCGCCTATCTGAGCTCGAACGTCGAAGGCTCGTGGAATATCCTGGAAACCGCGGAGCGCCATAAGGTGCAGCATCTAATGCTGGCCTCGACCTCTTCGATCTATGGTGCGAATCCCTCCGTTCCCTTCCATGAGACCGACAGGGCCGACGAACCCCTGACGGTCTACGCCGCGACCAAGAAGTCGATGGAGCTGATGGCGCACAGTTATGCGCATCTGTACAAGGTGCCGACGACCGCCTTCCGTTTCTTCACCGTCTATGGTCCCTGGGGCCGCCCGGACATGGCGCTCTTCAAGTTCGTGAAGAGCATGCTGGAAGACCAGCCGATCGAAATCTACGGCGAAGGCAAGATGAGCCGCGATTTCACCTATATCGACGACCTCGTCGAGTCGATCGTGCGACTTTCCGCGATCACGCCCTCGGAGGAAAACCGCGTTGCCGACGAGAAGGTCGAGACGCTGTCCCGCCAGGCGCCGTTCCGCGTCGTCAATATCGGCGGCGGTCAGCCGGTCAGCCTCATGGACTTCGTGGAGACCGTGGAGAGAGCGCTCGGCCAGCCGGCGCAGCGTAAGATGCTGCCAATGCAGAGGGGTGACGTGCCGCGCACCTTCGCAAGCCCGGACCTGCTTGTCGCCCTGACGGGATACAAACCGGACACGACGCTCGAAACCGGCATCAGAGCTTTTGTCGAATGGTATCTGGAAGCCCGCCGGGAGCTGGAATCGTAACTCCCAGCGTTCGTCCGCCCGCACCCGATTTGACCGGAATTCGGCCGGTCGGCGAAATGAGCTTGCCGATCTCCGCAGCTGGCATCGGATATCCGAGTGCATAACCCTGCAGCATGTCGCAGCCGAGCTGCGTCAACGCTTCAGCGTGGCCCTCCGTTTCAACGCCTTCCGCGATCACGGCGACATTGAGCGCCTTGGCTATGTCGATGATGGAACTGACGACACGGTGTTGTTCCTCGGATTCGACGATGTCGGTCACCAACTGCCGGTCGAGTTTCAAGCGTGTTGGGCGCAGCTTTGCTAACCCGATTAGTGAGGCGTGCCCCGAGCCGAAATCATCGATCTCGATATCGATGCCCATCTGTTTGATCTGATCGATATTGCTCAGCAGCCTCTCATCGGGATCGTCGAGAAAGATCGTCTCCACCAGCTCGAAAGCGAATTCGCTAGGAGGAACCTCCATCGCCCGGAGGCCATCGAGCAGCGCCGGATCGAACAGCCGCGCGCTGGAAATGTTGACCGCTATGCGCGGAACAGCGGCGCCCCGATCCTGCCAATTGCGGCGATCATCCAGCGCCTTCCTGAGGATTGTTTCGTCGATGTCTGCCGAAAGTCCACTTTCTTCCGCAATCTTCAGGAACGCAGCAGGCGACAGCAAACCTCTTTCCGGATGAAGCCAGCGGGCAAGCGCTTCGAGGCCGGAAATCGCGCGCGTCCTGGCGTCATATTGCACTTGGTAATATGGGACGATCTCTCCGCGCTCCAGGCCGCGCTTCAGCTCTTCGGCGAGGCGCCGTTTGCCGAGCAGTTCGTCCTGCAACTGCCGGGTAAAGAATTCGATGCGGTTCAAGCCGAGTTTCTTCGCCTGATAAAGCGCAAGATCGGACTCGGCGAACAGATTGCGCGTCCGCCGGCCGGTGTTCCATGATATGCCGATTGACGTGCCGGACTGCAGCAGTTCCTGGCCGAACCGGATCTTCTTGCGCAGCCGCTGCTGCACATCCGCCGCAATGCGGGTGAGTTCGTCGACACCTGCGAAATTCCAGAGCAGAACGACGAATTCATCGCCGCCAACCCGCGCGACGAGGCTGCTTCCCGGAACGGCGGCCGTAATCCGCAGCGCTGCCGCGCGCAGAACGGCGTCGCCTGCAGCGTGGCCATAGCTATCGTTGATCTGCTTGAACTGGTCGAGGCCAAGGTGAAGGATGGCAAGCATCGAGTTCGACTTATCGGCATGCAGTTCGGTAAACCGCCTGTCGAACAGGCGGCGGTTGGGCAGCCCGGTCAAATAATCGTGCTCGGCCGCATATTCGATGCGCGCGTTGCTTTCTTCAAGCGCCCTTGCCCGCGCCTCGGCGACCTGTCGTTGGTTCTTCAGCTCGGCGTTCAATATGACGTCCGCCGTGACGTCCCACTCAGCGCCGATGAACGAGGGAGCGCCCTCCTCGCTGACGTAGAAATGCGCCCGCGAGCGCAAATGCCGGATTGCGCCGCTTGGCAGGATTATGCGAAATTCGGAATTGTAGGCACCGCGCCGGGCGACCGCCTCCTCGAATTCCTGCACTGCGCGTTGCCGGTCTTCCGGATGGATCGCGTCGCACCACATCGATGTCGGAACGACGCACATGGTCTCGCCTGTTTGATAGAGCCGGTGCATCTGCGCATCCCACAGGATCTGGTTGGTGCGCACATCATGCTCCCAAACGCCGATCTGCGACGCGTCGAGCGCAAGCTCGAGGCGCCTTAACAGATTCTGGAATTCCTGTTCCGACCGGGTCGGTGTTTTTTTCGGCAATTCGGTGTCTCGGTCTTGAGCAGATGCGAGAAGTTATAATACCGTCTCAAACCCACATTAACGAAGCCTTTTACGAATTCCCGATCTAGTTACGAGGTGAACCCTTTCTTACTTCCGTAGGGAGTGTCCCCTAATGGTTGTGACGTGGCGGAACCTTTGCAATCTGGCGGAAGTCTGCCGCCCCTTCAAGCACGGCCCCTTCCGAAAGCTGATTGACCGACCGGCGGTATATTCGCTGCCACGGCGTGGCATCGGCCGGCACCGGCGGAATCCCATCTCCTTTCCGGCGTTCGATCTCTGCGTCGTCGACCAGCATGTCGCAGCGGCCGTAATTGAAATCGATCCGGATGATGTCGCCGGAGCGAAGCCAGGCGAGACCGCCGCCCGCGGCGCTTTCCGGCGAGGCGTTGAGGATCGAAGGACTGTCCGCCGTGCCCGACTGGCGGCCGTCGCCGATCGTCGGCAGGCTGCTGATGCCGCGTTTGAGGAGGTGGTCCGGCGGCTGCATGTTGACGACCTCGGCTGACCCCGGCCAGCCGATCGGTCCCGCCCCGCGGATAACGAGAATGGTATTCTCATCGATACCGAGCGAAGGATCGTTGATGCGGTTGTGATAGTCCTCCGAGCCGTCGAAGACGACAGCCTTCCCCTGGAATACGCCCTCGCGCCCGGCCTCCTGAAGATAACGCGCGCGGAACTCGTCCGAGACCACGCTCATCTTCATGATCGCGAAATCGAAGAGATTGCCCTTAAGAACGAGGAAGCCCGCCCGCTCCTTGAGAGGTTTCGCAAACGGCCGGATGACCTCGCGGTCGCTCGCCTCCCGGCCTTCCAGATTCTCGGCCATGGTCCGGCCTGTCACCGTGCGACAGTTGCCGTCGAGCTTACCGACCTGCAGCAACTCCCACATGATGGCCGGCGTGCCGCCTGCCCTGTGATAACGCTCGCCGAGATAGGCGCCAGCCGGCTGCACATTCGCAAGCAGCGGGATATCGAAACCATGGACTTGCCAGTCCTCGGGGTGGAGCTCGACACCCGCATGTTTCGCCATTGCCGCGAGATGCGGCTGCGCATTGGTCGAACCGCCGATCGCCGAATTGGTACGGATGGCGTTGAGGAAAGCCTCGCGCGTCAGGATGTCCGACGGCCTCAGGTCCTCGAACACAATCTCGACGGCGCGCCGCCCGGTGCGGTAGGCCATCTGGCCGCGCTCGCGGTAAGCAGCCGGAATGGCGCCGCACCCCGTCAGCGAAAGGCCGAGCGCTTCGGCCAGCGCGTTCATCGTCGAGGCTGTGCCCATCGTATTGCAGTGGCCGACGGACGGTGCAGAATCGAGCGCTGCCTGAAGGAACTCTTCCCTGTCGATTTCGCCGGCACCGTATTTGCGCCGCATGCGCCAGATCACGGTTCCGGAGCCCGCCAGTTCGCCCTCGTGCCAGCCGTCAAGCATCGGCCCGCCGGAAAGAACGATCGCCGGGATATCCACGGTCGACGCCGCCATGATTGCCGAAGGCGTGGTCTTGTCGCAGCCGGTCGTCAGCACGACGCCGTCGAGCGGATAGCCGTAGAGGATTTCGACAAGCCCGAGATAGGCGAGATTGCGGTCGAGCGCCGCCGTCGGACGCTTGCAGTTCTCGAAGATCGGATGCGTTGGAAACTCGATCGGAATGCCGCCCGCATCACGGATGCCGTCGCGCACGCGCTTGGCAAGCTCGACATGCACCCTGTTGCAGGGCGTAAGATCACTGCCGCTCTGGGCGATGCCGATGACCGGCTTGCCGGAGCGCAGCTCTTCCGGCGTGATGCCGTAGTTCATAAAGCGCTCGAGATAGAGCGCCGTCATATCAATATGATCGGGATTGTCGAACCAGTCCTGCGAACGCAGGCGGCGCTTCGGCGGCTTGTTTTCTGTCATGTTGTCCTCCCCCTAACGGGCATGTTTGTACGCTCTGGCGGATGGCTCTGTTCGCCCGATGTACGTTCATCAAAGACATAGACGCATGACACCGCCATGCAAATAAAAAAGGCGGGACCAGATGTCCCGCCTTTGATTTCGACAGCGTTTGCCGCTTATTCCGCCGCGACCCGGATGACATTTTCATCCGACGCTGGATGGTTGTCGTTGTGCTGCACCAGCGGACGGTTGCCCGTCAGCTTACGGACCAGCACGTAGAAGACCGGCGTCATGAAGATGCCGAAGAAGGTCACGCCGATCATGCCGGCAAAGACCGCGACACCCATGGCAGCGCGCATTTCCGCACCCGCACCAGTGGAGACCACCAGCGGCACGACACCCATGATGAAGGCCATGGAGGTCATCAGGATCGGGCGAAGGCGCAGACGGCTTGCCTCGATTGCCGCTTGAACCGGTGTCCGGCCTTCGAACTCCAGTTCGCGGGCGAATTCCACGATCAGGATCGCGTTCTTCGCCGATAGACCGACAAGGACCACGAGGCCGATCTGGGTGAAGATGTTGTTATCTCCACCCGTCAGCCAGACACCCGTCAAGGCGGCCAGCACACCCATCGGCACGATCATGATGATCGCAAGCGGCAAAGTGAGGCTTTCATACTGGGCGGCTAGCACGAGGAAGACCAGGAGCAGCGCCAGCGGGAAGACCAGTACGCCGGAATTGCCCGCCAGGATCTGCTGGTAGGTCAAATCCGTCCACTCGAAGCTGATGCCCTTCGGCAGCGTCTCGTTGGCGATCTTTTCGATCGCGGCCTGAGCCTGGCCGGAGGAGAAGCCCGGAGCAGGACCGCCGTTGATATCGGCGGAGAGGAAACCGTTATAACGGTTGGTCCGCTCCGGCCCGGTCGTCGCGCTGACCTTCAGCAACGCCGACAAGGGGATCATCTGGCCCGATGCCGAACGGACCTTCAACTGGCCGATGTCGTCCGCCTGGGCGCGGAACTTCGCATCGGCCTGCACGCGGACGCTGTAGGTGCGGCCGAAGGCATTGAAGTCGTTGACATAGAGCGAACCCAGATAGATCTGCAGTGTTTCGAAGACGTCAGTCACCGAGACGCCGAGCTGCTCGGCCTTCGCGCGATCGAGGTCAGCAAAGAGCTGCGGAACGTTGATCTGGTAGGCGGAGAAGATGCCGGTCAGCTCAGGCGTCTGATAAGCCTTGCCGATGATAGCCTTGGTGGCTTCATCGAGCGCCTGGTAGCCGAGGCCGGCGCGGTCTTCGAGCTGCATCTTGAAGCCGCCCGTCGTACCGAGGCCGTTGACCGGCGGCGGCGGGAACATCGCAATGAAGGCATCCTGGATGACCCCGAACTTCTGGTTCAGGGACATGGCAATCGCACCGCCGGAAAGTGCGGGCGACTTACGCTCCTCGAAATCCTTCAGCGTCACGAAGACGATGCCGGCATTCGAAGAGTTCGTGAAGCCGTTGATCGACAGACCCGGGAAGGCGATTGCGTGGGCAACGCCGGGTTCGGCCATGGCGATATCGCTCATCCGCTTGATAACATCTTCGGTCCGGTCAAGGCTTGCGGCATCCGGCAGCTGGGCAAAACCGATCAGATACTGTTTGTCCTGTGCCGGCACGAAACCACCCGGAACGGCATTGAAGATGCCGTAGGTCGCACCGGCCAGCGCCAGGTAGATGACCATGACGATACTCTTGCGCGACAGCAGGCCACCGACACCTTTGCTATAGCCCCTCGAACCGGCACCAAAGGCGCGGTTGAAGCCGCGGAAGAACCAGCCGAAGATGAAGTCCATGCCGCGCGTCAGCCAATCACGCTTGGCGTGGTGATCCTGCAGCAAGAGCGCTGCCAGCGCCGGAGACAGCGTCAGTGAGTTGAGAGCCGAGATAACCGTCGAGATCGCGATCGTCAGCGCGAACTGGCGATAGAACTGACCCGACAGGCCGCTGATGAAGGCAAGCGGCACAAAGACAGCGACGAGCACGAGCGCGATCGCGATGATCGGACCGGAAACTTCCTTCATGGCCTTGTAGGTCGCAGCCCTCGGACTGAGCCCATTCTCGATGTTGCGCTCTACGTTTTCGACGACGACGATCGCATCGTCCACCACGATACCGATCGCCAACACCAGGCCGAAGAGGCTGAGTGCGTTGATCGAGAAGCCGAAGACGTACATCACCGCAAAGGTGCCGATGATCGACACCGGAACGGCGATCAGCGGGATGATCGAGGCACGCCATGTCTGCAGGAACAGGATCACGACAAGAACGACGAGCGCGATGGCTTCAAGCAG
Organism: Rhizobium sullae; assembly: GCF_025200715.1. NCBI lineage: Bacteria > Pseudomonadati > Pseudomonadota > Alphaproteobacteria > Hyphomicrobiales > Rhizobiaceae > Rhizobium > Rhizobium sullae. Next base: position 2,578,620 of record NZ_CP104143.1, read on the forward strand.
CGTATCGACGACCTTCTCGATCGACGAACGAACGAACTTCGTCGTGTCGTAGACGATCTCGTAGCTGACCCCGTCCGGCATCGCGGTCTTCAGCTCTTCCATCGTCTTCTGGACCTCGTCCGAGATGGTGATGGCGTTGGAACCCGGAGACTGGAAGACCGGAATGGCAACCGCCGGCTTGCCGTCGAGGATCGAGCGCAGCGAATAATCGGCAGCGCCGAGCTCGACGCGCGCAACATCGCTAAGCCGGGTGATCTCGCCGTTGGCGCCCGTCTTGACGATGATGTTGCCGAACTGCTCCGGCGTCTGCAGGCGGCCTTGCGCGTTCACGTTGAGCTGCAGATCGGTGCCTGGCAGGCTCGGCGAAGCGCCGATCGTACCGGCAGCGGCTTGGACGTTCTGCTCGCGGATGGCATTGGTGATATCACTGGCGGCGAGATTATGCTCGGCAGCCCTCTGCGGATCGATCCAGACGCGCATCGAATAGTCGCCCGAACCGAAGACCTGGACCTGGCCCACGCCATCGATGCGCGCCAGGCGGTCCTTAATGTTGAGGACGCCGTAGTTGCGCAGATAGGTTATGTCGTAACGGTTGTCCGGCGAGATCAGGTTGACGACCATCATCAGGTCCGGCGAACTCTTGACCGTCGTGATGCCGATGCTCTTCACCTCTTCCGGCAGGCGGGGTTCGGCCTGCGAGACGCGGTTCTGCACGAGCTGCTGCGCTTTATCCGGGTCGGTGCCGAGCTTGAAGGTCACCGTCAGCGTCATGACGCCGTCGGAGGTTGCCTGGCTGGACATGTAGAGCATGTCCTCGACGCCATTGATCTGCTCTTCGAGAGGTGTGGCAACCGTCTGTGCGATAACTTCCGGGTTGGCGCCTGGATACGTGGCACGCACGACGATCGACGGCGGCACGACCTCCGGATATTCGGAAATCGGCAGTGCCCTCAAGCCGATCAGACCGGCGACGAGGATGAGGACCGAAAGCACGCCGGCAAACACCGGGCGGTCCACAAAAAATCTGGAGATGTTCATTTCAAAGCCCTCTCCGGGATGAACTTGGATGCAAAGTCCCTGTCCGGCGGTTGGGAGACCGCCGGCGGGTCATTTAGTTGGCTCATTCTCGCTTCTCCCCACCTGGGGAGAAGATGCCTGTCAGGGCAGCGAACGACCGAGCGATAAGCGGCGGGCGCGTTTGCCGCGACTGCTCCCTCATCCGACCCTTCAGGCTACCTTCTCCCCGCTGGAGAGAAGGGAATAGCCGACGCCTACTTGGCCGCCACCTTCTCTTCCATCTGCGGCTCGACGATCGCGCCCGGACGGATGCGCTGCAAGCCATTGACGACGATCGTGTCGCCCGGGTTCAGCCCGCTTTCGACGACGCGAAGGCCGTCGCTTACGTTGCCGAGCTGAACCGGCCGGTAGCTGACCTTGTTCTCGCCGTCGACGACGAAGACGAACTTCTTGTCCTGATCGGTACCGATCGCGCGTTCGCTGACGAGAACCCTGTTTTCGGCTTTCGGCTGCCCCATGCGGACGCGCACGAACTGGCCGGGAAGTAGCTTGCCGCCCGGATTGTCGAACACCGCACGTACTCCGATCGTGCCGCTTGCGGCATCGACCTGGTTGTCAACCAATTGGAGCTTGCCCTTGATCGGCGTGCCCTCATCGGCGAGCGTGCCGACTTCAACCGGGATCTGTTCGAGCGGACGGACTGCACCGTCGCCAGCCGGAAGCTGCGACAGCGCCTTCGTCACCATCTCCTCGCTGGCGTTGAAGCTCGCATAGATCGGATCGACCGAGACGAGCGTCGTCAGTGCTGGTGAAGCCGAGCCTGCGGCGACAAGGTTGCCGGCGGTGATTTCCAGCTTGCCGACGCGGCCGGAAACTGGAGCCCGGACCTCGGTATAGCTGAGATCGAGCTGAGCCGATCGCAGCGCCGCCTGCGCGGTACGAAGCCCTGCCTGCGCCTCGGTATAGGCGCTCTGGCGCTGGTCCATATCGCTCTGCGAGATCGTGCGGCTGTCCGAAAGCCGGCGTCCGCGCTCAAGCTCGATCTGCGCCAGGCTGACCTTGGCCTCGGCGGAAGCCGCCTGCCCTTCGGCCTGCGAAACCGCGGCCTGATAGGGGGCCGGATCGATCGTGAAGAGCAAATCGCCGGCCTTCACCAGCGCACCTTCGCGGAAGTGAGCCGACTGGATGGCGCCCGCGACGCGAGAACGCACCTGAACCCGGTCGACCGCTTCCAAACGGCCAGAGAATTCTTCCCAAGCAGTCACATTACGGGCAGCAACGACAGAAACCGTCACCGGTACGGCGGGAGCCTGTGCAGGAGCGGAAGCAGCCGTGGCAGCAGTGCTCATCGGCAATTCAAAAAAGACGGCGGCTGCTGAAACAGACGCAACAAGCCCTATGCCAGCGCCCACCAGGGCCCAGCGCTTCTTTCTGGACGTCATTGGTACTCTCCTTGCGGCCTTTTGTGGCCGGCGATAATCAGTTCGTTTTCAATGCAATTGGTGTTGAACGCTTAACTCCTGGACGAAACTTCCGAACTCGCGGCTGATGTTTTCCTGCCAGTTCGAGGTGCCGACCGTTTTCCCGCCGTAGATAGATGGCCAGCCTGTCCCGGCGGGGAGGATATGCTGGCGGACCCCGACGCCTGCCTCTTTGAGGCGGGCGGCATAACCGACGGTCTCGTCGCGCAGAGGATCGTCTTCCGCGGTGAAAATCAGCGCCGGCGCAACCCCGGAAATGCGCGAACAGAGGCAGGGTGCCGCATAGGGGTGGCAGCCGCCACCGCTGAGATAGTGGCTCCACCCTTCCGTCCAGCTCTGGCGCATGCCGATGCCGTCCGCCTTGCGGATGGAGGACGTACCCATGAACGGATCTAGGAGCGGCGAAAGCAGGATCTGGCCGTCGAGCGCGTTGGCATAATGATCGCGTGCCTTCAGCGCTACACCCGCGGCAATATTACCGCCAGCCTCTTCGCCGGCGATCAGAAGCAGTGAATTGCGATCGCCAATGCCGGATGCGCGCTTGTTGGCAAGATAGGAAAAAAGGGAGTAACCGACTTCGAGCGGTTTCGGAAAGACGTTGCCGAGCGGCGCATTATAGTCAGGGACCGCAACGATCGCACCGGCTTTCGCCATGCTCTCAGCAACCGCACTTTCCTTGATGCCTGACTGCAGGAAGGCGCCGCCGTGAAAGAACAGAACGATCGGCGCCCCCTTGCCGAATTCGGCGCCCTGATAGACGCGCGCGGAAACGGGGCCGATAGCCACCTTCTCCAGCACCATGTCTTTCACCTGCACCGTCATCGGTCGGGCTTTCGCTTAATGGGATGTAACGCACGGCAAGCAGCCATGGCTTGCCAATCTTGCAAAAAAGATATTGTTATTCACATCGCGGAATAAGAAGCTGTATTATGATTACACTGTTCCGAATTTCGAATAATATCGCAGTGCAAACTGTGGAGATTTCCGATGGACCAGCTCTCGGCAATGCGCGCCTTCATACGCGTCGTTGAGACGGGCAACTTTACACGGGCGGCTGACACGCTCGCAATGCCCAAAGCAACAATCACCAATCTCATCCAGGGACTGGAAGCGCATCTGCGCACCAAGCTGCTCAACCGCACGACGCGGCGCGTCATGGTCACGACCGACGGCGCGCTTTACTACGAACGCGCCTCCCAGATTGTTTCGGAACTGGAAGAGCTCGACGGCAGCCTTTCCAATTCCCAGAGTCTTCCAACCGGCCGCTTACGCGTTGAAATGTCAGGCGCTTTTGCCGACACCATTATCGTGCCGGCGCTCTGCGACTTTTATCTGAAATACCCGGATATCCGCATCGATCTCGGCGTCAGCGACCGCACCGTGGACTACCTTGCGGAGAATGTCGATTGCGCCCTTCGCGCCGGCACGCTCGCCGATCAGTCGTTGATCGCAAGGCGGGTGTCGGAAATCGAAATGGTCACCTGCGCATCGCCCCGCTACATCGAGAAATTCGGCATGCCCTCACGCCCGGAAGAACTCGAAAGTAGCCATTACGGCATTAACTATTTCCGCGCGCAGACCGGCCGCATGATGCCGTTCGTGTTCAAGAACGGCAATGAAGAGATAGAGGTGAACCCGAGATACATCGTCTCGGTGAATGACGGCAGAACGTTCATGAGTGCGCTCACCAACGGCCTCGGCGTTGGCCAAATGCTCCGTTTCATGACGCGCGAAGCAATCGCAAAGGGAGAACTCGTTCAAGTTCTGCCGGAATGGAAGCGCGATCCGCTGCCGCTCTACGTCGTCTATCCGCCGAACCGGCACCTGAGCAACAAGGTGCGCGTTTTCGTGGACTGGATGGTAAAGCTGCTCGCCGACGCGAAGCTCAACGACGCTTGAAAACGGAAGCGGCCCGGAAGGCAGGGAAACCTTCGACGGGCCGCGATCGGATAAACTTCGAATTTCGAGCCCGCCGCGTCACCAGGGAAAATGGCCCGGCAGGCTTTTGGAGGTTGGCGTCCCGGATGGGGATTTCCGTTCGCTCCTTGCCCAACAAATATAATTGCATCCGGTCGGATTGTAAGACCGTAACTTCGAGCATCACCGTTCAGAAAAACGGAACAATGCCGCAGAACGTCAACCCCTAACGTGAGTCTTGAGCAAGTCTTCGAGGCCGATGCGGCGATACATCTCGGCGCGAACCCGGTCGGCAACGCCGTTTACGATCTCCGCGCCATCTTGCGACGGGTCGATATGCATGCGGAACGGGCGGCTCCCGAAGGGCATGGCGACGACTTCGGCAATGGCGGCGGCAACCGAGCCCGCATCGGCATCGGCTGGCTCCGGTGCGGCAAGACCGTTCAACGCCTGCTCCGGAACGCCCTTATAGGGGCCTTCGCTGTATTCGGTGGCCACCGCTGTATCGGCGGGCGAGCCGGAATGGGCGAAGTGGTTGGTGCCTTTGGTGAAGGCGCCGGGAACGATGATCGAGGTCTCGATGCCCCAGCGGCTGAGTTCGGCAGCGTAGGAGACGGCAAGCGAGTCCATCGCGGCCTTTGCGGCGAAGTACAGAGAAAGGTACGGAGGCGTGCCGCCGCGGGCGCTCGATGACGACACCCAGACGACCAGCCCTTTGCCCTGCCTACGCAGATAAGGCAGCGCTGCCCGGTTCACGCGCTGCGTCGAAAGCACGTTGATGTCGAAGAGCTCGGCGAACTGTTCCGGCGTGAACGCCTCTGCCGGACCAAAGGACATGTGGCCGGCATTGTGTACGACGGCATCGAGGCGGCCGGCCTCGGCGATGATCCTGGCGATACCGGCTTCGACCGAAGTACCGGAGGCGACATCGAGTTCGACGGAGCGCAAATCCGCGCCGTGCTCTTTGGCGAAAGCGGCTGCATCGGCGACCGCTTTGGCATTGCGGCCTTCGGTGGCGCGCATGCCGGCGTAGACGATGTGGCCTTCCCTAGCAAGGGCGCGGGCAGTGAGAGCGCCGAAGCCGCTCGATGCACCGGTGATGATGATAACTTGCTTGCTCATTGTCCCATTCCTTCTTTCACGAGGTGAATTGAGATGGTTGGCTGGATGTTGCGCATCAGACCATGCCGCCGTTGGCGCGCAGGACTTGGCCGTTGATCCAGGAGCCGTCCGGACCGGCGAGGAACGAGACGGAGGCAGCGATATCTTCGGGCGTGCCTAGGCGCTCGAGCGGGTTCATCTTCGACATGCGGCCGACGAGTTCGTCGGATTTGCCGTTGAGGAAGAGATCGGTGGCCGTCGGGCCGGGAGCGACCGCATTCACAGTGATGTTCCGGCCGCGCATTTCCCTCGACATGATCGCCGTCAGCATTTCGACGGCGGCCTTGGTGGCGGCGTAGACGCTGTAGGTCTCAAGCTTGACGCCGACGACGCTGGTCGAGAAGTTGATGATCCGGCCGCCGTTGCGCAGGCGCTTGCCGGCCTCGCGGAGCGTGTTGAAGGTGCCCTTGAGGTTGACGCTGACCTGGCGGTCGAAATTGGCATCATCGGCGTCGGCGATCGAAGACAGCATCATGATGCCGGCATTGTTGACGAGAACGTCGATGCCACCGAAGGCCGCTTCGGCCGCATCGAACATCCGCCGCACGGCCTCTGAGTCGCTGACGTCGGCCTTCGCCGTCAGCGCCTTGCCGCCGGCCTGCTCGATCTTCTGCACCAGTTCTTCGGCGGGAGCCGCGTTGCCGGAATAGTTGATGACGACGGTAAAGCCGTCCTTGGCGAGACGTTCCGCGACAGCGGCGCCTATGCCGCGGGAAGCGCCGGTTACAAGGGCGATCTTGTTGTTATTGCTGGTCATTTTCTTTCTCCTTCGTTCAATTGCGCCGTAGCGCATTTCGATGAGGAGAAGATGCCGCTTTTCAATCTGCGGATAATGACGCATTCTTCGGCATCACTATCCGGAAGATACGAACAAATAGAATGGACAGATTCGATGCTATGCGGGTCTTCTCCCGCGTCGTGGAACGCCGCAGCTTTACGCTCGCAGCCGAGGACACCGGGCTGCCGCGCTCGACGGTGACTGATGCCGTCAAGCAGCTCGAAGCCCGACTTGGCGTCCGCCTGCTGCAACGCACCACCCGCCATGTCAGCCCGACGCTCGACGGCGAAGCCTACTATCAGCGCTGCCTTTCGATTCTGGCCGACATCGAGGACGCCGAGGGGGCCTTTGCCGGTGTCAAGCCGAAGGGCATGTTGCGAGTCGATGTGCACGGCACGCTTGCCCGGCATTTCGTGCTGCCGAGCCTGCCGTCCTTCCTGGAAATGTATCCGGATATTGAATTTTACATGAGCGAGGGCGACCGGTTGGTCGATCTCGTGCGCGAAGGCATCGATTGCGTGTTGCGCGTCGGCGTGCCGCAGGACAGCGATATGATCGCCCGCCGCGTGGCGATGCTGGAGGAGATTACCCTCGCCTCACCCGCCTACATCGAGCGCCATGGCATGCCGGAACATCCAGACAGCCTCGATGGCCACCGTATGGTCGGTTTCCGGTCCAGCGCGACGGGCGGGCTGCTGCCGCTGGAATTCATCATCGACGGTCAGGTCCGCAATGTCATGATCCCGGCCACTGTCTCCGTCAATGCAGCCGAGAGCCTTCATGCGGCGGCGCGCTGCGGGCTAGGCATCATCCAGGTGCCGCGCTATCACGCCGGACGCTACATCGCCTCCGGCGAGCTGATAGAGATACTGAAGGGTTTCCCGCTGACGGAAACACCAGTCTCGCTCCTCTACCCGCGCAACCGCCAGCTTTCGCCCCGGGTCCGTGTCTTCATCGACTGGCTGGTGAATATCTTTGCGCAGCAGCGAACAAATTTCGGGTAGCGGTGCCCGGCACGCGATGATATCCGCCGGAATCAAGCGACGGGAACTTGAATGACGAATAAGAGTGCCATTGGAAAGGCTGCCTTGACCGGCGGCGACCTCCGAAGCTTCTTCGAGCGCGACGCGATCGCCGTCGCCCGCGATCTCATCGGCTGCCACCTGCTTGTCAACGGCATGGGCGGGCGCATCACGGAGACGGAGGCCTATTTCCCGCATGACGAAGCCTCGCACAGTTTCCGCGGCCCGACCAGGCGCAACGGCGCGATGTTCGGCCCGCCGGGTAACGTCTACATCTACCGCATCTACGGCATGTACTGGTGCCTGAACTTCGTCTGCACGCCAGGCTCGGCCGTTTTGATCCGCGCGCTTGAACCTGAAAATGGCATCGCCCATATGATCGAGCGCCGTGGCACCGATGTGCTCACCCAGCTCTGCAGCGGTCCCGGCAAGCTTTGCCAGGCGCTCGATATCGACATCGCCATCAACAACCGTCTTCTCGATCGCCCGCCTTTTTCGATCTCGCCCTCCGCACCAGTTCCGATCATCTCGGGCCTGCGCATCGGCATAACGAAAAATGCCGAAGTTCCATGGCGCTTCGGCATTCAGGGCTCGCGATATCTGAGCAAGCCGTTCCGCTGATCATTCCATCACCGCTGTGGTCCGTTGATACGGGCGCAGCCTTGGGCTTGCGCAAGAGCAGCGCCAGCGGCATCACCGCGAGCGAATCAGCATCAGCAGCTCGAAGTCGTCCATACAGGCGATGATCGTCGATTCCGCAGGGCACGGTTAAGGCCAGCTTCCGAAACCAGGAATTCGGGTGTCTGGAGCGTCGCTGGCAAGAGTTGATTGTCGAAACCGGTAATCCCGGTCAGTTTCTCAAACTGCCGGCGATTGACGTTTGCAATTTTTGTCCACTGACGTTTATAGTCCGATTTCAGAGAGTTACCGGAGCAGAACTTCGGCCTTTTTTGCATGCTGGCACGCCTGCCGGACGCATGCTGTGTGACAAGGACAGCAAGACGAACGCGGGAAAACCGGGTTTGACACAGCAGATATGAATTGCATCGTTACCGCATAAGTTTGGCGGCATACCGGCCGCCCAGAATGGGGGATCGTTATGCTTTACTCTCTTCGCAACATACTGACGCTTACCTGCCTTTCCATGCTTTCGCCGATCGTCGCGATTGGCCAGGAGGCTCCGCCTGCCCCGCCCGTCACGGTTGCAAAACCCGTCGTTCGCGATGTCGTCGACAGCGACGAGTTCATCGGCCGCTTCCAGGCTGTCGACGAGGTCTCCGTGCGATCGCGCGTCGGCGGCTACCTGCAGGAAGTCCATTTCACCGATGGCGCGATGGTCAAGAAAGGCGACCTGCTCTTCGTCATCGACCAGCGCCCCTTCGTCACCGCGCTCAATGAAGCAACCGCTGCGCTTGAAGTCGCCAAATCGACATTGATCTACGCCGAGGCGCAGTTCAAACGCGCTGAATCACTTGCCACCAGCGGCAGCCAGTCGGTCTCGACGCTCGATGACCGGCGCCGCGAATGGGTTTCCGCACAGGCCAATGTCCGCGGTGCCCAGGCCACGGCCGATCGCGCCGCGCTCGACCTGGAATATACGAAGATCACGGCTCCGATCAGCGGCCGGATAGACCGCCGGCTGATCTCCGCCGGCAACCTCGTCCAGGCCGACCAGTCGGTGCTGACGACGATCGTTTCGCTCGATCCGATCGACTTCTATTTCGACGTCGACGAGCGCCGGCTCTTGAACTTCGCGCAGACGGCGCGTGCCCGAGGCAGCGACCTTCAGCAGGGCGGCGGCGGTCTTGAGGTGCAAGTCCGCATCACGAATGCCAATGAGAAACCGTTCACAGGCAAGCTCGATTTCGCCGAAAACCGTGTCGACAACGAGACCGGCACGATGCGTGTCCGCGCCCGTTTCGCCAATCCGAACTTCGTGCTCCTGCCCGGCCTCTTCGGCCGCGTGCAGGCAGAAGCATCCAACGTCTACAAAGCCATTCTCGTGCCGGATGAGGCGATCGGAACCGACCAGAATGAGCGCGTCGTCTACGTCGTCGGCGAAGACGGCACGGTTTCCACCAAGCCCGTGCGCCCCGGCCCGCGGCTTTACGGCTACCGCGCCATCCGCGAAGGCATGGACGGCAAGGAGACGATCATCGTCAACGGCCTGATGCGCGCCCGCCCGGGAGCCAAGATCACGCCGCAGATGACGGAGCTGCCGCAGAGCCGTGAGGACATCCCACCGGAAGCCGCAGGCATGGAGTTCGCGCAATGAGGTTCGCGCATTTCTTTGTCGACCGGCCGATCTTCGCCTCGGTGCTCTCCATCGTGCTGCTGATTGTCGGCGGCATTGCCTATTTCCAGTTGCCCGTCGCGCAATATCCCGAGATTGCGCCCCCGACCATCGTCGTGCGCGCCTCCTATCCGGGTGCGGATGCCGAAACCATCGCCAGCACGGTTGCGACGCCGCTCGAACAGGAGATCAACGGCGTGGAGGACATGCTTTACATGTCTTCCTATTCGACAGCGGACGGTTCCATGGCGCTCACCATCACCTTCCGGCTCGGCACCGACCTCGACAAAGCTCAGGTTCTCGTCCAGAACCGCGTTGGCATTGCCGAACCGCGGCTACCGGAGGAGGCCCGCCGCATCGGCATCACCACGGCCAAAAGCTCGCCCGATCTGATGATGGTCGTGCATGTGCTGTCGCCGAACTCCCGCTACGACCAGCTCTACGTTTCGAATTATGCTCGCACCCGCATTCGCGATACGCTCGTCCGCCTCGATGGCGTTGGCGATGTGCTCATCTTCGGCGAACGCGAATATTCGCTGCGCATCTGGCTGGATCCGGAGAGGCTTGCAGCATATGGCATGACCTCCAGCGATGTGGTGCAGGCACTGCGGGACCAGAACGTCCAGGTGTCGGGCGGCTCAATCGGTGGCCCGCCGAGTTCCGGCACCAATGCATTCCAATATACGGTGACGACCGAGGGCCGTTTCTCCGATGCGCGGCAATTCCGCTATGTCATCGTCAAGGCGACTGCGGACGGTCGTCTCGTGCAGTTGCAGGACATTGCCCGTATCGAGCTCGGCGCGAAGGACTACGTCACAAACAGCTATCTGAACGGCAAACCGGCGGTCGCCCTCGGTATCTTCTCCCGTCCCGGAACGAATGCGCTGGCTGCCGCCGATTCGATCAAGACGACGATGCAGGACCTGTCGCAGGATTTCCCGCAGGGGCTCTCCTACGACATCGTCTATAATCCGACGGAATTCATCGCGGAATCGATCAACGAGGTCTACAAGACCATCGGTGAAGCTGCGCTCCTCGTGGCGCTGGTGGTCCTCGTCTTCCTGCAGTCCTGGCGCACGGCGATCATCCCGATCGTCGCGATCCCGGTGTCACTGATCGGCACCTTCGCCTTCCTGCTCGCATTCGGCTTCTCGCTCAACATGCTGACGCTCTTCGGCCTCGTGCTGGCGATCGGCATCGTGGTCGACGATGCGATCGTCGTCGTCGAAAATATCGAGCGAAATCTCGCGAAGGGTATGACGCCGAGGGAGGCGGCACATGTGACGATGAATGAAGTCGGCACCGCAGTCGTGGCAATCTCGCTGGTCCTCATCGCAGTCTTCGTCCCGACGGCCTTCATTCCAGGCATTTCCGGCCAGTTCTACCGGCAGTTCGCCGTCACCATTGCGGTCGCCACTGCCATCTCGGCGCTGAATTCGCTGACGCTGTCACCGGCACTTGCGGCGATCGTTCTAAAACCGCACGAACATCATGAAAAACGGCGAAACCCGATTTCCCGGTTCGGCCGCGCACTTGCGAACGGCTTCAACACTGGCTTCGACAAGACAAGCTCGGGCTATTCGTGGGTCGTCCGGCACACGGTGCGGACCTGGACGGCGTGCGGAGTTGCGCTTCTCGTTTTCGCGGGCCTGCTTGGCGCCACCTATTATATGAGCACGATCGTGCCCCGTGGTTTCGTACCTGTCATGGACCAGGGCTACGCGATCGTCGTGGTGCAATTGCCGGAAGGCGCCTCGCTCGCGCGCACGGACGCCGTCATCCAGCAAGCATCGGAAATCATCAGGAATACGCCTGGCGTCAAGAACGCCGTTGCCTTCTCCGGCTTCAGCGGCGCGACTTTTACCAATGCGTCAAACGCCGGTGTTGTCTTTGCGGCTTTCGATACGTTCGAAAACCGGCTGGAGCACGGCCAGAACGCCAACCAAATCATAGGTCAATTGTACGGCAGCCTGCAGAGCATTCAGGAGGCTTTTATTATCGCCATTCCGCCGCCGCCGATCGCCGGTATCGGCAATGCCGGCGGCTTCAAGATGCAGCTCATGGATCGCGAAAGCGCCGACATGCGCCGCGTGCTGGGGATTGCCAATCAAATAATGGGCCAGGCAAACCAGACGGAGGGGCTCACAGGCGTCTTTAACACCTTCTCAACATCAAGCCCGCAATACTTCCTGGAGATCGATCGCGACAAGGCCCGCGCCTTGAACGTGCCGATCCCGAATATCTTCGACACGCTCTCCATCAATCTCGGCACGTCTTACGTCAACGATTTCAACGCCTTCGGCCGCGTTTACCAGGTTCGCGCGCAGGCAGATCAACAGTTCCGCATCGAGCGTGACAATATCCTTGCGCTCAAGGTGCGGTCGGCGACCGGCGCGCTTGTGCCGCTCGGTACGCTAGTCGACATCCGCGATACCAGCGGCCCTGCGCTTGTCCAGCACTACAATATGTATGTGTCGGTGCCGTTGCAGGGCAATGCCACCCCGGGAACCTCGACCGGCAGCGCCCTCGACAAGATGGAAGCACTCGCCGAGAACGCCCTTCCTGCAGGAACGACGTTCGAATGGACGGAGATCGCCTTCCAGGAAAGAAGCACCGGCAATACCGCGATCTATATCTTCGGGCTTTCGGTGATCTTCGTCTTTCTGGCGCTGTCAGCGCAATATGAAAGCTGGGTGCTGCCGCTGGCAATCATCCTGATCGTGCCGCTCGCGATCCTTGGGGCGCTGCTGGGAGTCCATCTCCGCGCCATGGACAATAACATCCTGACTCAGATCGGCCTCATCGTGCTGATCGGCCTTGCGGCGAAGAACGCGATCCTGATCGTCGAATTCGCAAGGCAAGCCGAAGAGGAAGGCAAGACGCCGGTGGAGGCGGCGATTGAAGCCAGCCATCTGCGCCTTCGCCCGATCCTGATGACCGCATTCGCCTTCATCTTCGGCGTCGTGCCGCTGATGATCGCGACGGGGCCAGGTGCGGAAATGCGCCAGTCGCTCGGCACCGCCGTCTTCTCAGGCATGCTCGGCGTCACGATCTTCGGCCTGTTCCTGACACCGGTCTTCTACGTCGTGCTGCGCGCCCGTCGGCGCAAGCCCGTCGAACCGGCACCAGCCGCGGCTGAAGGAGCAACCTGATTAGGAAGGGCGCCTTGCAAGCGGGCGGCGCTTGAGTTCTCCGTCCCACAGCAGCTTGCGCAGCGGCTTTTCGATCATTTCGTAGGCCGCGACACCGAGGAGCGTTCCGCTGCAGATAGCCACAACGACGGCAAGGCTGCCGGGGATGCCGAGGATGCCGGCAGCAACCTTGATTGCGACCGATATGGCGAGCGTGTGCCATAGGTAGATGGAATAGGATGCGTCGCCGAGATAGGTGAGCACCGGGACGCGGCCGATGCTGCCGTCTGCCTCCAGCGAGACCATGCCGAACACCAGCGCCATCGCAAGCGGCCCGCATATGAATTCGTCGAACTCGGCACCTATCAGGTGAATCGCCGCAAAACCGCAGAGTGCGGCGCCGACACAGGCAAGCCCGAGGCTGTTGCCAGCGATCCAACGCCGCAGCCACAGTTCGGCGATGATGACACCGCCGAGGAATTCCAGGATGATCGGCCGCGTGTAGGTGGCGAGCATCGGCGAAGACGGCTTCCATATGAGACCAATCAGGAAGAAGAAACCGAACGCCACGGAGAGGAAAAGCAGTCGCCACTGGCGCGGCAGGAACAACGCGCCTGCAAACAGGACATAAAAGAACATTTCGAAATTGAGCGTCCAACCCTGGACTAGGACCGGCCAGATCTCGCCGCTGCTCGGCGAGCGCACGGGAACAAAGGAGAGCGAGCCCAGGACATGGCCAGCGTCAAGCTTCAGGTTCGGAAACAATCCTGCCAGCGCTCCGCCGATCATGATGACCGTCACCAGCCAGTATGAAGGTGCGATACGGCGGATGCGGTCAAGAAGGAAGCGCTGCGGCGTCAGGGGCTTGCGGTCGCTGATCACCCACATGATGAAGCCGCTGATGACGAAGAAGACGTCGACGCCGGCGGCGCCAATCGCGAAATGCCCGCCGCTTCTTTCTGCCGCGTGAAAAACGACAACGGCCAGTGCCGCAAAGGCACGCAAATATTGGATCCCGTATAGGGTCTTCATGCATATCCCTTATCACGCCACGTTCGGCGGCGTACATGCAAAAAATCAGGAACGCACGGTCGCAGCAGATTGGTAACGCTGCAGGCCGGCCATCGCCGAGCGCTGGCGCGCGCCGACAAGTTTTCCCGCGGAAAAATAAAGAAGAAAGGTACCGACGTTATAGGGCGTCAGAACGTCGATCTCCACGAACGAACGGATCAGAAGCAGCACGGTGATACCGAAAAGAACATAGGATTCATCGTTGCGCACATCCTCGATCAGCCGGCGCAGATGCCCCCAGAGGGTCGCGATGATCGTGACAGCAAGGATGAACACGCCGATCAGGCCGAGTTCGACGGCCGTCTCGATATAGGTATTATGAAAATGGAACCCGGCTCTCGAGGCGATGAAGAATTCCTTCCATAGCCGCTCGGGCTCTGCGAAGCCCTGAACCCAATAAGCCTGATAACCGATGCCGATGGCCGGGTTCTGCGCCGCAGCCTCGATACCCTGCTGCCAGAGATAGGTGCGGCCCGTCAGGGTCGAATCCTTGCCGAAGATGCCGAGCACCGCGTCGATAGCGCCCAGATAGACACCTGCTACTACCAGGATGACAGCCGCGACGCCGCCGCCGACCACCAGCAGCTTGCGCTGTTGCGGCGACAACATGAGCACGACGCGAAAGCCTATCAGCAGCGCGACGATCGCCGCCGTCGTGATGACCGAGGTGGCCGATTGCGAGGCAAGCAGGCAATAGGCCGCCATGAGCCCGACCACGCCCGACGCCATCATCCAGAGGCGTCGCTCGCCATAAATGAAGACGGCGGCAAAGGCGAAGATGATGCCCAGCGACGCATAAAAGCCGAGCTGGTTCTTCGACGCAAAGGCGCCAACGAAACTGTAGGTCCCGTCGAGCACGTCATATTCGTAGTAGCCGAAGAGGATCGAATAGAGCAGCACGATCGCCGCACCCGCCACCGATCCGAGCGTCAGCGTCCGGACATCAAGCACGCGCACGGCAATCAGCGCGCAGATCACCTGCGTCAGATACTGGATGCTCGCCCTCAGCGACACGCTCGGCACGGCCGACCAGAAGACGGAGAGGAAAGCGAAAGCGGCAAAGGCGAACAGCCAGATGAACCGGCTGTAGCTGCCGAGCACCTTGCGATAATTGACGGCGACGAGCGGCAGCCACAAGGCATAGTAAAACAGGATCGCCACCTGTCCGAAACGGATCGAGTAGGCGAAGCAGAAGAGCGAGAGCGCAACCGCCGGAATGGCGTAAAGCTCGTTCTCCCCCGGTTTTATCAGCAACGATTTGGCGATCCGCATTCGGGTCTCCGCTATCTCATTGCAACCCCGGCGGTGACCCTGATCAGGTCGCCCGGCTGCAATGCGGTATTTTCCTGGACCGGAATTTCCTTCGACAGGCCGTCAACCTCCCGCACGATGGAATAGCTGATGCTCGCGGCATTCTGAGGATCGAAGCGGGCGGCGTCGTTCGATTGTGCCAGGGCTTCCGACATCAATGCATCGCTGGTCGCAATCTTCAGATTGAGTGTATCGAGTTCGGATTCCGTGTCTTGCAATTCCTGCGACAGTTTGGCGTCCCAGTCGTTCCGCAGGGTGATCTCGTCCTGATTGGCCTGGCTGATGTCCTGCTTGGCCTTCAAGATGTTGGTATCGATATCGAGAAGCGTTGCCTCGGTATCGGCGGCGCGCTGCTCGGCGGCCATCTTTCGGGCGCTGAGCGCAAGGCCTTTCTCGGCAAGGTTTTCGACTTTGTCGCGATCTTCCTTGGCAAGCTCGAGCTGGCGCGTTTGCGTCTCGGTCTTCTTGCCGAGAGACTCGATTTCGGCCTGCAACAGCGATTTCAGGTCGTCCAGTGCCTGAAGCTGCAGTGTGAGACGCTTCTTGCGCGTACTCATCAATGCCGTTTCGCTAGCAAGCAGTGCCTTTGCCTCGGGCAGATCCGTGAGTTCCTTCGGCATTTCGATCGCGTCGCTCTTGGCAATTTCCGCCTGCAGCCGAGCCTTGCGGGCAATGAGCCGGTTGCGTTCCGTCGTATAGACGACGGCATCGCCCTTGGCATTTATGAAGTCGCGGGCAAAGCGCTGGCCGGCATCGGCCCGCCGCAGGCCGCCAGCCAGGCTGACGGCCTTCACGACTGACAGATTGGGCGCGAAGGGATATTCGCCGGGGTTTTCCACATCGCCGGTCATGAAGACCGGCCGGAATTGAGCGAGCTCGACGGATGCCGACGGCCGGTCCTTGAGGCCGAACTGCTTCTGCAGCGCGACGCCGATTTCCTTCGCGATTGCATCCGTCGTCTTTCCGGAGGCTGGGAGGTCGCCTACGAATGGCAGTGAAAGGCTGCCTGAGGGGCCGATCGTGTAATCGCCACTCACCACTGACCAGTCGCGGATCGCGCCTTCCGCCGTTTGCCATTCGGCAACGCGGATGCGCAGCTTGTCCATGGTGCCGAGCTGGTAGTCGGCAGCCCGGACAAAGCCGGAGGACCCGATCAATATGCCAAGCCCCGCAACGAAAGCGAGGCCGTGCATAAACGAATTTTCAAGCAAGTTGCGGCGCAACAGGATTTCTCTCATTCAGTCTTCCTCGTAAATCGGCACGGCAAGCCAAAAGCAGTACCGTACGTTACTTGGCGTATATGGAAGGCGGCTTCTCAGTAGCTGCCGCGCTGCATGCAGACGGCGGGAATCGTCTGTGCAATGATCTTCACATCGCGGATGAGCGACCAGTTTTCGACGTAGTGAGTATCGAAAGCAACGCGGGCAGCGTAGGACACATCATTGCGTCCGCTGATCTGCCAAAGGCCGGTAAGGCCCGGACGCGCCTGTAGATAGTAGACGGCTGAGGACTCGTAGAGCTCCAGTTCGTCAAGAACGACGGGCCGCGGCCCGACAACGCTCATTTCGCCGCGGAGAATGTTGATGAGCTGGGGCAGTTCATCAAGGCTGAGCTTGCGAAGCACGCTTCCGACCGCGGTCACCCGCGGATCGTTCTGCAGTTTTCGCGTTGCGCACCACTCTTCCATTGCCTTCGGGTTGTTGCGCAGATGCTCCTGCAGGACCTTGTCGCCATTGACGGCCATGGTCCGGAACTTCAGGCAACGGAACTCCTGGCCGTTGTGGCCAATACGGCGATGCCCATAGAAAGCCGGCCCCTTGTCGGAGAGCTTTACGAGCAGCATCACCATTAAAAATATCGGGCTCAGGAAAAGGAGCCCGAGCGAGGCAGCTGAGATATCGAATGCCCGCTTCATGATTCCGCCGGTCGGCGGAAACGCATTCGCATGAACCACGCCAAAGAATGGCGTATCGTCCGATCTCGTCGCAGACTTCATAGAGTTAACTCCACTTATGTTTGCCGTTTGGTCGGTATGCCCAGGCCGCTAAGCTAGCGCTGACGAATAAGGAGTGTATGGGCGGAATTTGTTTTTTTAAGCCACAATTTCATGGCGATTGTGTAACGGCCCGTTTCAGGCGTGTCTTGATCACATTTCTTTTTTTAAGGGTTCTCTAAATTTCATATTCAAAGCATGCAATGTTTTTGAATAGACTCTGTGCGGCGCACTAAAGGTCTTCGTATTTGCTTCGCATCGCAAAAAGATTGAAGAATAAATCTTTCTACGCCTTCCGGGTGACATTTGGCTAAGCCATGAGGGCACTACCCGGAGTAGGTCAACTATATTGTCTTATCGCCAATTTATTGCGTTGCACCATCAATTTTGCGCCGCACACTCAAATCGATTTAGATGAAAACTTTGTAATAAAAGTTGAACGCATTTGTCTCTCATGCGTTGGTTCGGTAGGCAAATGTGACGCAAAGCACTGCGTGCAATGTCAAAATTCGGACAACCTGGAGTAAAATCGACACAATTAGCTACCCGAATGCCCTCACGGCATTCCTTAACGAGGCGTCGTCGATTTTACCCAAAACGGGAAAGAAACCTTAAACCGAATACTGTAGAAAAGGGGCAATGGATGAAAAAGAATGTCCTCGTTCGGTTGAAACGAGGAGCCTTCTAAAATATACAAAGTAAAGGGTCCTTAGGGAGGAAGCCCGAATTCAATGACTGTTCATTGAACGAACCTCCCCAAGGGAGGCAAGGCTATGTATGCACCTCGCGTTTTCGTCAGCATGATCGGCGCTTTGGCCGTTTTTGCGGTTGCGACCTATTGGCTGAACGGCTCACTGACGACGACACTGATCGATACGGTGATCTGTGCCGTTCTCCTTCAAATCGGCTATTTCGGTTGCGTGCTTTTCCTCGTGTGGAAGGAAGCGAAGGCGCGCAACACGCAAGGCACCATGGCGGTATCCCATGTACCGTCCCGCAGCGACGACAACGAGAAGATTCCTGTCTCGCCCTTCAATGGCTCCGAGCCTTTCAACCGTTAAGAACAAGTCTTTTCGCGCGGTCAACGATAGCGCCGGAACGATCCCGTAAAATCTTTTGAAGGTTTTTTACATTGCCGCCGACGCGGCGACGTCCTAACTCTTGCGCGAGACAACGGAGGGTACGACGTGGTTGAAATGGCTCAGGCAAGTGTTTGCGTGATCATCGCCGCCAAGAACGCGGCCGATACGATCGGAATGGCTGTCGCTTCGGCTTTACGGGAAAAAGAAGTGGCTGAAGTCGTCGTCATCGACGACGGATCCGGCGATGGGACCGCCAGCGCCGCCAGATCTGCCGATGACGGCAGCAGTCGCCTGAACGTCGTTTCCTTCGAGAAGAACAGAGGCCCATCGGCCGCCCGCAATCACGCGATCGAAATCTCCACCGCGCCGCTGATCAGCATTCTCGATGCCGACGATTTCTTTTTCGAAGGCCGGTTCAGCCGCATGCTTGCAGAGGATGACTGGGATTTCGTCGCCGACAACATTGCCTTTGTCGAGGCAGAGACCGTGATGCGCGCGCCTCAGCAACTCGACCATTTCCCGGACCGTCCCCTGTTTCTCGACCTGGTAACCTTCATCGACGGCAATATCTCGAAGCGTGGCGTCCGGCGCGGCGAAATCGGCTTCCTGAAACCGGTGATGCGGCGCGCGTTTCTCGATACTCACAAGCTGCGCTATCGCGAGGAGATGCGTCTCGGTGAGGACTACGACATCTACGTCCGGGCCCTGGCAAGCGGCGCGCGCTACAAGGTGATCCATAGCTGCGGCTACGGCGCCGTCGTGCGTGGCAACTCGTTGAGCGGCAGCCACCGGACAGAGGACCTCCGCAAGCTCTACGAAGCCGACCAAGCGATTCTGGCCAGCGGCAGCCTGACACCGAAAGCCGCCGCGGCCGTCCGCCGCCATGAGAGGCATGCCCGCGGCAAATATGAGCTTCGCCATTTCCTCGATATCAAGAGGCAGTCGGGCGCTGGTGCGGCCTTGCGCTACGCCTTCGCCCATCCTTTCGCCGTTCCGGCGATTGCCGGCGGCATCTTCATGGACAAAACGGAACGCTTCCGCAGCCCCGCTGGAGTCGAGATCGCCACCAGAGGCGCCGGCGGCCTCAGATATCTGCTGGCCTCACCGGCCGAATAGCCAGCGCTACTTCGAAAGCTTGCCGCCGGCGATCTGAAGAGCGCTCGCAAACAGGGCCGGATCGCGCCACGCCCAGCGGGCCAGCATTTGGAAGTCCGGCAGGCGGCGCCTGCGCACCAGCCGCGCCTGGCTCCAGAGCGCCTGCTTCCGCGCCCGATTCTTGTAGGCCTTGATAGTCTCAATTTCGACCGGGCGCTTCGAAAAGCGGCTTTCAAGCCGGTCGAGCGCCATCCAGGTAATGAACTGCTGCTTGAGAAACTGCGGTGAATCGTTGTCGACGCCGTGAAAGATATTGATGCCCTCGCCGCGCAAGGCCCCCGGCTCCACGCAAAGAAGAACGCGCCGCGCCGCAAGCATGCAATCGCAGAAGAACAGCACGTCCTCCGCCGCCAACCGCAGCGCAGCGTCGAAGCGCACCTTCTCGATCAGCGGTCGGCCGATGACCATGCACGACATGTGGAGGAAGGCCCAGTTCTTGAGCATCACGCTGGCAATATCCGGAATCTCGAGCAGAAGCGGGTGTTCGCAAAGGCGTACCGCCTTTTCGCTGGCCTCCAGGTCGGCGATGCTGAAATGATAATCGAATTCCTCGCCGCCGTGGATCGACGCCCAATAGCAGTCGGCATCGAACTTCTGCAGCGCATCATAGGCATTCTGCAGGTGTTCGTGCGTCCACAAGTCGTCGGAATCGAGGAAGGCTGCGAAGCGCGTTGCCGCCGGAACATTGTCGAGGCCGGTATTACGCGCCCCGCCCGGTCCCGCATTCGCCTGCTTCACGACGGCAATCCGCGATCTCTGCTCTTCGCCAAGCGGCTTCAACTCGTCCTCGGCGGGATAGGGCGACTGATCATCGACGACAATCACATCGAAGTCCTGAAAACTCTGCGCAAAGACCGAGGCCAACGCGCGGCGAAGAATGCCGTCCTCGCGTTGATAAAAGGGGATAATGATCGTAAAGGTCGCCATTCTTTCTCCTGAAGAGCCGTCCGGTGGGCACATAGGGCCGACACCGCACCAAGCAAGTTGCTGCACTGCGAAATGATCAAGGTCATTCCGGCCGAAATTTGTCAAAGACCGCTGGCGGTCGCAAACAGCCATGTGCCGAATAAACCCATTGGCGTAGCGAAAGCCACATTTCAGCCACATTCAAGCGCCCGGCATCGCGGGAAAGGGATAGACTCCTTCACCAAACGAAAAAAACTTTTCCGCCGCAGCGGGCGTCATAGCCTCACCAATTTGAATTTATGATGACTTTCCGAAATACGTTGGCCCATCGGCGTTTCAGTAGGTTCTCTTAAAGCCAAACACGATAAAACCCGTGGCCGCAACCGTTAAAATCAGCCGTCCCGAAACGGGATCGCCGATCACTTTTTGCTGCAGTGCCATATTTTCTTCCGTGAAAACGCTCTAGCTTTTGGTCTGCGGGCTCGAGTCTGCTCTCGTTGAAACGGTCGCAAGGGGAGGTGCGACCCAATAGGGGTGACTGATAACGTGAACGTTGACGCCAACGTATCCTCGCGGATCAACCTGATGCGCATCGTGCTCATTTCGGGCATCGTGTTCGTCCATATACCGTTTGACCCTGCCAATACGCCGTTCAACGGAAACTACGGTTTCTTCGACTGGCTGCGGGTCTTCCTGAGCGAAGCGCTCTTCCGCGTCGGGGTTCCCTGCCTCAGCGCCATTTCCGGCTACCTGCTGTTTCGCGGCGGGACGGAGGGCTTCAACTATGGGAAAACCGTGCGCACGAAAGCGCAGACCGTCTTCCTGCCGTTTCTCATCTGGAACACCGCGTTCTTTGTCGCTGCGCTGGCAATGCTGAGCGTCGGCATTGGTGACGGCTACGTCGTAAGCCCTTGGACGGCATCGGTACGCGATCTGCTCAGCCAGCTCTTTGCGGCAGAGGAATTTCCCACCAACATCCCGCTTTACTTCCTGCGCGACCTCTTCGTCTGCGTCCTGCTTTCGCCGCTGCTTGCCTGGCTCATCCGGCGCGTTCCCCTGCTGACATTGTCGACTTTGCTGTTGCTCGCGCTCATTCCGGAAATGTCGCTCTACATCGTGATCAAGCGCTCGATCCTCTTCAGCTTCGCATTTGGCATCTATGCGAGCCTCTACAAGATTGACATCAAGGCACTCGACCGCTTTGCACCACTTGGCGTGGCGGCCCTGCTTGCCGCTTCGGCACTGCTTGCGACCGCGATCTACATGACCGGTCCGTCAATGCCGGACTGGGTGGAGCTTTGCCGCAATGCGCTGGCAATCGGCGGAGCCGCCGGCTTCTGGATGCTTTCGGCGCCGCTGATCAAGACCTCCCTCGGCCAGCGTCTTTCGAAGACCGGAAGCCTGAGCTTTTGGATCTTCTGCGCACATTATCCTTTGCTCGTCCTATTCTTCATGATTTGGGAAAAGACGGGCATCGGCTTCTATCCGCTCTTTTTCTGCGGCTCGCTTCTGGTGCTTTTTCCAGTGCTTGCGCTTTCCAACAACTTCGTCCGCAACAACGCGCCGCGCCTCTACGCCGTGCTGACCGGCGGACGGACCAAAAAGAGCTCTCAATCCGCTTTCCGCCGGAAGGTCCCGGCAGAATTCGCTCCACAGCAAAGGTGAGACATGACGGCCAAAATCGCCCATGCGCGACTGCTTTGCCAGAGTTTGACGATCGGCGCCCTTATCCTCGGCGCCCTCCCCGCACATGCCCAGCAGGCAACGAGCAAATCCTTCGTGGATGATTTCGACAAGATCGACCGCAGCATCTGGTATGTATCCGACGGCTGGAACAACGGCGCCCACCAGAACTGCACCTGGTCGAAAAACCAGGTGAAGGCCGAGGGCGGCATGCTGCAGCTGACCTTCGCCGAGGGTAAATCCAAGGACCGCAACTATCTCTGCGGCGAGATCCAGACGAAAAAGCGCTTCAGCTACGGCACTTATGAAGCGCGGATCAAGACTGCAACCGGCAAGGGCCTGAACTCCGCCTTCTTCACCTATATCGGCCCTGCCGACAAGCAGCAGCACGACGAAATCGACTTCGAGGTGCTCGGCAAGGACACGTCGACTGTCCAGGTGAACCAGTACATCAAGGCCAAGGGCGGCAACGAAAAGCTCGTGCCCGTTGGTCAGGGGGCCGACCAGAGCTTCAATGACTACGCGTTCGTCTGGGAGCCGGCCCGGCTTCGCTATTATCTGAACGGCAAGCTCGTCCAGGACGTCACCGACCCGTCCAAGATCCCCCAGAACCCGCAGAAGATCTTCTTCAGCCTCTGGGGAACCGACAAACTTGCGAACTGGATGGGTAAATTCGCCTATACGCAACCAACGACGATGGAAATCGATCGGATGGCCTACACGGCTCCGGGCGACAAATGCCAGTTCGAGGGTTCGATCGCCTGCACGCTCAATTGAGCGTAGTGAAACTACCGAAAGATTGCACAGCACACCCCGAAACGGACTCCGGTGATATCCGGGATAGCGCAAGGAGTATTGATGCTCAAAGTCCTCTATCTGGCGCATGATCTGGCCGATCCCGCCGTGCGCCGCCGCGTGCTGATGCTGACTGAAGGCGCTGCCTCGGTGACGCTGGCCGGCTTCCGGCGCGGCGAGAACGCGCTTGCCGCCGTCAACGGCCTCACGCCGATCGAACTCGGGCGGACCGCCGACGCCAAATTTGGCCAGCGCATAGGCGCCGTTGCAAAGGCGGTCGCTGGACTGCGGGGCCTGCTGAAGGGTATCGAACGGCCAGACGTGATTATCGGGCGCAATCTGGAATCGCTCGCAGTCGCCGATCGCGCCAGCCACCTCTTCGGCGGTGTGCCGAATGAGTGCCTTGATATCCATCGCCTTCTCGTGAGCGACGGCATGGCCGGAAAGGCGGTCGGCCTTGCGGAAGCCTATTTCGGACGAGAGGCGAAGCTGATTCTGACGAGTTCGCCCGCCTTCATCGCCAACTATTTCGTTTCGCGCTCGGCTCTCAAGGTGCCGATCATGCTTGTCGAGAACAAGGTCCTCGCGCTGAACGGCATGCCGGAAGCAACCCCGCTCCGCCTGCCGCCAGCCGAAGGCGAGCCCTGGAAAATCGGCTGGTTCGGCGCGCTCCGCTGCCGCAAGTCGTTGCAACTGCTTGCCGATTTCTCCCGTCGGATGAACGGCCGCGTCCGCGTCGTGCTGCGCGGCCGGCCGGCCTATTCCGAATTCGAGGATTTCGACACCTTCGTCGCCAACGAACCCTATCTGAGCTTCGAGGGGCCGTATAAGAACCCGGAAGACCTGTCGGCAATTTACAGCGATGTCCACTTCTCCTGGGCGATCGACTTCTTCGAGGAAGGCCTCAATTCCAGCTGGCTGCTTCCCAACCGCCTCTATGAAGGCTGCCTTTATGGCAGCGTCCCGATAGCGCTCGCTAGCACTGAGACAGCTCGCTTCCTCTCCCGCAAGGAGATCGGCCTGACGCTGCACGACGCCTCTGTCGAAAGCCTTGAGGCGCTTTTCGAAGGCCTCACCGGCGAGCGTTACGGCGCGCTTGCAGCGGCCGTCGCTGCTGAAGACCGGAAGAGCTGGCTTGCCGACCGCAGCGATTGCCGCACCTTAGTCGACAATCTGTCCCGCCTTGTACCGTCCGCCGCCGAAGCGCACGCGGCCAATGCCTCTAGCCCCGCAACAGCAGTTCCAGAAGGGTTGACTGCAATGATGACTGATGTTTGTTCCAGCGTCGCCTGCCTCATCATCATTCCTTGCCTGAACGAGGCAAAGCACATCGAACCCCTGATCGAAAAGCTCGGTTCGGCGCTCGATCAGCTGAATGCCCGCATCGTCGTCGCAGACGGTGGCAGCACCGACGGCACGCGCGAAATCGTCGGCCGCATCAGCGAAACCGACCCGCGCGTCATCCTTCTCAACAACCCCCGCCGCATCCAGAGCGCAGCCATCAATCTCGCAGTCAAGACTTTCGGCCGCGACTACGAATACCTGATCCGGATCGATGCCCATGGCGATTATCCGACGGATTTTTGCCAACGACTCGTCGAGGAAGCCGAGGTTACCCAGGCGGATTCGGTCGTCGTCTCCATGGAAACGATCGGATTCGGCATCTTCCAGAAGGCCACCGCCTTCGCGCAGAACTCCAAACTCGGCAATGGCGGCTCGAAGCATCGCGAGGGGGCCAAGGGCCATTGGACCGACCACGGCCACCATGCGCTGATGCGTATCGCAGCCTTCGAGACCGTCGGCGGCTACGATGAAACATTCAGCCATAATGAGGACGCGGAGTTAGATTACCGTCTGAAAAAGGCGGGTTTTGGCATCTGGATGACCGATAAGACGCAGATGATTTATTATCCAAGATCAACCGTTGGAACGCTTTTCCGGCAATATCTCGGCTATGGCCGGGGCCGTGCGAAGAACATTCTGAAGCATGGCAGCATGCCGAACCTTCGCCAGATGCTGCCGCTCGCGGTGGTGCCGGTCTTTATCGGCGCGTTTCTGGCCGTGCTGAGCTGGATTGCGGTCATTCCGTTCAGCCTCTGGGCCGCCGCCTGCGTCGGCTACGGTTTCTGGATGGCGGTCGGCCAGCGTAATCCGTACGGGCCGCTTGCCGCACTCTCGGCCATGGTGATGCATTTCGCTTGGTCGGCCGGTTTCTGGATGGAACTCTTGAACTTCCGCAACCGCAAGGCGTCTTGATGAAGGACCAACGCATGCAGATCGATATCGGCGTTTGCACCTATCGCCGCGCCTCGTTGGACGAGGCGCTGCTTTCGCTTGGCGTGCTTGCGATTCCCGAGAATGTCAGCCTGCGCATCATCGTTGCCGACAATGATGTGACGCCGAGCGCACAAGGACGCGTTGAAGCGCTCCGCTCGACGATCCCGCACGAGATCGCCTATGTGCACTGCCCGGCATCAAACATCTCGATTGCCCGCAACGCCTGCCTCGAAAACGCCACGGGCGATTTTCTGGCTTTCATCGACGACGATGAGGATGCCTCGGAAAGCTGGCTGGTGGAGCTGCTGAAGGGGGCGGAAAAGACCGGCGCCGATGCGATCCTCGGCCCGGTCCGGAGCGTCTACTCGTCAACCGCTCCTGCCTGGATGCGAGACGGCGATTTTCATTCGACCCTGCCGGTCTGGGTTGGCGGCGAAATCCGCACGGGCTACACCTGCAATGTGCTGCTCCGCCTCGGCTCCGAACATGTGAAGGGCCGCCGCTTCAATCTGGCGCTTGGAAAGACGGGCGGCGAAGACACCGAATTCTTCAGCCATATGCACCGGGACGGAGGACGCATCGCCTACGCCCCCGAAGCGCATGTCTATGAGGCGGTACCGGAAAAACGGGCGGAGCTTTCCTGGCTCGCGAAACGCCGCTTCCGCTTCGGCCAGACGCATGGGCGCCTGCTGCAGGAAAAGCATCGGGGACTTGACCGCCTGAGACAGATCGGGTTTGCCACGGCAAAGGCCGGCTATTGCCTGGGCGTGGCGCTCATCTGCATCCTGGCTCCCGTTCCGCGCTATCGTTACGCACTTCGCGGCGTGATGCATCTCGGCGTCGTCAGCGGCCTGCTCGGCGTGCGCGAGATCCGCCAATATGGCGCAGCAGAGGGGACTGCATGACGAAAGAGCTGCCAGACATCAGCTTCATTATGGCTGCTTACAATGCAGCGGAAACGCTTTCGAAGGCGATCGAAAGCGCGCTGGCGCAGACCGGCGTGACCGTCGAGGTCATCGTTGCCGACGATTGCTCGAGCGATGAAACGCGCGAAGTGGCGCAAGGCTATGCGGAAAGGAATGTCCGCCTGCTCGCCCTCGAAAAGAACGGCGGACCTGCCGCAGCGCGCAACGCAGCCATGGCCGCAGCAACGGGCCGGTGGCTTGCCGTGCTCGATTCCGACGATGCGATCGAACCGGGGCGGCTGGCCAGGCTGATTGCCCGCGCCGAGAAAGCCGGCGCGCAGATCGCAGTCGACAATCTGCGGGTGATCCGCGCCGATGGTACGCCGCCGGAAACGATGTTCTCCGAGAGCGTGCTCGCAGCCATGCCGGAACTGACGCTGCCCGTTTTTATTCGCTCCAATGCGCTTTTCCAGACGACGCATAATTTCGGTTATCTCAAGCCCGTTTTCGAACGCGCTTTCATCGAGCGCCATGCACTGCGCTTCGACGAGAATCTGCGGATCGGCGAGGATTATGTATTCCTCGCCTCCGCGCTGGCGCTTGGCGCGCGCTGCGTGGTCGAGCCGGTTGCCGGCTATGACTACAATATCCGCGAGGGTTCCATCTCCCGCATGCTGGAGCTCCGGCATATCGAGGCGATGATGGAAGGAGACAGGGTCTTCCTCGGCAAGCACACGCTCGATGTGAAGGCTATGGCTGCGCAGAAATTCCGGGCACGCAGCCTGCGGCAGGCGAGATCGTTCCTTCTCCTCGTCGAAAGCGTCAAGAACAGATCGATCTCCGGCATGATCAAGGCGGCATGGAGCGATCCTATTGCCCTCCGCCACCTCAAGATGCCGATCGCTGTCCGCCTCAACAGATTGGCCGCGGCATTCCGCAATCTCGCTGGCCTCAAGACAGACATTCCAACATTCGGTGGCGCACCGCGCACGCCCAAAGGATGACCTCATGAACCAACGAAACCTGACCCTGCACAGCACCGTACCGAAAGCGTCCGACGATTCCGACAGCTTCATCGATATCGATCGGCTGATTGCGATCCTGTTTCGCCGCGCTGGTTCGATTGCGCTTTGCGTCATCGCGTTCGTGGCGCTTGCTGCCATCTATCTGATCCTTGCGACATCCGTCTACACGTCGATGACGCAGATCCTGCTCGATGACAGCATGACCAAATACGCCGAGGATGAGGCGCCTGCCGCCAGCGCCCAGCAGGTGGATATGCAGATCGCGAGCGCCGTCGAGATCCTGAAGTCGAACGAGTTGGCACTGAGCGTCGTTGACGCCCAGAACCTCTCGGAGAACGACACCATCCTGAACCCCGGCATGTCGCCGGCCGAGCTCGTGAAGTCCGGCGTGAAGCTCGTTGCGAGCGCCCTGATACCGGGCGGCCCGCCTGTCACCGAGGGGGATGCACGTAACGGCCGCCGGCAGAAGGCCGCGGCCATGCTGCAGCAGGCGCTGGCTGTGGAACGCGTTTCCCGCAGTTCTGTGATCGCCGTCTCCTTCCGCTCGACCGACCAGATGCTGGCGGCAAGGGTCACAAAGGCCTATGCCGACGCCTATCTGAACGACCAGCTCAACGCGAATTTCGACGCAACCGAACGCGCCTCCGTCTGGCTGCAGGAACGTCTTGCCGATCTCCGCGACCGCTCGCAACAGGCGGCACTCGAAGTCGCAAAATTCAAGACGGAAAACGGCCTAACGTCGGCGAATGGCGAACTGATGTCCGAGCAGCAGCTTGCCGACCTCAACAAGCAACTCATCGTTGCGCAGGCTGATGCGGCCAGCGCCTCGGCCCGTTACAATCAGTTCAAATCGATTGTCGACCAAGGTCCGGAAGGTGCGGTCAACAACGCCGCGATTTCCTCCGGCCAGACCGACAATTCGGTGATCCAGGACCTCCGTACACGTTACATCGGGGTCACCCGCCGCGAGCAGGAAATCGCCACCAATTTCGGTGCCGATCACCCGCAGGCGGTGCAGCTCCGCACGGAAAAGGAAGACCTGACGCGTCAGATATTCCAAGAGCTTCAGCAGCTTACCTCCAGCTACCGCAACGAGTTCGAGGTCGCCAAATCTCGCGAGGAGTCGCTGCGGGAAAATATCCGGCACCTGACCGGAAAGAACTCTGAGTCCGACAAGTCGATCGTCAAGCTCAACGATCTCGAACAGCGGGCGACCGCGCTGAAGACCCTCTATGAAGCCTATCTCGGCCGTTACGAGGAGGCTGCGCAGCAGCAATCCTTCCCGATCGCCAAGGCGCGCGTGATTTCCGAAGCCGGTATCCCCACGGCGCCGTCGAGCCCCAAGAAGACGATGACGCTCGGTCTGGCGATCGTCCTCGGCCTGATGGCGGGCGGCGCGCTGACGGCATTCCAGGAATTCCGCGAACGCTTCTTCCGCGTCGAGGGCGACGTTCGCTCTATCCTGGGCCTGAAGTTCCTCGGCTATCTGCCGCTGGTCGGCAAATTGCCGAAGGAACGCAAGGTCTTCCAGCCGCGCAAGACCCCGCTACCACAGACCGCGGAAGCGCCGGATGACGGCGCAAGCTTCGAGCGCATCATGCGCATTGTCCTCGAAGCGCCGCGCTCGGTCTTTGCCGAAACGCTTCGCAACGCCAAGCTTGCAAGCGACGTCATGTTCCAGGGCAAGAGCGACCGCGTCATCGGCGTCGTCTCCGCCCTTCCCGGCGAAGGCAAGTCGACGACCGCCGCAAACTTCGCAGCGCTGCTCGCCTCAAGCGGCAAGCGCACGCTGCTGATCGACGCCGACCTTCGCAACCCGGGCCTGACGCGCATGTTGAAGACCCCGCCGCAGCAGGGTCTCGTCGAGGCGGTACTTGGCGAAGTGCCGTGGGCAAGTGCCGTCAGGGTCGACAGCCGCACCAAGCTCGCGATCCTGCCGGTCGTTTCGAACGACAACCTGATGCATACCAGTGAGCTTCTTTCCTCGCAGGGCATGTTCAACCTGATGGAAAATGCCCGCAAGATGTTCGACTACATCGTCGTCGACCTTGCACCGCTCGGCCCGGTCATCGACGCGAAGGCCTTCGCCCCACAGGTGGACGGCTTCCTGTTTGTGACGGAATGGGGCCAGACGCCGACCAACATGGTCCGCGACATCGTGAATGCCGAACCACAGATAAAGCAGAAGATTCTCGGCGTCATCCTCAACAAAACGGATATGTCGGAACTCGGCAAGTTCAGCAATTTCGGCGGGACGGAACGCTACCACCACAAATATGTCAGCTACTACACGGACGAGATTCCGGCAAAGCGGCAGTCGGCCGAGGCCTGATCATGTGGAGAAGAGGTGAACTTGGCCTCGCCACAGGCGGGCGACGCTCAGCCGCCCGCTCTTGAAGGCCCGCGTGTCGAGATTGAGCCGCCGCGGCTGGACCTCCGGCTCGTTGCATGGCGTATGGCCGTGAACGACAAGCTTCGGCAGCGGGATGCCGCTGTCGAGGAACCGCTCGCGGATAAAGACGAGATCCTCATCGCTCTGCCTCTCGATCGTAGAACTTGGATCGATCCCGGCGTGGACGAACAGAACATCCGGCGTGTCGACAAGGATTGGCAGCGTCCGCATGAAATCGATGTGCTGGCGCGGCAGCGATTGGCGAATGAAGCCGTCAAGTTTGGCCGCCGTCGGGAAGATCAGCGGCAGATGCTCTGCATCGAGACCGTAGGAGCGCAGCAGCGCATCGGCGCCCATGCGTATCCATTCGGAAAACGAAATCTTCCCGTCGATATAGTCGAGCATCATGATTTCGTGGTTGCCGGTCAGGCAGATGCGGTCGAAATTCTCCGGCGGCGGCCCCATCAGATGCGAGATCACCTGCGCTGACGACGGCCCACGGTCGATATAGTCACCAAGCATGATGATGAGCTTGCGCCCTGGCAGGCGTGCTGCATCCTTCACGATCGTATGTTCGGCCATCTGCAGCAGGTCATGACGCCCGTGGATGTCGCCTATGGCATAGATCGGCCTGTCGCGGGGATCGAGCTCAAGGCGTTGCCGGGCAGGCGATAGCATCATGGGAACCTCTTGGTCGGCTGCAAACGGATGAGCCATAATCAATCCTGCGCCTGACTGAAAGTCGCGCCGTTGAGAATTGCCGGGTTTGTGGGATAGTCAGGCATCGCCATCTTTATCAAGCTGGCAAGAAAATTCAAACCATACTGATTTTGTAGAAAAACCGACCTTATCATCCCGGTTTTGATCCATCACTTCTATCATCTTCGAACAAGAGTACGACAGATGGGAACCGTATCGCAATTTCACGACCGAACGCGGCCGGTCGCACAGCGCATCGGAAGCGAGGAAGAGGCAATCAATACGGCGCGCAGCCTTGCCGCCGTGTTCCAGCGGCAGTCGAGCGAGCGCGACATCAATCGCATACTGCCCTATCAAGAAATCGACGCGCTTTCACAATCCGGCCTTGGCGCGATCACGGTCCCACCCGAATATGAAGGGCTGGACGTCACCAATTCGCTGCTCGCCGAAATCGTTGCGATTATCGCTGAAGGCGATCCCTCGATCGGCGAATTTCTCGAAGTTCATTTTACGGTGCTCGATGGATTGCGGCAGCAGGCCGGCGAGGAGTTGCAGCGCGCCCTCTTTGCGCGGGTGCTCGCCGGCGATCGCTTTGCCGCAACCGTATTCCCCGATACTGCCGCAATCAGTTCCCGCGGTCTCGGGTATCGACTAAATGGTCGCAGCACGTCTTCGCCCGCGGTGCTCTTCGCCGATTGGATTGCGGTCGGAGATGATCAGAGCACGCTTTACCTCCCCTGCGACAGCGAAGGCCTTCAGTTTGTCGATGATTGGGACGGCCTTGGGCAGCGCACCAACGGCACAGCCGCCATCGTGGCCAGCGACGTGCATGTCAACGCGGACGCGGTCGCGCCTGCCGCGACTGCGCCGTCGGCGATCGGCGAATTGCAGCATGCGGCCGTCGATCTTGGGATCGCGCGTGCGGTTCTTTCCGCGGATGCCGGCGCGGCACAGGCAAGCGACATCGGCAAGCTTGCGATCGCCATGGAGACGGTTGCGGCGCTTTTGGAAAGGGCCGGCCGGAAGCTCGACATCGCGCAGATCAATATTGGTGGCCGGGCGTTCGAAGATGCCTATTTTTCCGCCACCGCCGCGCGCGCTGCCGCAAGCGAACTGGCTATAAATGCCTCGACCCTGGCTTTCGAACTGGCAGGAAAAAACGCTGCAAGCGTCGGCCTCAATCTCGACCGGCATTGGCGAAACGCCCGCGTCCGCGCGCTGGGAACATCCGCCGATGTTCTTCATCAGCGCGCCGCCCATCATTTACGAAGGGATCGCTAGAGCATCAGCCCGCGGCGGAAACCGGCGACGTTTCATCGACTCCATCGCCAAGGTTGTCGCCCTTCGCGACGAATTGATCGAGTGTCATGTTGTCGAGGATATCGGCGATCGCGTCTCGCACCTCGGTCATCGAGCGGCGCACATGACAGGTTTCCGGGTTAGAACAGTCATCGCAGGCTTCATAAGCTGTGCGGCTTGCGCAGCGAATGGGGGCCAGCGGGCCGTCGAGCGTGCGGATGACGTGACCGATGCGGATTTCCGACGCCGGCCGTGACAGCGAATAGCCGCCGCCCGGCCCCTTCTTGGAGCGCAGGATACCGACATTGCGGAGTTCCAGAAGGATCGTATCGAGAAACTTTTTCGGGATATTGTTGCGCGCGGCGACATCGTTGATGAAGGCGGTTTCGCCCGGCGCAAGACGCGCCAGATCAACCAGTGCCTTCAATCCATATTTTCCCTTTTTGGTCAGCATGTTCGATCGCCCCGCAGAACCCGCGCAGTGCCTTCTTCTATCCATACAGATAGCGTCGAAAACGTGAGCGCACAGTAAATAGCTATTATTTATATAGGTTAAGTTCGAGTTTCTGGCTCTCCCTAAAAATCAGGGCTCGCATTTGCGACGTGCCAACCTTCAAGGACAACAACAAATCCTTCAAAGTCATCGAGGGCAACTCCTTCGTGGTCAACTACCTTGCGCGTCATCGCGTGCAAGGAAATTGGCGATCTCTTTTTTGCTCCCTAGAAAACCAGCTGCACCTTGCACGCAGCCGAGCGGTCACCGGCCTGCTCGAAAGCCTCAAGGGCACGATCGAGCGGAAAGCTGTGGCTGATGATCGGACGAACGTCGATCTGCCGGCCGGCGATCAATGCCACGGCATCCGCGAATTCCGGATGAAAGCGCTGCGAACCGTGAATATGCAGCTCCTTGCTGACGAGAGCGTTCAACGGAATGGCAATGTCCCCGGTCACGCCCACCTGCACGATGGCGCCGCGCGGCTTGACCGACGCGATGGCAAAGCGGATTGCGGGTGCTGCGGCAGAACACTCGAAAGCAAGGTCGAAATAGCCCTTGCCGGCTTCGTATGCCGCCAGCGCGTCCTGATCTTTCGCATTGATCGTCTTGCCGGCACCCATGGCGCCTGCGCGCTGCAGTGCTGCATCAGCGAGGTCGGTGACGACGATTTCCGCAGCCCCATGATGTCTTGCGGCGGCAACGACGAGGCATCCGATCGGCCCGGCGCCGGTGACCAGCACCTTCTTTCCGGCGATATCGCCCGCGCGTGAAGCCGCATGCAGGCAGACGGCGAGCGGTTCGGCACAGGCTGCTTCGGCGGCACTGACCTTCCCGGGGACGGCAACGCATTGCACTGCCGATACGACCAGCCACTGGCGAAACATGCCTTGCTCATGCGGGAGCCGCATGGCGCTGCCCATGAAACGCATGTTGAGGCAGTGGATCGGCTGCCCGCACTCGCAATATTCGCACGATCCGCACGGCTGGCTCGGATTGACGGCGACGAGGGTGCCAGGAGGCAAGGCCACGCCAGCGCCCGCCTTCTCGACGAAGCCGGATGCTTCGTGGCCGGGAATGATCGGCTCGCGCACACGCACCGGCCCAAAGCCGCCATCCTGATAGTAGTGCAGGTCGGAGCCGCAGATCCCCGCAACCGCCATGCGCAAGAGCACTTCGCCTTCCCCGGGTTCCGGCACCGAGCCTGCCTCGACCCTCAGATCCCGTGGTCCGTAAAGCCGGGCAAAACGCGTCTGCATGCGTACCTCCGTGATTACTTCAACAACCCGAGCTGCTGCGGCAGCCAGAGCGAAACCGACGGAATAAAGGTGATCAGGAACAGCGCGATGAACAACGGAACGAGCCAAGGCAGGATCGCCATGGTCGTGCGCTCGACGGAGAGCTTTGCCACCCGCGACAGGACGAACAATACCATTCCGAGTGGCGGATGCAGCAGGCCGATCATCAAATTGAGCGTCATGATGAGGCCGAACTGCACGGGATCGATCTGGAACTGCATCACGATCGGCAACAGGATCGGCACGAGGATGGTGATCGCAGCGATCGTATCCAGGAAGCAACCGACGAAAAGCATCAGCAGATTGACGAGGATCAGGAACACCCACTTGTTGTCGGTGATCGAAAGGATCGCCGTCGATAAGAGCTGTGCTGCCTGGCTGACCGTCAGCAGCCAGGCAAAAACCGAGGCCGCCGTGACGATGAAAAGGACCGAGGCCGTGGTCTCGATCGTATCGAAGCTCGCCTTGGCGAGCGTTGCGAACGTCATCGTGCGGTAGCGCACCAGCCCCAGGAAAAGCGACCAGAGCACCGCCGCGACCGCCGCCTCCGTCGGCGTGAACCAGCCCATCGTCATCCCGCCGATGAGAATGACCGGCGTCATCAGCGCCATGACGGCGGAAAAACTGAAATACCAGTCCAGCGCCAGAAGCGCTGCAAGCGCAATGCCGGCCGACACGTTCATCGACAAGCCGGCAAGCATCATGAGATAGATCGCGACGGGAACGAGCAGCACCACGACGATTTCCAGCGACGCCGACAGCAGTTGCTTCACATCGAAGGGCGCGTCCGAACCCCAGCTCCGCGCATAGGCGAAGCCGGCCACCGTCACCATCATCAGAATGGTCATGACGATTCCGGGCAGGATGCCGGCCATAAACAGCGCGCCGATCGATACATTCGCCATCATGCCGTAGATGACGAAGGGCAGAGACGGCGGAAAGATCGGGCCGAGCGTCGCCGAGGCCGCGGTGACGCCGACGGCAGCTTCGACCGGATAGCCATGGTCCTTCATCGCCTTGATCTCGATCGTACCGATGCCGGCGGCATCCGCAAGCGCGGTTCCCGACATGCCGGAGAAGATGACCGAGCCGATGATGTTGACCTGCGCGAGCCCTCCCTTCATCCAGCCGACGAGGGCAACCGCAAACGAATAGATGCGGCCTGTTACGCCAGCCGAATTCATTAGGTTGCCGGCAAGAATGAAGAAGGGAACGGCAAGCAGCGGAAAGCTCTCGACGCCGGCGATCATGCGCTGGGCGACGATGATGTCGGGCGCGACGCCATAAAGGACGATATAGAGCACCGAGGCGGACGCCATCGAGATGGCGACCGGCACGCCGATGACCATCAGCAAGAGAAAGGAGCCGACGAGCAGGAGCATTTGATCAATCCTCGATTTTCTGGAATTCCTCAGGCCGTTCCAGAACGGAATAGCCGCGGCGCATATTGGCCACGGAGACCATGATGGCGCGCAGCAGCATCAGGACGAATCCGGCAAAGACGCTATAGAAGACGATGTTGCGGGGCAGCGCGATCGTCACCATCTCCTCGCCGGCGACGATCTGTACATAGCGCCACATCAGATAGCAGGCGTAGGCAAAGAAGCCGATGCGCACGACATCGACGAAGGTGGCAAGAACCCTCGCCAGACGCGCAGGCATATAGTGGTAGAACACGTCCACCTGGATATGGCGCGAGGTGCGCACGCACATGATCGAACCGAGGAAGACGACGCCGATCAGGCAGTTGATGGCGATCTCTTCCGTCCAGGCATAGCTGTCGTTCAAGACATAACGTGTGAAGAACTGCAGGAAGACGCAGCCGGTCATCAGCCAGAAGACGATCAGGGTGATCCAGTCCTCCGGGGCATAGTCCGAAGCTTTAGCGGTTGGAGCCGCGCCTTCGAAGGTGTGGGCAATCTCGTCGGGGGTGATCTGGGTATGGACTTCTTGCGACATGAGCGACATCCGTTTTTGCCGGAAGGGAGAATGCGGCGCTCGATGGCGCCGCATTGTCACGATTATTGGATAGCGCGGATGGCTTCCCAGTCGGACTTCTCGTAGCCGAAGTCCTCGAAGGCCACCTTCTCGGCAACCGTCTTCTCGAAGTCGCTCTTGTCGACTTCTGTTACGTTGATGCCCTTTTCCTTGAAGGTGGCAATGAGCTTGTTCTCACGCCCTTCAATCGTCTTCGTCGTGCGCTCTGCAGCTTCCTGCATCACATCTCCGAAGATTTTCTTGTCCTCGTCGGAAAGGCTCGACCACAGGGTTTTGGAAACCACGGTGTTCAGGTGATCGACGATATGGCCGGTCAGGATGATGTTCTTCTGAACTTCGTAGAACTTCTTCGCCTCGATCGTCGTCAGCGGGTTTTCCTGTGCCTCGACCGTGCCGTTCTGAAGCGCCAGATAGACCTCGGCAAAGGCGATCGGCGTCGTGTTGGCGCCGCAGGCCCGCGGCATCGCGAGATAGGCCGGAACGTCGGGAACACGAATCTTGAGACCCTGCATGTCGGCGCACTTCGCGATCGGCTTGTTCGAGGTCGTCTGGCGCGTGCCGTAATAGCTGACGGCAGCGATGTGGTTGCCGGTCTTATCCTCGTAGCCCTGCGCAAGGCGCTTGAAAACATCGCTCTTGGTGTAGGCGATCAGATGTTCTGGACCGCGGAAGATATAGGGAAAGTAGGTGACGCCGATCGGCTTATAGTCGCGGGCGGCAAAGCTCGACCCGGAAATGATGATATCGACGGTGCCAAGCTTCAACCCCTGGTTGATGTCCGCTTCCTTGCCGAGCTGTGAAGCGGGATAGACCTCGATCTTGTAGCGCCCACCGGTGCGCTTGTTGATCTCCTCGGATGCCCAGACCGAATCCGTGTGGAAGGGCTCGGACGTTTCGTAGACATGGGCCCATTTCAGGACCGTCTGTGCGTGCGCTGCAACCGTCGTCGCCATGATGGCGGCTGCCGTGCAAACTATCGTAGCCAGTCTGATCTTCATCGCTCTTTCCTCCCGAGCTTGCGTTAGATCTTTGCTTTCCTCTGGGCCGCGCGGCCTTCGTCTTCTCCGAAAAACTCCTCCCCGAAGCTTTCGGAAAATCTCTTCTGCGATCTGTCGAGATGCGTCCGCATCGCCTGTTTGGCGGCCACGGGGTCGTTGGCTGCGATCGCATTCCTGATGGCGCGATGCTCCTCCATCGCCCACGTCCAGGAATCCGGTCCCTCGAAATGGCTCGCCAGCTTCTCGAAATACGGCGTCATGCGCTGATCGTAGATTTCGCCGGTGAAGCGAATGAGCACCGCATTTTCGACGATCCCGGCGATTGCTGTATGGAAGGCTCGGTCGACGGCGAGCGCCGCGTTGGTGTCGCCGACAACGCTTGCCATCTGCTCCAGATTCTCGTCGAGCACGGCAATGTGGCTGGGCGTCGCACGCTGTGCAGCCTCTTCGGCGATCGCACATTCGATGATGGCGCGGGCCTGCAGCAGCTCGAAAGGCCCCTCGAACGGTTCGCGCTCCGGCTGAGCGGGTTGAATGGTGTGCTTCCGGGCGACATATATTCCCGAGCCCATGCGGATATGCACGAGCCCTTCGACTTCCAGCACTATCAAAGCTTCGCGAATGGTCGGGCGCGAGACCGCCAGCTTTTCGGCGAGTTCGCGCTCGGGCGGAAGGCGCTGGCCAACAGCCAGTTCGCCAGTCGCGATCATCGAACGAATTTGGTCAGCCACCTGCCTGTAAAGGCGGCGCGATTCAACAGCTGAAAACATATGCCTCCTGGCGCGTTTCTCCTCAAACGCACAATTGGCCAAGTGGCCTGACCAATTCGTCCTTTGGTAACATTGATCTTCCTATGCGTCAATCCGCCGCAAGAAACAGGCCCTACGGGCCGAACGGGGGTTTCAGATCGTAACGCGCGGCAAGCGCCGCAAAGCATTCCGCTGTCGCGGGGTCGAGTTCGACACCATTCCTCTCGCGGTCCTCGGCAACGTTCCATTCGCGGTCGCCCGGCGCCATGACATGCAGCTCATCGCGGGCCGGTGAATTTCGCAACGTCTCCAGATAGCGCGTCATGGCAGCGTCGAACCGATGTCTATCCAGGAAAGCATCAGGCTTCATCGCGAGCACGAACGCGCCGAGTCCCCGCGGCGTCGAGAAATCCGGGCCGGGCATTGGCGCGATGTCGAAGCTCAATTTCATGCCGGTCAGGATAGCGCTGAGGATTTCAGAAATTCCCGCCAACCCCGCACCTTTGAACCCGAATTCACCGCCAAGCGGCGCCAGCATGTCGGCTTGTTCCGGGTTGGTGGTATCGTGGCCGCGGCTATCCGAAGCCGTACCGGCAGGCAGGCTCTTGCCAAGGCTCCTGTAAAGCTGAACGCGGTTATAGGGCACCGCGCTGGTGGCCATGTCGAAGAGCCAGGGATTGTCGTTGACGACAGGCACGGCGCAGGCGATCGGATTGGTGCCGTGAAAGCGCATCGCACCGTCATGCAAGCGGACGAAACTGTCGGAATTGCAAAAGGCAAAGCCGATGAAGCCCCGCCGGGTCGCCTCGAGCGCATAGGCACCGGCAGGCCCGAAATGCGAGGAATTGCGGATGGCCACGGCCCCGATGCCGTAACGGTCCGCAAATTCGATCGCATGATCCATCGCCACGAAAGTAGCGAGCCCTCCATGGCCATTATCGGCGTCGAGCACACCGACCGCTCCGAATGCCGAAGCCAGCGCCACCTTCGGCTGCCGGTTGATGCGGCCTTCGGTCAAGCCCCTGACATAGTGTGGCAACAGCCGGACGCCATGGCTGTCGATGCCGAGCCGCGTCCCATGCATCATCGCCCGCGTCGCTCCATCGCTGGTAGCCTTGTCAGTACCCGCTGCAATGAAGACGGCGCGGCAGAAGCGATCTATGGAAGCAAGCGTCGCTCTTACAGGCGAAGTCGGACGTTCAGTCGGCATCGGCAAATTACCTTTCACCAGCGCTCGCTGGCTGCCTTAGTGTCATAACGGGCGCGGGCCGCCAGAATTTCAGCCTGGTTCGATTCCGTCCACCCCACCAGCGCCTGGATGGTTTCGTGCAGAGTACAGCCGAGGGGCGACAGGGCGTATTCCACGCGCGGCGGCACGACGGGATAGACCGTCCGCTCGATAATTCCGTCGCGTTCCAGGTTGCGCAAGGTGGTCGTCAGCATGCGCTGGCTGATGCCTTCGATGCTGTTGCGTAATTCGGTGAAGCGCAGAGTGCGCTTTTCCAGTAGCGCGATCACCAGCAGCGACCATTTGTCGGCGATGCGATCGAGGATTTGCCGTACCTCGCAGCCTTCGCGCGCGTCCCACTGCAGGACCTCGTAATCCGCCTCGGTGCTGCAAGGGTTACTCGGTGAGTTTAAAGTGCCTTCTTTCATAGCGCCGGATCATGGCCTTATTGTTTGACAGTTACAAGAGGGAACTGGCTGACGAAAAGTCACTGTTCCTCCATCGTCAACGAAGGATCATGCTTTATGTCAACAACCTTTTCATCCCCTGAAACAGGCGCTGCACCTATGACGCCCCGTGCCGCAGCCACGCTGATCGTCCTCTGCGGGGCAATCTTTCTTGAGGGCATCGATGTCGCCATGCTGAATATCGCGCTTCCGGCAATCCGGTCCGATCTTAATTTGACGACAACCACGCTGAGCGGCGTGGTGAGCGCTTATGTGCTCGGTTACGCCGGTTTCATGCTGCTCGGCGGCCGCGCTGCGGACATCTTCGGCAAGCGCCGGGTCTTCCTTTCCGCACTTGCGGTCTTCATTGCATTTTCGGGCCTCGGCGGCCTTGCCACGGAAGGCTGGATGCTCCTTCTCGCTCGCTTTGTCACGGGCGCCGCCTCGGCATTCATGACACCGGCCGGCTTGGCGCTTGTCACGACGAGTTTTCCGGAAGGCCCTCAGCGCAACCGCGCAGTGACCATTTACGCATCCACGGCCTCCGCCGGTTTCTCGTTTGGGCTTGTCTTGGGCGGTTTTCTTTCCGCGATCGACTGGCGCTGGGTGTTCTTTGCGCCGGTCATCCTCGCGCTCCTCACCTTTGCGGCCGCGATCAGGCTCATCGCCGACACGCAGTCTGCAACCGCCAAGGAGCGCTTCGACATCCCTGGCGCTGTCGCGCTAACGGCGGCGATGCTGCTTGCAGTCCATGGCGTGACCCGCCTCGAACATCCGGACCAGAACTGGGCATGGACGCTCGGCGTGTTCGGAGCGAGTGCGGCGTTGTGGCTTGCCTTCGTCCTCGTCGAGCGCCGGTCCGCTTCCCCGCTCGTGCGTTTCGGAATATTCCGCTCCGGATCCCTCGTCCGGTCGAACCTCGGAGCACTGCTGTTCGCCGGATCATTCTTCGGCTTCCAGTTTATCGCGACACTCTATCTCCAGGAACTGCTTGGCTGGACACCCATGCAGACCAGCATTGCGATGCTGGTGATCGGCATCGACGCGGTCGTCGCTCCCATCCTGACGCCCAGGCTTGTCGATCGCTTCGGAAACGAACGCGTCATCTTCGGAGGCTTCGTTCTTGCCGCCATCTCCTATGCATTACTGTTGCGGATGGAACTCGACTGGACATATGCCGCGATCTTCCCAAGCATGCTGCTGCTCGGACTGGCCTTCTCGATCGCCTACAGCCCGCTGACAATCACCGCCACCGACGGCATTCGTGAAGACGAACAGGGGCTGGCCGGCGGGCTGGTCAATACCGCCTTCCAGTTCGGCGCAGCCCTCGGCCTTTCGGGTGCAAGTGCCATCGGCGCCTATGCTCTTGGCGATTCCACATCTGCTGAAGCGCGGCTGGTATCGCTTCAGACGGCGCTCATCGTCCCGGTCGCAGCCGCCGTGGCCGGCGCGCTGATCACTGCCACGGGCATCAGGCGCCGCTGCGGTGTGCCCTGCGATCAGGCCATGCCATCCTGAACGCAAGAGACGGCCGTGGCTCCAGTCGCGGCCATCAATCGCATCGAACGTCCACCGAAAGCAGATGATCCTCCGAGCCAAAGGCAACATCGCTTTGGTCGAAGCAAAATCTCTTTGGAAGGATCCGGATCGCGTATCGGCCATTGCAGATGCCGGGGAAGTCCAGCCGGTATTCCCGGCGCTCCATCGAACGCGACGGCTCCGTAAATCGCGCGTGTCCGGAATAGGAGGCGTTCTGCAGGTGTCTGTCGATGTCAGCGCGATGAGCTCATCAGAGTGCAGGAGCTTTCTCCCTCACAGGCAACTACCAACCTGCCCGCCTCAA
This sequence comes from Rhizobium sullae, assembly GCF_025200715.1. Taxonomy (NCBI): domain Bacteria; kingdom Pseudomonadati; phylum Pseudomonadota; class Alphaproteobacteria; order Hyphomicrobiales; family Rhizobiaceae; genus Rhizobium; species Rhizobium sullae. The sequence goes on from NZ_CP104143.1 coordinate 2,619,066, forward strand.
CGTCGGAATGAACGTCAATCCTTCACCATCAGGTAGACGCCGGTCCAGGAGGATCGCATCGTAAACATTTTGGCGCGTTAATTCGATTGCGTCAGCGAGATGCATTGTATCGTCTGTGACGATGCCGTGTTTGCTCAGCGCCACCGACAGCGCATCGGCCAGTTCTCTCCTCCTCGATTAACAGAAGCCTCAATACGTCGCCTCGCCCTCGCGTCCCTCCCTTGTCTGCCGCGAAGGTTGCAACAGCATTACTGGGACGGAAGGATGTTCAGGCAATGTTGCTGCAATTGTGATGCCTAGAAAACAAAACCCGGATTTCGTCGCCGACGATGGCACCCGCCAACGCCTCGAAAAGCAGCGAAGCCGCTTAAGTGTCTTTGCATAACTAAACCTTATCGCAATGATCGGAAAATCCAACTTAAATTAATGAACCTGCTTGGGTATAGTGCCTGAAGCGGAGATGAGATGCAGCCACCGTCACACGCGGCCCATATAATGGTCACTGATGGTGCGTAGCGTAGCTTGTTGACGTACAGACTATCCAGGCGCCGGACGCCCTGAACTCTTTTGCTTCAGGGCGGTCTTCCCCTGGGTGGCCCAATTCAAGTGATCACAAGGAAGAAAAATATGGATTCAAAAGTCGATACTGCGGGCAAGTGTCCAGTCGTGCATACGCACACGGCCCATGGCGGTAGGTCGAACCGGGACTGGTGGCCGAACCAGCTGAACCTCAGGATCCTCCATCAGAACTCCTCCCTGTCCGATCCGATGGGCAAAGGATTCGACTACGCCGAGGAGTTCAAGAAGCTCGATCTGGAGGCGCTAAAGAAGGATCTCCTCGCGCTGATGACCGATTCGCAGGACTGGTGGCCGGCCGACTTCGGTCACTACGGCCCACTCTTCATCCGCATGGCATGGCACAGTGCAGGTACCTACCGTACCGGCGACGGCCGCGGCGGTGCGGGAGCCGGTCAGCAGCGTTTCGCACCGCTCAACAGCTGGCCGGATAACGTCAATCTTGACAAGGCACGCCGGCTGCTCTGGCCGATCAAGCAGAAATACGGCAACAAGATCTCTTGGGCCGACCTGATGATCCTCACCGGCAATGTTGCCCTGGAGTCGATGGGCTTCAAGACGTTCGGCTTCGCCGGCGGCCGTCCGGATGTCTGGGAGCCCGAAGAAGACGTTTATTGGGGCGCCGAGGATACCTGGCTTGCAGACAAGCGTTACTCCGGCGAACGAGATCTCGAAACTCCCCTCGCCGCCGTGCAGATGGGTCTGATCTACGTCAATCCGGAAGGGCCGAACGGCAACCCCGATCCGCTCGCCGCCGCCAGGGATATTCGTGAGACCTTCTCCCGTATGGCCATGAATGACGAAGAGACTGTCGCCCTTATTGCGGGCGGACATACCTTCGGCAAGACCCACGGCGCAGGCGATGCCTCGCATGTTGGTATTGAACCCGAGGGGGCCGGCATCGAGGAGCAGGGCCTCGGCTGGACGAGCAGCTTCGGAACCGGCAAGGGCGGCGACACTATCGGCAGCGGCCTGGAAGTCATCTGGACCTCGACACCGACGAAGTGGAGCAACAACTTCTTCTGGAACCTGTTCGGTTACGAATGGGAACTGACGAAGAGCCCGGCCGGTGCGCATCAGTGGACGCCAAAGCATGGTGCCGGTGCCGGTACAGTACCGGACGCGCACGACAAGTCCAGGCGTCACGCGCCGTCCATGCTGACCACGGACCTTGCGCTCCGCTTCGACCCTGCCTACGAAAAGATTGCCCGGCGCTTCTTCGAAAATCCGGATCAGTTCGCAGATGCGTTTGCCCGCGCCTGGTTCAAGCTGACCCATCGCGACATGGGACCGCGCGTGCGCTATCTCGGCCCGGAAGTTCCGGCGGAAGAACTGATCTGGCAGGATCCCCTCCCCGCGATTGACCACGTCCTGATCGACGCACAGGATATCGCCAATCTCAAGGGCAGTATCCTCGCATCGGGACTGTCAATCTCCCAGCTGGTCTCGACCGCCTGGGCCTCGGCATCCACCTTCCGCAGCTCCGACAAGCGCGGAGGCGCAAACGGCGCGCGCATCCGCCTCGCACCCCAGAAGGATTGGGAGGTCAACCAGCCAGACCAGCTGGCGATCGTGTTCGATACGCTTGAACGGATTCAGAAGGCGTTTACCGACGCCCAGTCCGGCGGAAAGAAAGTGTCGCTCGCCGATCTCATCGTGCTCGGCGGCGCAGCAGCCATCGAGAAGGCGGCGGCGAACGGCGGGCATCAAATCGAAGTTCCGTTCACGCCCGGCCGCACCGACGCGACGCAGGAGCAGACCGATGTGCACTCCTTTGCCGTACTCGAACCGATCGCCGATGGGTTCCGCAACTATCAGAAGGGCGAATATTCCATTTCGCCCGAGGAGTTGCTGATCGACAAGGCGCAACTGCTGACGCTGACGGCGCCGGAAATGACAGTTCTCGTCGGCGGCCTACGCGTTTTGAACGCCAATGCCGGACAATCCCAGCACGGAGTCTTCACCACGCGCCCTGAAACGCTCACCAACGATTTCTTCGTCAACCTGCTCGACATGGGCACGGTTTGGAAGGCGGCACCGGAATCGAAGTACGTATTCGAGGGACGCGATCGCAATACGGATGAAATGAAGTGGACCGGCACCCGTGTCGATCTCGTCTTCGGTTCGAACTCCCAACTGAGAGCGCTCGCCGAAGTCTACGGTCAGAGTGACACGCAAGAGAAGTTCGTGCGCGACTTTGTGGCGGCCTGGACGAAGGTGATGAACGCCGATCGCTTCGATCTTGCCGCCTGAGGTGGATAGGCACACGGGCGCAGCTGAGATCCAGCTGCGCCCGGTCGCCTTTCCTGTCCGCCGTTCAAGGACCGAACCAAAGCTGGAGAGGATGAAATAGTGGAAGTCAGCGGTCGAACAGGTCTTGCCACTGCTTCTCGCCAATCAGACAATCGGTCGTTGGCTCGACGCCAGCAACTTTCCGTACCGTGGCCGGCGGGGTAAAGCCGCTGATCTCCATGACCAGCTTACGGCGCACGGCAACGGCAAAATCCTCGATCTTGTGCACCGGCAGCACGAAGGAGCCGGGCCCACCGATCACGCAATCTGCATAATACTCGTCGAGCCGGCTCTCAGATGGCCTCAGCATAATCGCGAGGCCGTTGATGACGACGCCTGCTTTCATCGCCTTGTCTCGGCTGGGCGTGACCGGGTCGCCGGAATTGTTTGGGCCGTCCCCGGAAACATCGATCACCTCCCGCACGCCGCTATAGGGGCTGGAGGCGATCATCATCGTGCCTTGGGCGATGGCGGTGGAGATCGACGTGCGGCGCTGCGTGTTGATCGGCCGTGCTTCAAGCTTGCCGGCGAAATCGACCGCATCCTGCTGCGTCTCGATTACCTCCCAATCGATCACGGAACCAGGCACCACATAGCCTGCCCATTCGAAATAGCTTATGGCGACGCGGCCGGTGGGACCGTTCTTTACCGCGTCGATGAATTCCTTGTGCTTGAGCGCTTCGACATAACCCTCACGCTGGATGCGAATTTCCTCATAGTCCATGGACCGGGAGGTATCGACCGCGAGGACGAGCTCAACATCGACCTCGCCTCCTGCCGCTTGCGCCATCGTCGCAGCGGCGCCAGAGAGGCTCATGAGCACAGCGAGTGTCGTAAGCATCGGCAACCCAATCACTGTGTTAGTCAAATAATAAGAAAACTGTAACACAGCTTGGTCCGGGAGTGACCTTCCGCCGCGCGCATCCTTTCAACTTTCAGTGATAGAGAGAACCGCCGCGATGGGCAGAATAGCTTGTCAGTTCGCCCTCAACCTGATTTCCCACCCTCAGCCCGCAGGGCGCACGCCGAGCAACTCCTCCACCTGCATGGCGAGCCGATCAGGATCGGAACCCACCGTGCGAAGACGGAGCTCAGGATTCTCCGGCGGCTCGTAGGGGGAGCTGATTCCAGTGAAGTTTTTGATCTCGCCGGTGATCGCGCGCTTATAGAGCCCCTTCGGATCGCGCCTGGCGCATTCCTCTATCGGTGTGTCGATGAATACTTCGAAGAAGTCGCCTTTTTCCATCATCGCGCGTGCGAGCTGGCGCTCGGCGCGAAAAGGCGAGATGAAGGAGACGAGCACAATTAATCCGGCATCGGCCATCAGCTTGGCCACTTCCGCAACGCGCCGGATGTTTTCGACGCGGTCTTCAGTGGTGAAGCCAAGATCGCGGTTGAGGCCATGGCGAATATTGTCGCCATCCAGCACGTAGGTGTAACGGCCTTTAGCGTGGAGCAGCTTCTCGAGACTATTTGCAACAGTCGACTTGCCTGAGCCTGAAAGCCCGGTGAACCATACGACCGCAGGCCGCTGGTTCATCAGGACGGCACGCGACCCGCGATTGATCTCAAGAGCCTGCCAGCGAATATTTTCCGCTCGACACATATTGGCATCGATGGTCCGATTGGTCATCCGGTCGATCAGAATGAAATTGCCGGTGATGCGATTGCCGCGATGGCTGTCGAAGGCGATTGGCGGGTCACGGGCGCTCCTATGCGACGGTGCGAGGCGGGCCTTGCGGCCCGCACACGGACAACCTTGTTACGATCCGGTACTAGGCTCGACCGGCTCCCAGATGCTTATTCTGCGGGTCTCGGGCATCAGGAAGAGGGCGAGCAGGAAGCATACGGCAGGAACCGCGATCGGGTAGATCAGCGCGTAGCCGATGCTGCCGGTGGCCGCGAACGCCGCCGAGGTGATGAACGGCACCAATCCGCCGCCCCAGCCATTGCCGATGTGATACGGCACCGATACCGACGTGTACCGGATCCTGCCGGGGAAGTATTCCGCCAGGAACGCTCCGACCGGGCCATATACCATCCCGACATAGCAAACGAGGATGAAGATGATGAAGATCGCGGCCGGGAAGTTGATGTTGTCAGGCTGCGTGACTGTTCCCAGCCACAAATACAGCGGATAGTACGTGATCGCGGCGAGCAGCATGCCTCCGAGAATCACTGGCTTGCGGCCGACAATGTCTGACAGCCAGCCAAAAAAGATCAGACTCGGCGTTGCAATGAGCAGCGCAGCTCCCACGATGTAGGACGAGGTCAGCGAGTCCACCTTGGAAACCTGCTGCAGGAAGTACAAAGCCCAAAACTGGCCGCTGTACCAGACCACTCCTTGCCCGATCAGCACGATGGTCGCGATCCCGACGTATTGGATGTTGGCACTGAGGAAGGCTTCCTTCCAGGGATTTCGGGTCATCTGTCCCTTAGCCTTGATCTCCTGGAAGATCGGTGTCTCCCGGAGCTGAAGCCGGATATAGATTGCAATGGCTACCAGCAGGAAGGATACCAGGAACGGAATGCGCCACGCCCATTCGTCGAAGACCTCATTGCCGAAATACGTGCGCGTCGCGATGATCACGGCCAGCGACACCACGATCCCGAGAGTTGGAGAGGTCTGAAGCCAACCTGTGTAGTAGCCGCGGCGTTCGTCGGGGACATGCTCGGCGACGTAGGTGATGGCCCCGCCATACTCGCCGCCCAGGCACAAGCCCTGGACCATCCGCAGGCCGAAGAGGAGGAATGCGGCGGTCAGCCCGATCGCCTGATAGCTCGGTATCAAGCCGATGGCGCCTGTGCCCAACCCCATGCCGCTGAGCGTGATGAGGAACGTGTATTTGCGGCCGACCCGGTCGCCCATCCAGCCGAAGAGGAACGCCCCCAAGGGACGGATCAGGAATCCTGCGGTGAACAGCGCAATCGTACTCAGCAGAGCTGCAACCGGGTTGGATTGCTCAAAGAACTTCACCGAAAGCACGGCGGCCAAGCTTCCGAAGATATAGAAGTCATACCATTCGATGATGTTTCCTACCGACGCGGCAACGATCACACGGCGGAAATCCTTTGGGACTTGAGTGGGCATGTTTTCGTCCTCCCATTCAACATCGCCCCCCAATTTTCGTACTTTAGCACGAAAATAGCCTGAAGCCGAGCGGACCTACTCTTCAGTCACCGCCGCAAGGTACCGGCGAATGACCAACGTCAGTTCGCCGGTTCGACTGGCGTCTCGGTGACGATCGTCACGGTTGTCGTTTCCGTGGCTGCCGGCTCCTCAACGGTATCCACGATCTCCGGCTCGGGGAGCGTTTCGCGAATCTCATCGATCTTGCCGACGGCCGGCCCCACGCCAAGGATTTCCTTTGCTTCTGCAAGGGCATCGTCGCTCACGACCCCTCCCTTCGTGAAGCCCGCAAGAGCCTCGCGCAGCGCCTCATCGCTCAGTTCGGGATCCGTCGGAAGCACATCCGGCCCGCTTACCTTTTCGAATTCCGCATATGCCATCACATAGTCGGCAACAGGGGCCAGCCGCGGGTCGTTGGAATTCATGTAGGCGTGATAATTGCGGTTCAACGAACTCAGGCCAGCCGTATCTGATTTGGCGCTCCTCAGACTTGCCTTTGCAGCATTGCCGGCCTTCGCGGGCTTACCCGCCTTTACGGCCTTGCTGGGTTTCTTGTCGTGAAAGAAAAGCGATTCGAGCGTCGGCGTGCTTGCAGTCCCAGTCTTGGAACTCGCCTTCGAATGCGCGTTGCCAGACTTGCCATGGTTCGAACCGGCGCTGCCATGGCTGCCTCCGTTGCCATTCCCATTGCCGTTGCCATTCCCATTCCCACCCCCGGAATTGCCGTTGCCATTTCCGCCCTTGGCGAAGGCCACATCCGATATCCCCAGCGAGGCGCCCGCCAGTGGAGCGACGGTCATGGCGAGCGCGAGGATGCTCCGGCCGACAAGTTTCCTGATAGGCATGTGATTGTCTCCTTGTTGAAGCAGCGATGCAAATCGCGGTCGCTGCAGATGAGCGGCATCAGTGGGGCGACAATAGCTCGCGCAGCGGCGCGATTCCATGATCCTCAGACCAATGCCGCGGCGGTTAGGACTTAAGTCCGATGGAGGGATTCCAAACGTCTGATAGTCGGGGCAGGACGAGCTCACCATTGACCGCCGCAGCGGAGACGGTAGGCTGTCTGCCAGATCGAAACGGGTCGCCCAGTTTATGCGACCAATCCCCGAGAATACTCGTGCGTCGGCCCAACCTGATTTCAAAGTGGAATTCGCAGTCGCTGGCCAAGCAGTTCCTGGTCATTGGCGGCGTCGTCTCGATCGTGGCGATGCTCCTGGTCGGGGCGTTCGTGACACGTATGATCGAAGACGCCGTTACACGCAATTCTGCCGCAACGACCGCCCTTTACGTGGACAGTGTCGTTGCTCCGCTGCTGCCTGACATGCAGACGAGCGAGGCGCTTGACGACACGGTCGCGAGAGCTCTGGACGAGACGCTCGGGCAAGGTGCGCTCGGAGACCGGCTTTTGTCATTCCGTTTGTGGCGGTCGGACGGAACCGTTCTCTATTCGAACGACAGGGCCATGGTCGGGAAGAGGTTCCCGCTTAGCGATGAACTCAAGACGGCCTTTGCCGGCAAGATGGCGGCGCAATTCAACGACCTCGATGATGTCGAGGACGAGACAGAACGCCTGGCCGGAAAACCGCTTTTGGAGATCTATAACCCTGTCCTTCAGCCCTGGTCGGGACAGGTGGTCGCCGTCTCCGAGTTTTACGAGATTGCCTACGACTTCCAGCACAGCCTGAACCGGGCCCGGCTTCATACGTGGCTCGCCGTGGCAGGCTTTACGCTCGTGTTCTTTGCCACGCTATCTGCGATTGTTCTAAGGGGCAGCCGGACGATCGAAAACCAGCGTCACGCGTTAAGGCAGCGGATTGACGATCTGTCCGCCCTACTCGCCCAGAACGAGGCTCTCCGGGAGCGTGTCCAGCGCGCGTCCGAGCGTGTCACGGCGTTGAACGAGAGCCATCTGCGGCGCATCGGCGCTGATCTTCACGATGGCCCGGCCCAGCTTATAGCCTATGCGTCGCTTCGGCTGGATAGTCGCACCGTCGTCGGCTCCCCGACCTCTCCGGCCAGGCGCGAGCAGGAGATCGCGTCCATCAAGGCAAGCCTCGACGAGGCCATGCACGAAATCCGCACGATTTGCAGCGGTCTGGTCTTGCCGCAGATCGAGGCTGCGAGTCTTTCGGAAATATTGGAGCGGAGTGTTCACGCGCATCGGCAGAGAACCGGAACGGTGGTCGACTTGGTCACATCCAGCACATCTGTTTGTCTGTCGCCGTCTGCGAAGATATGCGTCTACCGTTTCGTCCAGGAGGCGCTGAATAACGCGCATCGTCACGGCGGCGGTGGCCAGCACGTTATTCAACGCCTGCAGGGAAGGTGCGTCACTGTGGAGGTTGCAGACGATGGGCCGGGTTTCAACCCTGACGACGTCGGGCCTACCAGCCTTGGGCTTGCAGGCCTCAGGGAACGCGTTGAAAGTCTTGGCGGTACGTTCGAGATCACATCCGCGGCGCCAGGCACGATCGTCAGAATGACACTGAATACTGAGGAGGCCGAGCAAGTATGAGCGAAAAGATACGGGTCGCGGTTATCGACGATCATCCGTTGTTTAGAGAGGGCGTAACGAGGAGCTTGTCGGAGATCGACGGCTTCGAGGTGGTTGCCGAAGGCGGATCGAGGGATGACGCGTTGCGAATTGCAGAGAACCTGCAGCCTGACGTCATGCTCATCGACATTTCCATGCCCGGCGGGGGACTGAATGCGATTGATCCGATCCTTGAAGTATCACCGTCGCAGAAGATCATTATGTTGACGGTCTCTGAAGCCAACGACGACGTTACCGGCGCCTTGAAAGCGGGGGCGAAAGGTTATGTTCTCAAGGGTGTCGGCTCCAGGGCGCTTGCCGACATCATCCGTACGGTGGCTGCGGGGGACGGATATGTCGCGCCGACGCTGTCCGCCAAGTTGCTTCACAATCCACCCCCGTCTTCTGATGCTGACGCAATTGCGGCGCTTACCGCACGCGAGCACGAAGTTCTGAGCCTCGTCGCGACAGGACTTAGCAATAAGGAGGTGGCCAGAAAACTCGACCTGCACGAGAAAACGATCAAGCATCACATGACACAGGTCATGGCGAAACTTGACGTCAATAACAGGACCGAGGCGGCGATGGTCCTTCGCGATGCCGTTGATCGAAAGCTGGTCAGGGACTGAACGACCGAAGCCGCTTTACATCATCAAAGGTGGCGCGCCGATTGACGATCGTGCGTCCTTTCGCGTCCTTCATGACGTAGCGTCCCCTTTTGATCTCCTCGCTCATTCCATCGACGTGACGCACTTCGAGCGAGGAGTTGTCGCTTGTCGTAGCTGATGCACCAGAGTTCTTTCCGGAAGAGCCGTTGCTCGAGCCGCTGTTCCCATTGCCGCTGCTGTTTCCATTCCCTCCGCCGTTGCCTCCGCCATTGCCTCCGCCGTTGCCATTGCCCCCGCCGTTGCCACCCCCATTCCCGTTGTTTCCACTCTTGGCCAGAGCAGACTGGGCGGTCACGCCGAATGCGGATCCGGCAATTTCGATCTTGTAGGGAAGAACCGAAAGGGAAGCGCCGACCGAAGCCCAACACAAGATGGCTAGAAAATTCCGACGCGTAGTCATCGCTGTTACCTGACGCGGGTCAGCACCCACATCCTTTGTGATAATTAAAGGGCGCACTTGGAGCAATGGCGGACATTCGGCTCGAGACGGCGGGCAAAACCTGCTGAGCAAATTTACGTGCAGCCAAGATTCGAAGCCGAAAAACTCCAGCCCAAGCTCCATGAGATTGCTCATGTCGGATGCTGGCCGTCAACCCTCGATACGCCGGATTGAAGGTCATCAGACCTTTCCCATGGGCGGGATCAGACTTTCGTCCGCTAGCGTTAAGACTAAGGTCCGAGGACAGACGAGGACTTGGAGGGCATGATCAACCCACGAGAGATATGTGTTCGCGTACTCTCGTTTTTCATGAAATTTAGGTCGGTGTTCCGGAGACCGCAATGATCCCTCAATGGCAGGTGTTTCTGAACCGAGTCCATCCCCCGGGCGCGGTTGCAAGTTTCTCGGCTGCTGCGTTCGAACTTGCGATCGCAATCAACCTCCGTCTCGCCCTGAGACTCATCAAACCCACAGCGGAGTGTCTTGCCAGGGTCGATGAGGTCTATGAGTGCGCAAAAGCCTACGGCGAGTTGCGGGAAGCCGGTTCAGCGTTTACCGTCAATGCGGAAAGAAAGTTGGCTGAGGCTTTAAAATTGCTGACGGCCGAAATGCGGGCGTGTGATCCTGAACGCAGGGCCGATGACATTCTTGTAGGGCCAACGTTGAGAGAGAAACCTGCCGATTCATTGAGCCAAATATAGGCCGAGGGCACGGAGTCGCCTTTGACGCCGTCCTACTGCTTCCGGGAGACGTGTTCCGGTTTTCCTTTTGTCTTGGTCGCGGCGAACTCCTCGAGCTGTTTCTCGCTCATGGATTCAACCATCTGCTTGGACGCCCCCTTAAGCTCGCTTTTCGGTATTTCGCCGCGCTTTGCTGCGAGAGCTGCTCCAGCCGCCTTCTGCTGTGCTTTGGATTTTGCTGGCATGTCGGTTTCTCCCTTCCACGCTCAACTCCCGCCGGGAAGGATAGTTCCTGAGCCAGGTCGACCAGACGCCAGACTAAGCTCGACCATGCCGGCTTGGTTGCTCGCGGAAACGCTTTACGGACGTACCGGCTGGCCGCTTTCGGCGGCGGCGAGAATGGCATCAATGAGGCGGTGAACCTTTAGCGCCTCGCGCCCGGTCACGCGCGGCTCGCCTCCATGCTCGATAGCGTCGAGGAAATCGGCAAGCACGGCGCGGTGATGGTCGTGCGGGAAGGCCATAGGATCGGCGCCGGCACCACCGGCTGCTTTGTCTTCGATTGAAATTTCGGTTCCATCGTGGAAGGAAGCGGCAAGACTTCGCCCGCCGAGGCGGGCCATGCCGCGGGTGCCGATGACGTCGATCTCGTCCGGATAACCGGGGTAGGCGCAGGTGGTGGCGCTCACCGTCCCGATTGCTCCGCTTGCGAAGCGGATGGCCGCCATTGCCAGATCTTCCGTCTCCATGCGGTGCACCTTGCTGGTTGCCGCATAGGCTCTGACCTCCTCCGGAAGGCCGGCGAGCGAAACCAGAAGGTCAAGTGTGTGGATGGCCTGGGTGAGAAGCACGCCGCCGCCATCACGAGCCCGAGTGCCGCGTCCCGGCTGGTCATAATAGCTTTGCGGCCGCCAGTTGTGGAGGCGCGCCGAAGCGCTGGCGATCTCGCCGAGGCGCCCTTCATTGATCAGTCCCGCAAATGCCATGCTGACCGGACGAAAGCGATGCTGAAGAACGATGCTAAGCTTTATCCCGGCATGCTCCGCCACCTCGACCAGCGCCCGCGCCCGCTCCTGCGTGATCTCCAGCGGCTTTTCGAGAAGCACGTGCTTGTGTGCTTCGGCTGCTCGCCGTACCAGTTCGAGGTGCGTATTGGGCGGCGTCAGGATCATGACCGCAACTATCGACGGGTCGCTGAATATCGTCTCGGCGTCGTCGCAAGTCAAAAAACCGTAGGTCTCTGAAAATGCTTTCCGCCTCGCAGGCGTCGGGCTGAAGGCGGCAGTGACCTCCACTCTGTCCTTAAGATCGAGCAGCCCTTTGGCATGCGGCGCTGCGGCCATGCCGAGACCGATCAACCCGATGCGCAATTTTGCCATCTCAGTCCCTCCGTCAGCCCTTCAATCGATCAACACAGGAACGCCCGCATTCACCTGCTTGTCAATGTTGCGTTGTCGCCTCGTCTGCATGTTCCCTGCTTGTTTTTCTGCCGTACGGGGCGCAAGAATTCATCATACAAGTACATAGGTTTTGTATGTTGACATTACATCTTGCTGGCCCTAGCCATAGAGGGCCGGTTGGAGGAGCGGCTTCCTAATTCGCGCAACTTCTCAATCGTGCCGGACCACCAGTGTCTGGTCGTGGACTATCGCCGGAAGGAGGCAAAGCGTGCAGGGGGACTTTTCCTTTGGACTCTCAAAGCAGGCGTACCGGCTCTGAAAAATTAAATCGTCATGCAAATCGGGAGGAGAGCATGAAAAGCTTTGTTAAACTGGCGGCGGGTCTTATTGTTGCCGCCTCGTTCATGAGCAGCGCGGCCAGCGCTCAAACGGTCCTGAAATCGTCCGATACTCATCCGGATGGCTATCCGACCGTCGAGGGCGTCAAGTATTTCGGCGAGCTGGTGAAGGAGCGCACGGGCGGCCGCTACGCCGTCGAAGTCTACCATTCCGCGCAGCTCGGCGAAGAGAAGGACACGATCGAGCAGGTGCGTTCGGGCGTGATCGAGCTGAACCGCATCTCGATGGCGCCGTTCAACGGGACGGTGAAGGAAACCATCGTGCCGGCGCTGCCCTATATCTTCCGTTCAGAAGAACACATGCACAAGGTCATGGACGGCGCGATCGGCGACCAGATCAAGAAGGCGTTCGAACCAGCCGGCCTCGTGGTGCTGGCATATTATGACGCAGGCGCACGCTCTTTCTATAACAAGACGAAACCGATCGCCTCGGTTGCCGACATGAAAGGCCTCAAGTTCCGCGTTATCCAGTCCGACATCTTCGTCGACATGGTGGCGGCCCTCGGCGCCAACGCCACGCCGATGCCCTATGGCGAAGTCTACTCGGGGATCGAAACGGGCGTCATCGACGGCGCGGAAAACAACTTCCCGAGCTACGACACCGCCAAGCACGCGGAAGTTGCGAAGAACTACTCGCTTGACGAGCACACGATCCTGCCGGAGGTGTTCGTCATGAACAAGGCCGCTTTCGACAAGCTGACGCCGGAGGATCAGGAGATCTTCAAGCAGGCAGCCAAGGACAGCGTCGCCAAGCAGCGCGAGCTCTGGGCAGCCAAGGTCGCTGAATCGCGTGCCAATGTCGAAAAACTCGGCGCGCAGATCACCATGCCGGACAAGCAGGGGTTCATCGACGCCATGGCCCCGGTTTACGAGAAGCACGTCACCAACGACGTGCTGAAGAAGATGGTCGAGGATGTAAAAGCGGTGCAGTAGCCGCGCCTTGCGTCCCTTTTTTTGCAGGAGGCGGCGTCAGGCTACCGGGGTGGCGGTTATCTCCACCCCGGTTCATCTGCCGTTTCACGCAAATCTTGATCGATCCTCCCCATAAGGGAGAGTGAACGCCCAAATTCGACGAGGCCCTTATGTCGAACAACCTGACACCCGTCACCAATTTCCTGACGCGCCTGAGCAACGCCGCACTGTGGCTCGCTGGCGCCGGCCTGGTGCTGATGACAGCCTTCGTCGCCTGGCAGGTATTTTGCCGTTACGTGCTGAACGACTCGCCGAGTTGGACGGAGCCGGGTTCGGTCATGCTGATGAGTTGGTTCATCTTCCTCGGCGCCGCCATCGGCATCCGGGAGAACAACCATCTTGGTTTCGACGTGCTGCTCTACGTGCTGCCGAAATCCGGCAAGCGCGTCCTGCGCATGATCTCGGACGTGGTCATCCTGGCCTTCGGCGCCGGCATGATTTGGTACGGCGGTGCGCTTATGAGCCTGACCTGGAACACCACCTTGCCGTCCCTGGGTATTTCCGGCGCGTTCGACTATCTGCCGCTCGCCGCCGGCGGTGTGCTTGCCGTGATCTTCTCGCTGGAGCGCATCGTGCTTCGTCTCGCCGGCGAACCGATCGACGATGCGCTGGATGAGATTTTGCCCGCCGAGATCGCCGTCGAGATCGAAAACATCAATGCCGACCCGAACGTCAAATTGAAAGTGTAGTTGCGATGGAACTCTGGATCCTATTCGGTGTCTTCACCACCCTGATGCTGATAGGCACGCCGATCGCCTTCTGCCTCGGGGTTGCCAGCTTCGGAACGGTGGTCTACATGGGCCTACCGCCGCTCGTCGTCTTCCAGCGGCTCAATTCCGGCATGAGCGTGTTTTCGCTGCTCGCCATCCCCTTCTTCATCTACGCCGGCGACTTGATGGTACGCGGCGGCATCGCGAGCCGCATTGTTGCCTTCGCCGCGTCCCTGGTCGGCCACGTGCGCGGCGGTCTCGGCCAGGTCAACATCGTCACCGCGACGCTGTTCGGCGGCATTTCCGGTTCGGCGGTGGCAGAAGCCGCAGCCGTCGGCGGCCTGATGATCCCGCAGATGAAGCAGCGCGGCTATGGCGCGGACTATGCGGTCAACGTGACCTCGATGGCGGCGCTGATCGCGCTGCTCCTGCCGCCCTCCCACAACATGATCATCTATTCGATCTCCGCAGGCGGCAAGATCTCCATCGCCGACCTGTTCACCGCCGGCATACTACCCGGCATCTTGCTCGCAGTTGCACTCATGGTGACCGCCTACATCGTCGCGCGCTCGCGCGGCTACCCGACGGAGCCGTTCCCCGGCTTTGCCGTGGCGGCGCATCTGCTCGCTGTCGCGCTGCCCGGGCTTCTGCTGATCGCCATCATCTTCGGCGGGGTGAGGTCCGGCATCTTCACGGCGACGGAAAGCTCGTGCATCGCTGTGCTCTACGCGCTGCTGATAACCTTCTTCGTCTACCGGCAGATGAGCTGGAAAGACTTCGTCCACGCCACGCAAGGCGCCGTGCGCACGACGGCAATGGTGCTTTTGATCATCGGCACCGCCGCCGCCTTCTCCTGGCTGATGGCCTTCCTCAAGGTGCCGGCCTCGCTGGTGACCTGGATGAAGACCGTCGCCGACGATCCACTGACGGTGTTGATGCTGCTCAATGTCCTGATGCTTTTGCTCGGCACGTTCATGGACATGGGACCGACCATCATCATCTGTACGCCGATATTCCTACCGGTGGCGCAGGCCTACGGCGTCGATCCGGTGCATTTCGGCGTGATCATGATCCTGAATTTCGGCATCGGGCTGAACACGCCTCCAGTCGGCGCCGTGCAATTCGTGGCTTGTGCGGTCGGCAAGATTTCCGTCTGGGAGGCTATGCGCTCGATCTGGCCGTTCTACGGCGCCGGCCTGGTGGTGCTCGGACTGGTCACCTACATCCCGGCAATTTCGCTGTGGCTACCGGCTGTGTTCAAATAGGAGAGCGACATGGCGGCCGATATAGCCGTTGATTTGAGGGTCGAGCGAAGGCCGAAACTCTCCGAAAGCGTGGTTTCGGCCATCCGTGCTCAGGTCTTGTCCGGGGAATACGCGCCCGGCCAGAAGCTACCCACGGAGAGCCGGATGGGCGAGCTCTTCGGCGTCAGCCGCACCGTTGTCCGCGAGGCGATTGCGACCCTTGCCGCCGATGGACTTGTCGAGGCGCGGCAAGGCGCCGGCGTCTTCGTCAAGGACCACCCGACGATTGCTTTCGGTTCGATCACCCTTGATGTCGGCAACAAGATCTCCCACGCGCTTAACGTGATCGAGGTGCGCATGGGACTGGAGATCGAAAGCGCGGGGCTTGCCGCACTGCGGCGCAATGCCGCTCAGGAGGCTCAAATCCAGGAAGCTTTCTTCGAATTCGACCGGCTGCTTGAGCGCGGCGAGGCAACGGGCAAGAGCGACTTCGCTTTCCATCGCACAATTGCGGCCGCCACTAATAATACCTACTACGTAGAAGTTCTCGATGCGCTCGGCATGCGGGCGATCCCCTGCGACGTCGCTTCCCCTTGGGGTACAGACAGCATGCTATCGCGTAACTATCAGGAAGGCCTGCAACGAGAGCATCTGGCAATTCTGAAGGCGATTTCTGCCAATAACCCGGAAGCCGCCCGCGCCGCCATGCGTGCTCACCTGACCGCCAGCCAGGAACGCTATCGCGCCCTGCTCAGCGGCCAGCAGGCCAAATGGATTTCAGGAACGACCAAGCGCAAGGGCTGATCTCCTTTTCCTCCAACCCGATAGCAACCGGTGTTGGCAAGAGGCACGTTGTGACCCGAAGTAAAGTAACGAGAACTTAGCGTGGAACGGAAGCTCGCTGCGATCATGGCCGGCGACATCGCCGGATATAGCCGCCTTATGGCCGAGGACGAGGCTGCGACCTAGGCAAAGCTGCGTTCAGTTTTCGATGATGTCATCAAACCGTCGGTCGAGCGCCACGGTGACCGGAGTTTCAAGAGCGCCGGCGACGGTACCTCGCCGCATTCCCAAGCGTGAATGAGGCCCTTGATGCGGGTATCGGTATCCAGCTCGGCTTTGCGGAGAGACCTTTCGCGGCTTGAATCCATGGCCGAGCCTGGCAGCATATTTGTGAGCACCGCGGTCGTCCGTAGCGCCGACCGCGGTCGTGGTGTTGCGACGCCTCCCAGCGACCGACCCGCATTGCTGGCGGGTCGCGGAGATGTGACAGAAGCCCAGGTTGCAAATGGCGCGATTGGTGCAGACAAAACCTGAATTTTCGCTGGCCTCCGAACGCAAGTATTGGCGCTTGGAGATTCCCCCTGATGGACCAATTCCTGCAGGAACTTGCCCGCACCAAGGCTCCGGAAACCGCTGCGCGTTCGGGCGAACGAAACGCGCGGTAACTGCTCCCTGCGTTTTTCTGTGTCTTCAGGATCGATGAGAAATTAACCCAACCTTTGAATCCGCTTGCGCCCGTGCAGGATTCCAGTGAGTGTAACTTGCCGACAGGTCGTGAGGTGGGCCATGGACAATGCGCAATGGGTTCAGCCGGTAATGATTGTCTGCAAGAAGAGCGGACAGCTCTACACCATTACAAATACGCGGGAGGCCCTCGATATGCTTCTCCGGTATTGGCCTGTGTCCGATGGCAAAGCATTTTTCGATGCCATGGAAGTATGCATCGGCGTAGCTGACGGAAGAACGTCAAAAGAGCAGGCAAGGCAGGCCTTCATCGATGCCGCTCGCGAGGCGCACATTCCCGTCGAAATCCCTGACATCATCCAAGTGAGAGCCTGATTTCCGTTCCCGTTCTAAACAGCTAGAGTATCGTGCCTTTAATCAAACCCATAGCCTACAACATAGTTTCGACATTCTCGGCTATTGACGAGGTTGCAGATCGAGCCAAGGCGTTTGACAGCGTCAAACGTTCGTGCAGCAGTACCTGCGGCCGTGGACGCTGGCGACGCGGGGCCTGGCGGCCGCGGCGGCTTCTTGCGTGGCGGAATCTCAACGAGAATAGCAACAGCACGCCGCGCGTCGACCTCGCGCGCCCGTCCGGCATGCTGCTTGCGACTCTGACCGCCTCACTGCCGCTGCTATTCGGTCTGGCTGCTTGAGGCGTGAGCGAGGGTTGATATCTTTGACAGACGCAGGTTGACGACGTTGCCTCCGACGAGTTCATCGAACTGCTCTTTCGAAAGAGGCCGGGACAGCAGATACCCCTGAAGATGATCGCAGCCGAGTTCCTTCAACGCCACGCGCTGGTCCTCGGTTTCAACGCCCTCGGCCGTCGTCTTCAAGCCCTTGGCGCGCGCCAATCCGATCATGGCTTCGACGATGGCCTGCCCCTCCTCTTCCTTTCCGAACCGGTCGATAAAGCTCTTGTCGATCTTGATACGGTCGACCTTGACGTTCTGAAGGCGTCCAAACGAGGAGAACCCCGTTCCGAAGTCGTCGAGCGCGAAGTGGACGCCAGCCGATCGAAGCGTCTCGATGTTTCGCTGGCACTGTCCTCCACTGTCAAGGAGCGTACCTTCCGTAATCTCGATTTCGATCTGTTCTGGGTTGATGCCGTAGTGATTTAGCATCGACATCACCTTGAGCGGGTAGCCATCGCCCCGGAGTTCCTTCGGGGACGCATTCATTGCGATCTTGAGCGCCGGCCAGCGCTGCGCGGCGAGGCACGTCTCCCTCAGGACGAACTCTCCAAGCGAGTTCATGAGCCCGCATTCTTCCGCAATCGGTATGAACACGTCCGGACCGACGCTGCCGCGGATCGGGTCATGCCAGCGCAGGAGCGCCTCAGCACCGCAGAGCGCACCGTTGTCCGCCGCATAGACGGGTTGGAAATGAAGCTCCAGTCCTTCTCCTTCGGCTACGGCCCGCCGCAAATCGTATTCGATTTCGCGGCGCGTCTGGAGGAGCTCCTCCATATGGGCGCCGAAAATCGCGTAGCAGTTTCGGCCGGCGCCTTTGGCATTATACAGCGCGATATCAGCCTTTCTCGTTAGCTCCGAAGCGGCCATTCCGCTCTCGGCGATAGCCACCCCAATGCTCGCGCCGATGCTGATCGGGCCTCCGTCCATCTCGAAGGGGCGCCCCATCGCTTCAAGGATATGCTCACAGACGGCGGCCACGTTCTCCTCGCAGACGTTCTTCAGGACGACGGTAAACTCATCGCCACCGAGGCGCGCTACAAGGCTTCCGGAACAGACATCGTGCAGGCGGCCGGCAACCGCCACTAGGAGAGCGTCGCCCGCCGCATGGCCAAGCATGTCGTTCACCTGCTTGAAACGATCCAGGTCGATGAACAGCACTGCGGTGGACTGTCCAGGTACGGAGGAGGCGAACGACTGAGAAAGGTGTCTTTGGAACTCGGAGCGGTTCACCAGTCCGGTGAGGCCGTCGTGCGCGGCTAGGTGCTCCAGCTCGGCTCTGCTGCGCTGCAGGCGGCGGCTTCGTAGCAGCACCGCCCCTCCCATAGCGTTCATGGCAGCGAAGACGGCGATACCGGCGATAGCGACCGTTGGGCCGACGCTGGCCGCCACGGCGGCGCCTGGTGCGAACGGTCGCCAGGAAAAATATCCGAAGTCGCTTCCGGTCGCGTTCTTCAACTTCGCATAGGACCGGCCGTCGTCGTTGCTTCGCGCCCATGCGAAGCGGAGGTCGTCGAACATGTATTCCTGCTCCATGCCGGATAGGAAGTTGCCATCGAGATAGCGTACGGCGACGTGAAGATTTACGCGCGCCGGATCCTGTTCTATATCGCCGGAATCCGACACTATGGGTTTCACGCTGACGACTGACGGATGGCCATTGACGAGGGCCAGCTCGCTTTCGCCGATGCTAAGGACTTGGTCGGAGACGCCACTCTGGTCGCCTATGACCAGCCTCCTCCGGAGCTTCTGGGCAAGCGGAAGAACTATGTCATGCATCTGCCGGAAGGCTTCTTTGGGGTCGGCTTCGTCACTGGCGAAGGCGTAGATTGCACTCCCGTCTGGAGCGACCACGAACGCCCGCTCGTGCTGGAAGTAAGTGAACATCCACTTGCCGAGGTTCATCTCCATCCAGTCCTGATCACCAGCGGCAACCTTTCGCACTGCGTCGTCCCATACCGTCACGCTTTCCTGATCGTGGGCCACGCCCTCCTGCAGCTTCGCAACCACGATTTCCGCAAGATGCCGCTGCCGTCCAATGGACGCCTCGTCGGTAGCTCCTGTTGCGACCCCGATCATAATCGCGAGCGCCGCCCAGATGGACGCCGACGCGGCAGCAGGAAGGATGAGGAGAAGGAATACCGCGCGAAGCCGAGGATGTTTCATGTGTAGCATGCCCTTTTCATGAGAACATGCTTAATTCCAGAACGTTAAGCTCCACCTAAGAAACCTCAGATTTACGCGACGCCTCCACAGCGCACCCCCGAGGCGATGAACTGGACGCGGAATATGGCTGCGTGCCCTTGGAAGTGGAGTTCACGCAAGCGCCTATGGATGCAAGCACTGTCAAGATGGCCGTCTTGAACGACACCTGCGGGAACTTGATCCAGTTGATCGAGATGACTGAAGCGGGGTGAACACAGCGATCAGTTACCCCTTAAAGCGATTGCTTTTGCGCCTTGGCAAGCACTCTATCGAAGTCTAGCATATGACCAAAATCTATGGATAGTTCGATGACCTCAAGCTTCACCATCCACGATGCAGCCGGCTATGAGCAACTCATGGGGCGCTGGAGCCAAAAACTCGCGCCCATGTTCATTGATTTCGCGGGGCTTGCCGACGGCGAAAAGATTCTCGATGTCGGCTGCGGCACCGGCAGCCTGACGTTCGCGCTCGCCAGGACCGCCGAGCTCGGCGAGATCGCCGCGATCGATTATTCTCCCGTCTTTGTCGAGGAAACAATCCGGCGCAACACCGACCCGCGCATAAAGGTCCGGCAAGCGGACGCCTGCGCACTCCCTTTCGATGACGGCACGTTCGACCGCGCCTTGGCGCTGCTCGTCCTCCACTTCGTACCCGAGGCCAGTAAGGCCGTCGCCGAGATGCGTCGCGTCGTCCGGCCGGGCGGCATCGTCGCGGCGGCCGTATGGGATCATCTCGGCGGCATGCCCGGCATGCGCATGATGGTCGACACGGTGGCGGCTCTCAGCGACGCCGGGCGCCAGCTGCGCGCCCGCTATTGCTTCCAACCGATGATGCAACCGGGCGAAATGAAACGGACTTTTGTCGAGCAGGGTCTCGTAAACGTCACGGAAACCCAGCTGATGATCCGCATGGACTATCAAAACTTTGACGACTACTGGACACCGATTGGCGCTGGCGAAGGGCCGCTCGGCAAATATGTGGCCACGCTCGACGCCGCGGAACGGGTGCGCACCGAGGCTGCCGTGCGCGACGCCTACGAGGCCGGCCAGCCCGACGGCCGGAGATCTTTTGCGAACGTCGCCTGGGCCTGCCGAGGTATCGTTCCCTGACCGGATGGCCGGCGGAGCGGGGAATGCTTCCCACGGTTCTGCGCTGGAACAGTTCGTCCGACTAGCGGCCACCGAATGCAATATCGATCTTGAAACGTCACCACGTCGGCGTCTCGATTTGCGCTTATCGCCGGAACAAATTTCTCAAGCTCTCGTTCCGCTGCTAGATGCGGGATCGATAAAATGAGCGACATGGCAGACGAAACGGAAGCGCGGTTGAACGCCCATCGTCGGCTTTTTGTGTCGCTGCTCACAATCATTGCCGGAGATCCCAAGTTTCATCAGGCGTTGGAATCGCTGGTGCGCGACAATGAAACCGTCAGCGATCAGGAAGAAGATCCGGGCGTCGAACCAAGCCGGGCTTTCGCAATTCAAGGCTTAGCGAACGACGAGATCCGCGCAATTCTCAAAGATGCCCTGGCACGGGTGCTTGCGGAGAAGCGAAAAAAGTAAGGACCATCGGTCCTTGCGAAAGCGCACCAAAAGGAGAAGGCCCATGCGCACCCGACACGTCGTCATCGGACTTGTTGTCGTTCTGGTGATCGCTTTTGTTTTGCTCATCATCAATCCATTTGGCAGCAATATACCTGAGCAACAAGGGCAGCCACCCACCCCTCCCGCACAGAACCTGTCGCAGTGATGAAAAGGCAGAGTATGGATGAACAAGCAGCAGAGGCCAGACCAAACTAAGAAGCCGCCCCCGACTTTCTCTGCTGAAGACGTCCGCCAGGGTGAAATCATCCTGAAGAGGAGTTGGCAGCGGTTGGTATTCATCGCCGGTTTGGTCGGCATCATACTACTCGCGCTTCTCTTGGGAGTCTCCGCCACCGTGTAATGCTTTGCCGTTGCTATCGTGACCAGCTCCTTCACAAATTTGACGCACGATGCTTCGGCGTTCATTCTCCTTCTATGATTAGCGGCGTACTTCTGGATCTCGCTGGCGTCATCTATGACGGCGAGGAAATCATACCGGGCGCAACAGATGCTGTCGCGCGCTTGCGCGAAGCCGGCCTTCCTATCCGGTTCGTGAGCAATACGACGCGCTCGAACAAGCAGGCAATCTTAAAGCGGCTGGACGGACTTGGGCTTTCTGTCACAGGTGACGAGTTCTTCACGCCTGCGCAAGCTGCGCGGAAGTGGCTCGAGGAACACGATCGATCGCCATACCTTCTGGTTCACCCCGACCTCGTGCCGGATTTCCAAGGCTTGGCAGGAGGGCAAGGGAAGGCTCTTGTTGTCGGCGATGCCGGCGAGGCTTTCGATTACCAGACACTGAACGCGGCCTTTCGAGAATTGATCGAGGATGCCGAATTCCTCGGGCTCGCGCCAAACCGGACTTTCCAGGATGCCGATGGAAAGCTCAGTCTCGATGCGGGCGCATTCATTACGGCACTGGAGTTCGCAAGCCAAAAGCGCGCTATCATTTTGGGAAAGCCCTCCCCCGAATTCTTCCTGTTGGCGCTCGCTAGCATGAGTTGTTCGAAGGCGGAGGCCGTAATGGTCGGCGACGACGCGGAAACCGACGTTGCGGGTGCCCTACAGGCTGGACTTTCCCAGGCGCTGCTCGTCCGCACGGGCAAGTATCGTCCGGGGGACGAAACCCGGTTCAGGCCGCCGCCAACTGCGACGGTCGACGATATTTCCGCCGCGGCCGACTGGATTCTCGCGGAACACAACACTTGGTCGAGGGAATGATACCGAGCATTCATCTGCTCAGAGGCGTTTAGGGCGGCTGCCGCGTGCTATACTGGCGGTTTCCACTGCTCCAGGCTGGACTACGTCTTCGGCCGGGGCAACGAGAGCGACGCGCGAGCGGGCGCCTGCGGTTCGGCGGCTGGAACGGTGTTATTGCGGGCCGGGCGTTTCAGCGAAATCGCGCTCTTGCTATTTCGGCTTCGCTTTGACGACGGCGGATCAACGCGACCTTCCTTTGGAAGCGAAATGACTGCCTTGAGTCCGGGATTGTTAGGGTATAGCGCGATATCGCCGCCATGCTGGCGCGCCACCGCACGAGCGATTGACAGGCCCAGCCCAACGCCTCCTGTGTCCCGGTTCCGAGATGTTTCCAGCCTAAAGAACGGAGCAAATACCTTATCGGTCATGCCCTCTGGGATGCCTGGGCCGTTGTCTTCAACCACGATATCCACGCCGGCGGCCGACTGCTGGACATAAACTCTGGCGTGGCCGGCGTAGCGGACCGCATTTTCCGCCAAATTGCGGACTGCGCGGCGGAGACCATCTGGACGGCACCGATAAGTCGTCTTATCTCCGTCCATATACACCACCGGCAGGCCAATATCGGCGAGGTCGTCACAAATACTGCTAACAAGCGCCTGCAGTTCGATGGCTCTCGTCTCCTCCACGGTCGACTCGCCCTGTGCGAATGAGATGGCTGCCTCGGTCATGCTCCGGAGTTCGTCGATGGTAGAGACCATCTTCTCTTGAACTTCGGCATCCTTGACGAATTCCGCCCTTAGTCTCAGAGACGTCAACGGCGTGCGGAGATCGTGTCCAATTGCAGCCAGCATCCGGGTCCTGTCCTCGACAAATCGGTGAAGGCGTTGCTGCATTCGATTGAAAGCCTCTGAAGTGCGACGAATGTCGTCAGGTCCTTCCTCCGGAAGCGGTGGCAGGTTTTCGCCTCTGCCCAAAGCTTCCGCCGACACCGCAAGGCGCCGCAACGGGCGGGCAATCCGGCTGGCTATGAAGACGCCGATCAGCGATAGAATCAGGGCGGTTGTTCCCAGGGATGTCAACGACTTCGAGTTCCACCAGGATGTAGTGTCCACCTTGTGGTAGGCGCAGTTCAACCAGACACCGTCATTTAACCTGATGGCCAGGCCATATCCGCTACGGCCATCAAAGTAGACGAACTTTGCAGGCTGAGGCTGGTTCCAAAGCACCTGCATGGGGCTGGTCCAGTTCTCACCAGAATTTGCCTTTGCAACATCCTGTGCGCTGAGGCGGGCTCCAGCGGAGCTCGCATTCAATCCAAACTTCTGGCTGAGATCAACGAAGTTATCCAGAGGGCGCGCCAGCTCCTCGACAGCGCGGCTGCGCCATACGGTAGGATTCGAAATGTCCTCATTTGAGAGCCAGAAGCGCGAGTAACTCGTCTCGCTTGCCAGCAGCACTCGCTCGCGCAGTTCCGGTGCAATTGTTTCCATCAACCGCGTTATCGACGCAGATCGACTAAAGAACTCGCTTTTCATCGCGGCCTGCAAAGCCTTGGCGCGCTCATCCCAAGAGATCAGAAACGTAATCGCCTGCGACACGACGAGGGCGAGAAGCGTAAAGCCGATGAATTGAGCAGCGAGGCTACGTCTCCACCAGTAGATCATTCATAACCTACCTCGACCGAGAGGCTGTAGCCGCCTCCCCAATGGGTCCTGATGATCGAGGGGTTTTTCGGATCTGGCTCGATCTTCTTCCGCAAGCGGCTCACTTGATTGTCGATGCTACGGTCGAAGATATCCGCCACCTTGCCTACAGTAAGATCAAGGAGCTGCTCACGGCTGAGAACGAGACCTGGGCGTTCCAAGAAGACCTTGAGAAGACGAAACTCGGCGGTACTGAGGGGTACACCGACGCCATCATCTCCTGCAAGTTCTTGTCTGCCCATATTGAGTTTCCAATGCCCGACACGAACCACCTTCGCCTTCGTGGATTCGCGCTGCTGTGCCGGAAGACTGTTTGCCCTGCGTAACACGGCGCGAATCCTGGCGAGCAGTTCGCGTGGGTTGAAAGGCTTCACTAGATAGTCGTCGGCGCCAAGTTCCAAGCCGATGATGCGGTCGGTATCTTCCGCCATTGCCGTCAGAAAAATGATCGGCGTGTCCGTCGCTGCTCGAAGTTGGCGGCAGACTGAAAGTCCGTCCTCGCCGGGCATCATCACATCGAGCACGACGAGGTCAACGGCAGTCCGCTCGATGATACGACGCAATGCAGCGCCGCTGTCGGCAACGCTGACCCGGTAACCTTGCTCTTCAAGATATTTGCCAACGAGGTCCCGGATGTCTCGGTGGTCGTCAACGACCGCGATGTGAGCTGCTTTCTGCATGGGCAATGTCCGTCCTGATCGCAGCATCTTATAGAAGGGAGTACCCGTCCGCATCGGAAAAAATGTATCAAAGTTTCACAGCCCAAAGTGCTGCTGTGGATCGGGCCTGCGCGAACGAACGCCATGTTTGCCGGCGCAGCCGCCGTCAATTCTTGGGTGGCAGAACTGCCGACGGAAGATCACGGGCAGGAGAAACGCCGCTACTTTCGATCTCTTGGTGCGTCACGCGTCGTCATGGAAGCAACGCTACAGCTTTATCTGTCGCGAAGATTTACCTGCCTGAGCCCAGCTTGTAACAAGATGTCTCAAAGTTCACTGCTGTTGTCATGCATCGCAAAAGCGCGCAACAAGCGCGTTTCGTGACGCACCGAGTATGCCGAAACCGTCTGTGTTCTAGGGAGATCGGCGGTTTAAGCGTATCTCCCAACTGCCGATCAAGTTTCCCGCGCCTCGACCCGCCTCCCACAACGGCGCCGCGACAGGTCTCCGACATCTCGGGCACATCCCTGCGACATCTTCCCCCTATTCTGACAACCGTACCCGCTCAGCGAACTCGAACGAAGCATTCAGCAAAGGAGACCAAGTCATGAGTGTCGAACTTTGGCAGGTCACCATCATGCGAAAGGTCCTGAACGATTTTTGCGCCCACCACGATATGTCGGTCCGTGATCGAACCGCAATCACAGCCGCAGGGTTCTTGATGAAGTTTGCGACCGAGGGAGAAGCCGACGCAGGTGAGTTTCGGACAAGACTGGACGAAGCGATGCTTGAACATCTCCTCGAGCGAAACTCGGTCGCCAAGCAGCACGGCGGCCACATGGCTCGAACTGACAAGTGCGCCAATCCTTAAGCGCCGTCGGCGGTCGGCCCGTCGCCCTGCCGCGGCCGGTCGGCGGCAAGCACATCTATCGAAAAGTCCGCGACCGAGCCTGCCCTATAGCCGGTTGATGCATCGCCCTCGAAACCATAGTGACCGGCCCTTCACCGCCTTCCTGTTCGATCAGTCGAGATCGTCACGGATGCAGGCCTTGAAGTGTCCTTTCGCCCCTTCTCGTAGCGGTGGCACTATGTTCGCACAGGCCTCGATCGCGACCGGGCAGCGGGTACGGAAGACACAGCCGCTTGGCGGATTGGCAGGACTTGGGATATCACCCTTGAGGATCTGCCGGCTCGTGCGTCGAGCCGGATCGAGCGATGGAACGGCCGAGAGCAAGGCGCGCGTGTAGGGATGCTGCGGGCTTGCATAGAGCTCCCGGCTGGGCGCCATTTCCATGATCCGCCCGAGATAGAGCACGACGACGGTATCGGCGACATATTCGACCACCGCAAGATCATGCGCGATGAACAGCATGGTAAGGCCGAGCCGTATCTGCAGGTCGCGCAGAAGGTTGACGATCTGCGCCTGGATCGAAACGTCGAGCGCCGATACCGGCTCGTCGGCGACGAGCAGGTCAGGTCCAAGCGTTAGCGCCCGCGCAATGCCGATGCGCTGGCGCTGACCACCGGAAAATTCGTGCGGATAGCGGGAAATCGCTTCTGGCGGCAGGTCAACCGATGCGAGAGCCTCAGCGGCCTTGGCGATCCGCTCCGACTTGCTGCCGATCCGCTGGATATCCAGCCCTTCCATGAGGATTTCACCGATGGTCATTCGGGGTGAGAGGCTCGCGAAGGGATCCTGGAAAATATACTGGACGCGCGCGTGCAGGCGGCGGAGTTCCTGACGCGTGAGGCTCGTCGTTTCGACATCGTCAAAACGAATGCTGCCGGAAGTAGGCGCGATCAGTTGCGCGACCATGCGGCCGATGGTTGTCTTGCCGCTGCCGGATTCCCCAACAAGGCCGACGACTTCGCCGCGTCTGATGTTGAACGAGACATCCCGGACGGCACGGACGACCGGGCCGCGCCCAAATGCCACCGGGGCAAAATCTTTGGTCAGCCCACTGACCTCAAGGAAGTGTTGCTGTGACATCATTCAGATCTCCTGCCACCGGATGCAGCGGCTGAACTGGCCCTCGCCGGCGTCGACGAGCGGCGGGTAAGCCTGCGAGCAAGCCTCTATCCGATAGGTACAGCGGGGAGCGAATGGACAGCCCTGGGGGAGGTTCATCAGGCTCGGCACCGATCCAGCAATGGTCGGCAGCGGCGTACCCGCTTCCTTGAGACGCGTCGCAGTTCCAAGGCGCGGCACCGAGCGCATCAGCCCCTTGGTGTAGGGGTGGCGCGGATGGGAGAACACTCGCGCCACGCGACCGGTCTCGACGAGCGAACCGGCATACATGACAGCCACGCGGTCGGCGATCTCGGCAACAACCCCGAGATTATGGGTGACGAACAACATGCCCATTCCGCGTTCCTGTTGCAGCTGGGTGAGCAGATCGAGGATCTGCGCCTGGATGGTAACATCGAGGGCCGTCGTGGGCTCGTCGGCGATCAGCAGCGTCGGATTGCATGACAGTGCCATGGCAATGGTCGCGCGCTGCCGCATGCCGCCCGATAGTTCGTGCGGATATTGTCCGGCACGCCGGCGCGGGTCGGGAATGCCGACATCCTCCAGCAACTGGATGGCATCCGACAAGGCCTCGCGACGGGACTTGCCTATATGAATGCGGATTGGTTCGGCGATCTGCTCACCGATTGTATAGACCGGGTTGAGGCTGGTCAGCGGTTCTTGAAACACCATACCCATGTCGTTGCCGCGCACGCGGCGCAGTGCCTCGCCGCCAATGGCCTGCAGTTCGACGACTTCTCCCGTCTTTCGTCTGAGGCGAAGCGTGCCCGCGGCGATACGGCCGACGCCGCGCGGCAGGAGACCCATGATCGACAAACTCGTTACCGACTTTCCCGAGCCGGACTCTCCCACCAACGCAACGGTTTCTCCCGTCGCCACAGTGAGATGGAGGTCGCGCACGGCGACGACCTCGCGATCGGCGATGTGAAACTCCGTGGTCAGTCCCGAAATGTTGAGGATCGGCTCGGTGCTCATCATCAATCCAAAAGCCCGGTTTGGCGCAGAATGCGATCGATGATCGCCGCCTCTTCATCGTTGAGGGATCGTTGCGGACGAGCCATGATGTTGGTGTCGATGACCCCCAACCTGCGCATGGCGGTCTTGAAGGCACCGACGCCCGCGGAGCCTGCACTGGTCCTCGCCAGGCTGACCCAGACCATCTCGAAAAGCTGGCAAAGCCGCTCCTGCTCCCGGCGCGCCGCGATAAAATCGCCCGCCTGGCATAGATTCCAGAGGCGCACATAGCCGTGCGGATCGACATTGCCGAGGCCGGGCACGATGCCATGCGCTCCCATGTTCACGACGCTGTCGGCCACGATCTCGGATCCGGTCATGGCGAAGAAGTTGGGTAAATCAGCCGTGTCGGTCATGACATAGCGAAGATTGCCATCATCACCGCTTGAATCTTTAAGCCCAGCGATCGTGCCTTCGCGGGCGAGCATGACGGTGGTCCGACGTTCGAGCTTGGTGCCGACGCAGACCGGTATGTCGTAGGCAATCACCGGTATGTCGACCGCCTCCCGGATATAGCGAAAGTGATCGATGGTCTCGGATTGATTGGTGCGCGTATAGAACGGCGCAG
Organism: Rhizobium sullae; assembly: GCF_025200715.1. Classification (NCBI taxonomy): domain Bacteria; kingdom Pseudomonadati; phylum Pseudomonadota; class Alphaproteobacteria; order Hyphomicrobiales; family Rhizobiaceae; genus Rhizobium; species Rhizobium sullae. The sequence continues at coordinate 2,647,273 of NZ_CP104143.1, forward strand.
TCACGACAATCGCATCGGCACCCGCCGATTGCGCTACCCTTGCGTGGGCAATCACGCGCTCTGTCGTTGGATCGATTACGCCAACCAAGATCGGCACGCGGCCGCGCACTTGCTCCACCGCATGTTCGATGATGCGCCGCCGCGCGGCTTCGTCATGAAACACGACCTCGCTGGTCGATCCGAGAACGAACAGGCCGTGCACGCCACCATTGAGCAGATGGTTGATGACACGTGTGAATGAAGGATAATCCACTTCGAAAGCCGTGGTGAGCGGAGTGACGACGGGTGGAATGACGCCGGTAAACAGGGGCATGTGCGACCTTTCAGTTAAGTTCGGAGCGCGGGTCGAAGGCATCGCGAAGCCCATCACCCACGAAGTTGATGGCGAGAACGGTTACGACGAGCGCCGCGCCAGGGAACATCCATTGCCAGGGATAATTTTCGAGCACGTTGGTCGCGCGGGCGGCGTTCAGCATATTGCCCCAGCTCGCTTCCGGTGGCGTGACGCCGAGCCCAAGGAATGAGAGGCCTGCCTCCAGCAGGATCCCGCTCGCCACCTGCAGGGTGGCATAGACCACGAGAATATCGATCGTATTGGGCAGGCCATGCCGAACCAAAAGGTGCCAGAGGCCGGCGCCCATGCCGCGAGACGCCACGACGAAGTCCCGCTCACGCAGTTCCAGCAGCCGGGCCCGTATCATGCGCGAGAGAACCGGCCACGAGAGCAGCGAAATCACGAGGATCGTCGGCATGATGCCGCTACCGACGATCGAGGCGAGGACCAGGAGGAAAATAACTGGCGGCAAGGTCATGGCAAGGTCTACCAGCCGCATCGTTACACCATCAACGACGCGCCCAGCGAAGCCGGCGACCGCTCCGACGAAGAAACCGATGAACGTGGAAATCGCCATCGAGGTGGTTGCTACCAGCAGCGAGGTCTGCCCGCCCTGCAACAGCCGCGCCATGATATCGCGCCCCACGCCGTCGCTTCCAAGCCAATGGGTCGATGAGGGGCCATGATTCATTGCCAGCAGGTCGATGTCATTGGGCCTGTAAGGCCACCATAGGTCATAGGTGAGCGTGAGCAGCAGGATCGGAATCAGGATAACCGAACCGGCCACGGCCGCTCCGTTGTTGAGAAAGCGCGACATAGCACGACGGATGGGGCCGGCCGAACGGGTATTCGTCAAGCTGGTCATCTCACGCTACCTTGATACGCGGATCGACGGCGGCATAGGCGATGTCGGTCAGCAGGTTGACAAGTATGACGCAGGCGCCGGTGAGCAGCGTCGCACACATGATCACGGGATAGTCGCGCCGGACGACCGCGTTGATCATCAAGAGGCCCATGCCCGGCCAGTCGAAAACGCTCTCTATGAAGATGGCACCGCCGATGGCGATGCCGATGGTCGACCCGATCAACGTGATCACCGGCAGCAAGGCATTGCGCACAGCATGTTTGACGATGACCCAGAACTCGCGGACGCCCTTGGCGCGCGCCGTGCGCACGTAATCCTGCGACAGCACCTCAAGCAGCGAAGAGCGCATGTACCGCATGATCAGCGCACCATGGCCGATTGACAGCAGGACGGCCGGTAGGATGAGGTGCGCCATCAGGTCGCCGACGGAAAAGGGAGCGCCTGGCGTCAGCATCCCGCCGGCCGGCACCCACCGCAGGACGACCGCAAACATGTAGAGCCCCAGCAGCGCCGTCAGGAAGGCCGGGCTCGAAATTCCGACGAAAGCCGCTGTTGAAAGCGAGAGATCGGTGAGCTCGTTGCGCCGGACCGCGGCAAGAATGCCGGTCGCAATTCCAACGACGACGGAGATGGCAAGCCCGCTGAACATCAACAGGATCGTCGGTCCGATGCGGCCGAGGACAAGCGGCAAGACCGGTTCGCCGCCGCGCTGGATCGAATAGCCGAAATCTCCGGTAACGGCCGCACCGAGCCAGGCAAGATACTGCACCGGCAGCGGCTGGTCGAGACCAAGGCGCGTGCGCAGCACCACAAGGTCCGAGGCCGACATCGGGACCGATGGGTTGATATAGGCATCGATGGGGTCGCCGGGCGTAAGCCGCAGCAGCGTGAAGATGAGGACGGTCAGCGCCAGCAGCATCAGCAGGCCGACAGCCGCTCGGCGGAGGATGTATTGCAGCATGTTTCACCAACAGGGCCAGCTGGAGATGCGGCCGGACATCATAGTCCGACCGCCTCGGCTCACCCGCACATTATGGAGCGATATCCCACTTCTCGGGATGGGAGACGAACGGACCGCCACCGGGAGCCGGCGTCCAGAAGAAGTCCTGGAGCTTGCCTGACACGACGCCATAGCGGCTTGCGACCCACATCGGGCTCCAGGGAAGCTGAGCGTTCATTTCCCTGCAGACCTGCTGCCACTTGGCATCCGCCTGGGCCGGATCGGTTTCCGCCATCGCGGTGTTCAATGCCTCGGTGAGTTGAGGCATCTCGACACGCATGATGTTGTTGCCGGCCGGCGGTATCTGGGCGGCATTCAAGCCGACGTTGAGCGAGGCGGGGTTTGGCCCGTTCTGCAGCCCGGCATAGACCAGCGGGAAGTCCGGCCACTTTTCGCTTCGCACGATCCCGTTGTAGCTCGGGACGTCGAGGGCGCGCGGAACCACGTTGATGCCTACCTGCGCCAGCATCGCCTGGATCGCGGCCATGACGTTGGCGACCTGCGGCGTATTATAATAGGTCAGCCACGGGATCGGCTTGTCGCCATTGATCTTCTCCCAGCCGGCTTCCGCGAGCAGGTCTTTCGCCTTCTGCGGGTCATAGGCATAGTCGCTCAGATCCTTCGGAACGAGCTGCGGCGCGACATAGCCGCAGTTGGCCAGCTTGGCCGCGCCGCCAAACAAGCTTGAGATGATCGCGTTTCGATCGATGGCATGCATGACCGCCTGACGCACGCGAAGGTCGTTCCAGATTCCAGCCCTGTGATTAAAGCCGATGTAGTTCACGACATAGGAGTCGCCTTCAATGACACGGAAGTTGTCATTGCCCTTGAAGGTCTTGGCGTCGTCGGGTTCGGCGAAGGTGAATTGGATTTCTCCCGCCGAAAGCGCCGAGACGGCTGCAGCGGGATTAGCGAAATACCGATTGATCAGGCGATCAACCTTCGGCCTGCCGCCCCGATAGCCGTCATAGGCCGCCATTTCGACATACTGATCGCTGACATACTTCGTGAATTTGAAAGGACCGGTGCCGACCGGCTTTGTCGACCACCACGGGCTCTTGGCAATTTCCTTGACGTCCATGGACGACAAGGCGTGTTCTGGCAGCATCATCACCTGCGACAAGACGGACAGGAATGCCGAGTTGGGTTTGCTAAGCTTGACGACGGCCGTGTGCTCGTCAGGCGTTTCGATCGATGCGATGCCAGCGAGCCGCGCGGCGAAAATACTGCCGCTCTCGGCGTTCTTGGCGAGTTCCAGAGTGAACTTGACGTCTGCCGACGTGAAAGGCTTGCCGTCGTGCCAATTCGTTTCGACAAGCTTGAATGTGTAGGTCAGATTGTCTTCGCCGACGGCAAAATCGGATGCCAGCGCACCGACAAGCTTTGAGAGATCGGACGTGTAGATGACCAGCGGCTCGAAGTAGGTGTTGAGCCAGGTGAAGCCGGCGGTGGCGGTTTGCGGGTTGAAGTTGCCGGGGAAACCGCCCGGCCCGACGTCAAAGCCACCGGTAATGGTCTTTTCCGTCTGCGCCGCAACCGGCGCAGGCACCATCGCCGTGGTGACGGCTAAAGCAAAGGTCGCCGCTGCCAGAAGGCGGCCGAAATTCCGTCGATGCATGCTCTCCTCCTCTTGTGTTGTTTATTTTGTTACTGGACCGGCTCAGCCCCCTCGGGCCGGTTCATCGCGATGACTCGCCTAATTCCGGAATAGTGTTCGCTCAGACGCCTGCGCGCAGCCTCGACATCTCTGGCCGCCACGGCCTCGACGATCTCATGATGATCCCGCCAGGTCGCCAGGGGGTTAGGACTGGCCAGATTTGCGAAGCCCGAGGCCTTGTAGAAAGCAGACCAGAAGATATCGATCAGCGCGCTCAGCATCTTGTTGTTCTGGCAGCGGAACAGAAGCTGATGAAATTGCTGATCCTCCTCGGCAAAGCTTTCACCGTGTTCGGCGTGCTGGCGCATGCGATCGGTAATGCGCCGAAGCTCGGCAAGGTCCTGCTCGTCCATCATCTCGATGGTTCTGTCGATGAGGCCGGCTTCCAGCACGCGGCGGATCTCCAGCAGCTCCTCGACATCGCGCAGCGACGCCTGCAGCCCGTAGGCGAGGTTATCCAGCAGCGGCCCAAACGAAAATTTCTTGACGAAAACGCCGATGCCGCGCCGCGTCTCAAGGATGCCCACCGATTCCAGCGCCTTGATCGCCTCACGCACGGAATTTCGACCGACCCCCAACTGCTGCGCCAAGAAAGTCTCAGGCGGCAGAGCAGCACCAGCCGCAAGATTATTGTCCTCGATATAGCTGCGCAGGCTCTCCTGAACGCTGACGTGCAGAAGCGGCGGGCGCTCCAGCGGCTTTATCGGCTTGGCCAAGAATGACCCCCAGTGCAATTTCGCTTCGATGCGCTAGGTATATCGACTTGTAGGATATCTTGCAAGTCGATATATGGAAGATAGATTTGAGTGGGGAGAGACGGCTTGCCGCTGGCAGCCCCGCGCGGATCCGGGTGCCGCAAAAGGGAGGTGGATGTGGCAATTGCAAAATTCGAACGGCAGGATGGCCGATGGGGCCGCATTCGAGGAAATTGGGCGACGCTGCTGCTGCCGATAAACGAGGACGATTCGATCGATTTCTCGCGCCTCACTGATGAAATCGACCAGCTGATCGCGGCCGGTGTGGACGGTATCTACTCCAACGGCACTGCGGGTGAATTCCACAATCAAACAGAGGCCGAGTTCGACGATATCCAACAACTGCTGGCAGATCGCTGCAGCGCCGCTGCGACGCCTTTTGTCGTCGGCGCCTGCCAGCCTGATCCCCGGATATCCCTTGAACGCGTGCGTCGGGCGGCAAAGCTCAAGCCGGAGGCAATCCAGGTGATCCTTCCCGACTGGTGGCCGGTGACAGGGGCGGAGGCGACAGATTTCCTCAGGATGGCTGCTGAGGCGGCCGGTTCGGTACCGATGATTCTCTACCAGCCACCGCATGCCAAGCGTGTCTTTGCCCCGACCGAACTGGCTGCGATCCTGGCACCGGTACCGCAGATCGTCGGCATCAAGCTCGGAGACGGAGAATCATCCTGGTACGAGCAAGCCCGTCAGTGGCTCGACGCGTGGGGAATTTATGTTCCGGGCCATCATCTTGCGACAGGCGTCGAACAAGGCGTCGCGGTTGGGGCGTTCTCGAACGTTGCCTGCCTGAGCCCCTCGGGGGCTCAACGATGGACCGCGTTGATGGCCAGCGACATCGCTCAGTCGCTCGAGGTGGAGAAGCGGCTGCGCACCTTCCTTGAAGTCCACATAGCGCCCCTAGCAAAAGTGCACGGCTATTCGAACGCCGCACTGGACAAGCTGTTGGCGGCGATCGGAGGATGGGCGGACATCGGCACGCGGCTCCGCAGGCCGTATCGCTGGATCGATCCCTCGATCGTTCCGGAATTGCGGGAGAAAGCCAGGGCCGCCCTCCCCGAAATTATGCCGTAATCATCGAGGTAAACATCATGATACCGCCAAACATTCTGATGATAATGACAGACCAGCAGCGTCGAGATACGCTTGGCGTCTATGGCTGCGACTGGATCCCTACTCCCAATCTCGACCGGCTCGGCGACGCCGGTGCGGTTTTTGAGTGCTGCACGGTCGACAATCCCATCTGCACCCCGTCACGCGCCAGCATCTTGACGGGCAAGCCGGTGCCAGGTCACGGGGTGCTGCGGGTGCACGATAACCTGCCGCTAGACGAGACGTTGTTCACTGAGCGGCTGCGACAGGAGGCTGGCTATCGGACCGCGCTTTTTGGCAAGCTGCACGTCAGCAGCCGGGTGCAGGAGGCAGACCATCGGCACCCGCATGACGGTTTCGATATCTATGAATGGTGCCTGGAACCGTCGGTCGCCATGCAGAGCCCCTTCAACGGCTATACCGCCTGGCTTCGCGAAACTGGGCCGGACTTCCTCGCAGCCCTTCAGCGCAACGGCCGCCGCGAACTTCATCATCCCGAGGACCTGCACATGAGCAGGTGGGCAGCGGACCGGACCATCGCGTTCATCCAGTCGATGCAAGCAGAACGGAAGCCGTTCTTTTGCCTGATGAGCCTGTTTGATCCCCACGATCCCTATGAGGATTATCCCTCCACGTTTCGGCATCGAATTGACGCGGCGAAGATCGCAGATCCGGTCGTTTCGCGCACGACGCAACCCGAATGCGTCCAGAGGGAGCAGCAAGGGTCCTATCTCGGACGTTTCACGGACTTCTCGCCGGAGGAAATCCGCAAGATCCGCATCGGCTACGCCGTTTCGATTGCGTTCCTTGATGAGCAAATCGGCCGAGTTCTAACGGCACTGGACGATGCGGGTCTGACTAAGGATACGCTGGTCATCTTCATGTCCGACCACGGCGACCAGCTTGGCGACCATGGGCTCTTCGTCAAGGGAGCCGCACTCTACGAGCCTACGGTCGGAGTGCCGCTGCTCCTGCGCTGGCCAAGTCACCTCGCCGCCGGCACCCGATGCACTGCACTTGCACAGGGCCGCGACGTTGCGGCCACATGTCTTGCGGCAGCGGGCCTCGACACGCAATCATGCCCCGAGAGCGAGGACCTCGTGGCCATGGCATCGCAGAACGCAACGAAGCGCAGCAGCGCAATCTGTGCTTACCGCAACTCCGGCGTAAACGACAGCGGCAGCCTCTGGGATCCGTCGATGCAGGCGACCATGGCGCGAGACCAACGCTTCAAGCTTACTCTCTACACCAGCGACGGCTCGAGCCAACGAGAGTTTTTCGACCTCCAGACCGACCCACGAGAGACCGTGAACCTCTCAGGCGACCCCACCTACGCCGCCATCGAACTCATGCTGCTCAACGACATCACCTCGTTTCTCCACTATGAAGCAGCGACAGCAATTCCGCGCGCAACCTCGTCCATTCCCAACGCGACCCAGCGGCTGCAAAACAGAATAAAATAGAACTCCTCGCCCTAGGCTGGCCATTTAACCGGCTCGGCAGTAACGCGGTAAAAGTCGTCGAGGATGGCCACTCCCGGGGGCCGCGCTCGACGACTGTGGGCCTATCGACCATTTGCCTTGTCAAGTCGTATTCAAAACTCCGAAATGCTCACTAACGATCGGGACGGATGCCAGATACAACGCTGCTATCACCGAGCAAGTGGCAAACTGACACCAGAGGCCGAGGCTCTAACCGCCGCTGCATGAAAGTTTAGTGGCAAAAGACTTGGAACGGTGCTTCGGGTTTCTCTTCTTCCTCTCTCACCTCCCGAGATCTCACGATATCGCGCCTCCTGCAGCATCCGTAAATATGCTGGCCTGGGAAACGTACTTAAGGCTCGCCTGTTAGAAACCATTAGAAACGCGACGGCGGCCCCTCAGTTCACTGGAGGAGAAGCGAATGCACGATCGAACGATTGGATTCTTGGTGGGCGCCGAATTGTCGGCAATGTTCTGGGCTGGTCTGTATCTCACGCTCGGGCATTTTTAACAGTCGTCCTGCCGAAGTGATGTCGCGGCTGAGGTAATTGCCTTGAACAGCTTCCCCGGTCTTTTCAAGAAGCGATCGATTACAAGCGTCGCAGGATCCGTTTTTTTGCGCCACACCTCTGAAGCAGGTTAATCCATCGCAAACCAGTCTGATGATACAACCGGGATTCAGCCGAGCTGTAGGAAAAAAGATGACGTCAGGCAGTTGGGAGCAATTCGCAGGCAATCTTGCATTTGTGACGCTTGCCGTTGCCATGTGGGCGCACTTTTCGACCTGGTATCAGAAATCGCTGATCGGGCTTGGAAGGCCTCTTTGGGGAATTATCGCGGGCATCACGTCCGTCGGCTCCATGATGCTTGCGATCCAATTCGCGTCCGGCATCTACATCGATCTGCGTTTCGCGCCACTTGCACTTGCAGGGCTTTTTGGCGGCGCGATTGCGGCTGCCATTGCGGCAATTCCGGCGATCGTCTTCCGGGGCACCGCCGGTGGTGCCGGAGCCTTCGACGGCGTCGTTGCCATACTGGTCATCAGTGCCATAGGCGCGGTAGGCCATTTCGCCTTTCGACGGAAAACGGCTGACATTTACAAGCTCGCGGCTGTCACCACGGGGCTTGGGCTCGGATTGTCCATTATGTTGGTGACCCTGCCCAGCCTCACAAAGTCGGGAGCGGCGTCGGCTTTTGGCGGTCCGCTTGTCCTCATGAACTGTCTGGCCACGATCGTCTGTGGTCTGATCATGCTGAAGACGGCCAGATTGAAGCTGGAACGGCAGGTGCTGGAAACCGCTTTCTCACAATCGCCCGACTATCTCTATGTGAAGGACCGGGACAGCCGGTTTATTGCTGTCAACAACAACATGGCGCGCCTTTTTCACTTCTCCTCGCCGGCTGAGATGTTCGGACTTTCGGATTTCAGTTTGCGCACGGCTCCGGACGCGGAAGACTTGTACCATCGAGAGCAAGAGATCATTCGTACTGGCAAGCCGCTTGTCGATTTCCTCGAGCGCATGGGAGACCGCCACCTGCTGGCATCAAAAGTTCCGCTCCGGGACAGCGAAGGGCAGATTATCGGTCTTGCGGGCGTGACACGGGACATTACCGAGCGCGTCGACCTCGAGCGCGAGCTCCGTGAAAAACGGAACCTGCTGACGCTTGCCATGAATGGCATGTCCGAAGGCTTCGCAATGTTCGACAAGAAGGGCTTTCTTATCTTTTGCAACGAGCAGTATCGGGACGCCTTCCCGTTGTCGCGTGACGCGCGGGTCATTGGTGCGCACATCACGAAAATTCTTCAACGCATAATCGAAGCCGGTGAACGGATCGGCTTGCCGGAGGAGACGCCAGAGAAGTGGATCGAAGCGGCGGCGGCGACCTTGCATATGAACAAGGACGAGGAGATCCAGCTCAAGAATGGTGATTGGCGCGCCCTCAAGACACGTCTTGCGCATGACGGGACAGCTATGGTGGTTGTGTCGGACATTACCGTGACGAAACAGGCCGAAGCGGCGCTCCAGCTCTCTGCACAGCAACTGAGATCGCTCGCCGACACGGACGGTTTAACGAGCCTGGCAAATCGCAGAGCCTTTGACGCCGCCTTCGCGCACGAGGCGGAGAAGTGTCGTGAAACCGACATTCCCTTGAGCGTTCTGATGATCGATGTCGACAGGTTCAAACTGTACAACGATACCTACGGTCATCTTGCCGGCGACGAATGCCTGCGTGCCGTGGGGAACTGTCTGGGAAAATCCGTGAAACGGTCGACTGATATTGTCGCGCGTTATGGTGGCGAGGAGTTCGTGGTATTGCTTCCGAACACCGATGAAACCGGGGCCATGGCTGTGGCGGAAGAATTCAGGCGCCTCCTCAGCCAGAAAAATCTTCCCCATGCAACGAGCGAATTCGGCAGGGTGACGGCCAGCATCGGCATATCTTCGACCGAAGGAGGCGTCTCGCAGTCCGACGCGCAAAGGCTCCTGGCGGCAGCGGATGCGGCTTTGTACGCGGCAAAGGAACAGGGCCGCAATCAGATCAAGGTGCAATCCCCTACTGACCAGATATCGGCTGCAAGAGCAGGGTGATAATCTACCCGCCGACCTCCGCGGGGTCACCGTGGCGCGTTGCCGATACCCTTGGGACAGAAATGCAGTGACTGAGCCGGGCCGGGCCTGCGGTCAACTATATGCACGCCCTGATCAAGGACGGGTACGTCGGCGACGTCCTGTCGGCTTCAATCATCGGATCGGGGATCATCTGGGGCGACGAGATCAGCGAAGTTACCTCTACACGTTAAAGCGATCGTGTCGGAAACGCTGAGCGGAGAAACCCAGTGATGCACGTTGTCCGCCGCCATGTAGCACCGAGTGCTCTCCAACAGGCTCACCGCCTGCAGCGCTCAGCAGACACAATTGGTGGCGCTCCGCTGCCCAATCGATACCGGCAAACCATCGAACCTCCCCTGTCATGGTTAAGACCTCCTTCTTCAGCCGGACCTCGCGACACCCGTCGTTCCCTGTACTGGCGCTCGACGGCGCAACCTCCCACCGGACATCTGTCGCGGCCGTCGCCGCCGGGCCACCGGTCCGCAACAAGTGCTCACGGCACTGGGGCTTTGGGTTGCTCCCGACGGGAAGGCTCTACAGCTCACACTGGCGCGCCGATATCAAACAGGTACGGGAGGCGCGCAACCAACGATTCCTGCGATTGGTTGAGCGTGAAATACCGAAGTTGGCGGCATGGTCGCGCGTACGACGTCGGACAGTCCGCTGATCGTATGTTGGCGCGATATTTTGCCGCCTAGATTAGGAGCCATTCGAAGCCGTGAGGGCGCGTGTTTTCGTTGAGGACGTGATGTTCTTCCAGGCGTGTGAGAGCGGGGGAGCCGACCTAGCTTAACTCGGCCATCAGGCGGGCGGCAGACTTTAAATCGGATGTCTCGGAACCCTCTACGAAGCGCTCGAACAGCGGCTGGAGGAGCTTCCGAGCTGGCTCTCGTTCACCACGGGCAGCCAGCAGGGCAGCCAAGTCAATCGCGGTGCGCAACTCCCATGCCGGGGCGCCTTGGTTACAGCCCAGTTCGAGCGACCGCGTGAAATATGTTTCCGCCTGGTCGGCGCCAGTGTGCGGTACCGCGAGAACAAGATTGCCCTTCACGCGCAGCAATTCCGGCATATAGCAGAGATCACCTTTCACCTCGACCGTCCGAATCGTCTCGTTGATTAGTGCGAAGGCTTCGGCGAATCGGTGCCTCGCGGAGAGACCCCGAACGAGCGAGATAGTGAGCGGCGTGGTGAGCAGCTCATACGGCGCCATGTGGAGTTGCACGAGGCAGCGTTGCAGGCTCTCCACCCCGCTCTCCGCGTCGCCTCGACGAATGGCGAGTTCCCCCTGAAAGCCGCGCCCGACCGCGAGATACGGCCCGAAAGAGTGAAGCTCGGCACGCGAGAAAAGACGATTGATGTGCTCGTCTGCGCGCTCAAGGTCGCCGACCCAAAGGAACACCGAGACAGCCCAAACAAGAGCGATAGAAAGTGTCAGGGGATGGTCCAGAGCCTCAGCCTCCTTGACGGTCAGCAACGCGCGCTTCACCGCTTGGTCCGGATGACCTTGCAGCCAGAGCGTCCTGGCCAGGATCGCGCCGGCCAGCATTCTGCCGTCGAAACCGAGGTAATCCGTCGTCGTCCGATCGGAATGCGGCCCGTATCGCAGCGCCGCTTCGAGCGCAGCCCGTGCTCGGTCCAGCTCTCCGTTGAGATGCAGCGATATCCCCATAAGCGAATGCGACAGCGTGGTGGAGACGGAGTCCTCGAGTGCGCCGGCGATGTCAGAACAGCGCTCGGCATAGTCGAGCGCTGTTCTGAACTCTCCTGTGCGCAAGTAGAACATCTGGAGCGGGCCTAGGACCTGAAGCTGATCGAGCGCATCGCCGCGCTCTTCGGCGATGGCGAAGCTTCTTTTCAGCGCTATGCGGGCCGCATCCCGCCCACCGCGCGTAAACATCAAGGATACTCCGAGAGCCGCCTGGAGATGCATCTCCTCGCGTCCGTCGCGCAGGGCATTATCGAGCGATAGAATTGCCTGGGCCGCCCAGCGATGACATTCGGTTAGCAAGGACATCGAGAGGAAGACCGGAGCGGCAGCGGCGATGAGTCGGATGCCAACTTCGGTATTTCCGGTGGGTCCGAAACACCAATCCAGGGCCACCCGCACATTGGCGAGACCGGCGAGGTGCAGCGACCGCTGCGCCGCGCTCGACAAGAGCGGCCATTCCGCTCCCGTCTCCTCCAACCACCGCAGATAGTGAGTCGCATGACGACAAGCGAGGTTCACGAGTTCGGCATTGTCGACATCGAACTGGAGGGCATATGCCCGCGTCGTGTCGAGCAGCCGGTAACGCATAGTCGCCCCGGCCGGCCTCGTCGCCACCATCGACTTGGCGACGAGGCTGTCGATGGCCCCGAAAACGAGCCCCTCGTTGATGGCTTCAGTTGGTACGACCGCCAGGGCGGACTCAATCGAAAAATGGCCGACGAACACGGCAAGCCGGCGAAACACCTGACGCTCGAACGCGGAGAGGAGGCCGAAGCTCCAGTCCATAGTGGCCTGGAGGGTCTTCTGGCGCGGCGGCGCTGTGCGTTGGCCCGGCCAAAGCAGGGTCAGACGCTCGTCGAGAAGGGCCGCGGTCTTCCGAAGGCCGAAACTCGCGACACGTCCGGCCGCCAGCTCGATCGCGAGCGGCAGACCGTCGAGCTTCCGGCAAATGTCGGCCACGACCGCGGCATCCTCATCGTCGAGATCGAGCGGAGCGCCCCTCGCCGCGGCCCGTTCCAAAAACAGTTGGGTCGCCGGGAAGTCCTGCGCAACCGCCGCACTGATCTCCAGATCGTGAGGCGGATAGGCCAGCGGCGCCAGCCTGTAGACGTGCTCGCCCTCGACATTGAGAGGCTCGCGGCTCGTCGCGAGGATATGCGCCTGCGGCGCGGTGGCGAAGATGCGCGCGGCCAGCTCCGCGGCCGCATCGATGACATGCTCGCAGGTGTCGAAGATCAGCAGGGTCCGCTTGTCCCTGAGATAGGCGATGAGGGCGGATGTCGCATCCTCCGACTGAAGAGCCAATCCCAGGATCGAGACCACGGTCGTCGCGACGAGGTCGGGATCGCTCAGCGCTCCGAGATCGACGAAATGCGCGGCGCCTGCAAACGCCTCAATCAGATCGTGCCCGGCAGACACCGCGACCGTCGTCTTGCCGACGCCGCCCGTACCGACGACCGTGACGAACCGCGCGGCAGCCAGGTGAGCTGAAAGCGCGGCCGCGTCATCGGCCCGCCCGACCATCCGGATCAGGCGGCTCGGCAGATTTGCCTGCGGGTAGCTGACAGCGACCTCGTTATGTGCGTCGTTCCGATTGGTTGAACGCGAGACTGGCGCGACAAAGCAGTAACCCCGCCCCGCTAAGGTAGCAATGTAGCGTGCACCGCCGTTGCCGTCTCCCAACGTCTTACGGAGGTTAGCGATGTGAAACCGCAGGCTGCCTTCCTCGACAGAGACATCGGGCCAGACCTGGGTCAGCAGCTCCTTCTTGCCGACCACTTCATTGGGACGCGCGGTCAAAGTGGCGAGGATATCGAAGGCACGCGCCCCTAGATCGACAGGCACGCCCTCCCGCAGCAGAAGCCGTTCGTCTGCGATCAGCGAAAAAGGACCAAACGATATCATGCCGCGTTGCCAGCCATCAGGTGTCTTCCTTCGTGAGCCGCCCCGCCTGAGAGATCGTGGCTCAAAAGCCGGGATTTTGCCGCTGGAAGCCTGCATTCAAGCTCGCAAATTCACTTCCGACGACGATTTGTAGAGAGGATGAAGTAGGGAACCTGCTTCAGAACTTGCAGTTGCTGGCGAGTGCTAACATCGCATCATAACGCATAACGGGCGGTCCAAGCCATCTCCTTTTATATGTCGAAACAGCAAGAAACCCGCTGCCGACCCCATGGAGAACGTTCATGTCCGCACCGTCGCTGTCGCTCACACGGCGTAGCCTGCTTGCCGGATCGGCTGCAGCCGCCGCTCTTGGCGCGCTTCCTCTCCAGGCTCGAGCTAACGCCGATGGCAAAGCCATCCGCCCGTTCCACGTCGACATTCCGGACGATGCGATCGCCGAGTTGCGCCGGCGTGTGGCCGCAACGCGCTGGCCCGACCGGGAGACCGTCACGGACCAATCCCAAGGAGTGCAACTTGCGAAGCTGCAGGAGCTCGTTCATTACTGGGGGACCGACTACGACTGGCGCAAGGTCGAGGCTCGTCTGAACGCGCTGCCGATGTTCGTCACCGAGATCGACGGCCTCGACATTCATTTCATCCATGTCCGTTCCCCGCATGCGAACGCCATGCCGATGATCATGACGCATGGCTGGCCTGGCTCGGTCTTGGAATTCATGAAAGTGATCGGCCCTCTTACTAATCCCACGGCGCATGGCGGTTCCGCGGAGGATGCGTTCCACCTCGTCGTGCCCTCGATCCCCGGCTTCGGCTTCTCCGGCAAACCGACGACGACCGGCTGGGGCTCCGACCATATCGGCCGTGCTTGGGCCGTGCTGATGCGGCGGCTGGGCTATGACCGCTACGTGTCGCAGGGCGGCGACTGCGGCTCGGTGATCTCCCATCGGATGGCGCTTCAGAACGTGCCGGGGCTGATCGGCATCCACGTCAACATGCCCGGGACCGTCCCAAAGGAGATTGCCTCGATCCTCGCAGCCGGCGGACCTGCGCCGAGCGGCGTGAGCGAGAAGGAAAGAGCCGCCTTCGACGCGCTCGACACGTTCTACAAGGACAGCTCCGGCTATGCGGCGATGATGGTCTCGCGGCCTCAGACCATCGGCTACTCGCTGGTGGACTCGCCGGTCGGCCTCGCCGCATGGATCTACGAGAAGTTTGCCCAATGGACCTATAGCGGTGGCGAACCCGAGCGGGTCCTGACCAAGGACGCGATGCTTGACGACATCTCGCTCTATTGGTTCACCGGATCCGGAACCTCCGCGGCGCAAATCTATTGGGAAGATCATTCCAACAATTTCAACGCCGTCGATATCGCCACACTGCCGGTGGCGGTGACCATCTTCCCCGGCGAGATCTACCGTGCACCCCGAAGCTGGGCCGAGCGCTGCTACCACAACCTCATCTACTTCCATGAAGCCGATAACGGCGGCCATTTCGCGGCGTGGGAGCAGCCTCAGCTCTTCACCCAGGAGGTCCGGGCAGCCTTTCGCCCGCTGCGCTGACCGAGGCTAACTTTTTCTCAAGAGGAACAAATACAATGACCGCAGAAGCGAAGCGACTTTATAGCGCCAAGGTCCGCACCACCGGTGGCCGGGAGGGCACGTCGCGCAGTTCCGACGGAAGGCTGGACATCAGGCTTTCGGCACCCGGCGCAGCGGGTGGCGGCACCAACCCCGAGCAGCTCTTCGCGGCCGGCTGGTCGGCCTGCTTCGAGGGCGCGATGGCGATCGCCGCCCGCAAGATGGACGTTACGCTGCCTGCGGATCTGGCGATCGACGCGGAAGTAGACCTGAACGTCGCCGACGGCGCCTATTTTCTCCGCGCGCGCCTCAACGTTAGCTTGCCCGGTCTCGACAGAGCCGCCGCCCAGGCTGTCGTGGATGCCGCGCACCAGACCTGCCCGTACTCCAGGGCCACGCGCGGCAACATCGATGTCGTGGTCAATCTGGTCTGAGCGCGCTTTCTGGGCCGCCGCCGGCCAGTCGAGTCCAATGCCCTCGAAAGGAAAAACACCGATGGATGCGATCAAAGAGCCCGAGCAAATCAATCATCCACGCCGCCGTTTCTGTGGTACAGCGGCCATGACCATTGCCGCTACGCAACTTGGCATGATTGGGGCCACAAACGCACAGGCTGAAAAGGCGCCGTCGACACTGCCACTGATCAGGCCAGGAACACATACATCGTTCCGCGCGCTGAAGCAGATCGACGCCGGCGCGCTAAACGTCGGATACGCCGAGGACGGTCCTGCCGATGGCCCCGCTGTCGTTCTTCTGCATGGTTGGCCCTACGATGTTCACAGTTATGTCGATGTTGCACCGTTGCTGGCCTCCGCTGGATACCGGGTCATCGTCCCCTACTTGCGCGGCTACGGCGCGACGCGCTTCCTGTCGAACGAGACGCCCCGCAACGGCCAGCAGGCCGCACTTGCAGCCGACATCATCGCCTGGATGGATGCGCTCAAAATCGAGAAGGCGACCGTCGCCGGCTACGATTGGGGAGCGCGAACGGCCAACATCATTGCAGCGCTCTGGCCTGAGCGCTGCAAGGCGATGGTTTCCGTCAGCGGCTATCTCATCGGCAGCCAGGAACTGAACAGGATGCCGCTGCCGCCAAAGGCCGAGTTACAGTGGTGGTATCAATATTACTTCGCCACCGAGCGCGGCCGGGCCGGCTATGAGAAATACACACACGATTTCGGCCGGCTGATCTGGGCGCTCGCCTCGCCGAAATGGGCCTTCGACGATGCCACCTACGGCCGTTCCGCCGCAGCGCTCGACAATCCCGACCACGTCGCCATCACGATCCACAATTATCGCTGGCGGCTCGGCTTGGCGCCGGGCGAGCCGCAATATGATGCCTTGGAAAAGAAGCTGGCCGCGCTGCCGGCAATCGCCGTGCCGACGATCACCATGGAAGGTGACGCGAACGGCGCGCCGCATCCTGATCCGGCGGCTTACGCCAAGAAATTTTCCGGCAAATACGAGCACCGGGTGATCTCGGGCGGCATCGGTCACAACCTGCCGCAGGAGGCCCCTCAAGCCTTCGCACAGGCTGTCATCGACGTCGACAGATCCTGACAACTCAACAGTGGAGCTGTCTCATGAAGCCTGTCTACCTCCTGCCATGCGCGGGTGCGGCGTTGCTGCCCCTCGTCTTCGTGACTATATCCGGGGCCAAAGGCGATACGGAGCCTAAGGTCTCATCGCCGATCTACGGCGTCACCATCCCTGAGGGATACCGGCGTTGGGAGCTGATCGCACCGGCGCTTGAGGCGGTCCCCCTTAATGAGCTGCGCGCGGTCGTCGGAAACAAGACGGCGATCGACGCCTATCGCTCCGGCACACTGCCGTTCCCGGAGGGGACGGTTCTCGTTAAGCTCGCCTGGAAGCAGATCCAATCCACCGAGTTCGAGCCCGCCACCGTCCCGGGAGATGCCACCACCGTGCAGGTAATGGTCAAGGATTCGAAAAAATATGCCGACACCGGCGGCTGGGGTTTCGGTCGCTTCATCGACGGCAAGCCGGTCGACGAGGCGCAGCACCAAACCTGCTTCGCTTGCCACGAAGCCCGTGTCAAAGGGCACGACTTCGTCTTCACGCGGTTCGCGCCATAGCGAGCAAGCATGACGCCAAGAGTGCGCCGAGCAGGCAAACCGACGGAAGGAGAAAAGTAGTGGCCCAACGATGGCTCATCACCGGAAGCTCGCGCGCTATCGGTCGCGCCCTCTCGTAGGCGGTTCTCCAAGCGGGCCATCGGTTCGTGGCCAAGGACCTTAACGAAGACAGGTGCATCACCGCGGTTTCTCGTTGGCATCATTGGCAATAAAGGCGTGCAACGCTGCCGCCACAGGTGTGCCAACGACGGCGAGATCGCGTACCGTGCTCATGTGATCCCCGTCTGCAACCTGCGACGCTCGCGCTTCAAGCCCTTGGGCGGCAAGAATGTCCCTGAATGCATTTGCCTGGGTTTTGAAGGGGTTAGTTTCCAACTCGCCGGTCATGATAGTTACGCGCGTTGCAGGATCGTGCTCTTGACGCATCGGCGTAAACAGTCGCACCTCCTCGTCGCTCAAGGCGATCTCGTCGCGCAGGAAAGACGTCTGCAAGGGCTCGAGATCGTATATTCCGCCGAGCAGGAAAGCAGCAATTACGCCCGAGGGCGCTACCGAGCGATTGAAGAGAAAGGTCGCAAGATGTGCACCAGCGGAGTGGCCGCTGACGGAAAATCTATTCGGTGTCGCGCCAAAGCGACCGGCGTGCGCCAGCAGGAAAGCCTTGGCTTTCAGGACCTGACCGACTAGGACGTCCATCCTGGCCATGGGCATCAGGGAATAATCGACGATGGCGGCGACAGCCCCGGCGCGGGTGACGGTCTCAGCGACGCAGGAATAGTCCTCCTTGGAGAACATCCGCCAATAGCCACCATGGATGAACATGTGGATCGGCATGTCCGAGCCGGCACCATTTGGCAGGAAGATGTCGAGCGTCTCGCCCGCCTCACGACCGTAGGCGACGTTGGCCTCCATCGCGACGGTGCGGCGGGTGACAAGGCTGCGGGCACGGATATCGCCGACAATGTCGTCGAACCCTGCGACATGGTCGCGAATGCGGAACGGATCGGCGCCCACAGGTTCCTCCTTTAGAAACTTGTCGCAATGTACTTGGCTTCCATGAACTCCGCGATACCGTGATGCTGCCCTCCTTCACGTCCAAGGCCGCTCTGCTTCACACCGCCAAAGGGGGCGGCGGGATCGGAGACCAGTCCACGATTGAGCGCGACCATGCCTGCCTCCACCTTCGAGGCGACGCGCATGCCACGGCCGATGTCGCGGGTATAGATGTAAGCGGCGAGGCCATATTCCGTATCGTTGGCGATGGCGACGACCTCTGCCTCGCTCTCGAAACGGTAGAGCGGCGCGACCGGACCGAAAATCTCCTCGCAACCCATGTCGGAGGCCGGGGAAACATCGGCAAGCACCGTCGGCAGATAGAAAAAGCCGCGTCCTGCCGGTGCCTGTCCGCCGCAGAGAACGCGCGCTCCCCGCGAAACGGCGTCCGCAACGAGCCGGTCGATCTTTTCCACCGCCTTGCGCGTGATCATCGGACCGCATTCCGTATCCGAATCCACACCCGGGCCGACCCTGAGGGCGGCCATCCGTTGGGTGAATTTCTCCGCAAAGACATCGTGGATACCGGACTGGACATAGATGCGGTTTGCGGCCGTGCACGCCTGCCCCGCATTGCGCATTTTCGCTACCATCAGGCCCTCGATCGCCGCGTCGATATCGGCATCGTCAAACACGATGAACGGTGCGTTGCCGCCGAGCTCCATAGAGCAGGAGATGACATTCTTCGCCGCTTCCGCCAGAAGCATACGGCCGACGCCCGTCGAGCCGGTGAAGGACAGTTTTCGAACGCGCGGGTCGGCCAGCAAGTTGGCGGTGACCGGGCCTGGCGTCGATGTCGTCAGCACATTGACGACGCCTGGCGGCACGCCAGCCTCCTCGTAGAGGGCGGCAAGCGCATAGGCCGTCAGCGGCGTCTCGCTCGCGGGCTTCAGGATGACGGTGCAGCCTGCAGCAAGGGCTGGCGCGATCTTGCGTGTCGCCATGGCGGCTGGGAAGTTCCACGGCGTGATGAGAACGCAGATGCCGATGGGCTGGTAATCGACGACGATCCGGTTCGTGCCGGACGGGGCGATGCCGAACTCGCCGGAGATGCGCACCGCTTCCTCCGCGTTCCACCGGAAGAATTCCGCCGCATAGGCCACCTCGCCGCGCGCGTCGCGCAACGCCTTCCCGTTCTCGAGCGAAATGAGTGTGGCGAGCGTTTCGGAGCGTTCCATCATGAGTTCGAAGCAGCGGCGCAGGATCTCGGAACGCTTTCTCGGCGGCGTCTCGCGCCAGCCTTCCGCCGCGCTTGCAGCGGCCTCGACGGCCGCCGCCGCATCCGCGACGGTCGCATCGGGCACCGCGGTAATGACTGCCTCGGTCGAGGGATCGATCACCTGGATCCGGCTCTCGCCCGCGGCAGACCGCCAGGCGCCGCCAATATAAAGGCCATCGGAGAACGAGCTGAACCCGAAGCGATCGTGGCCGGGCTGCGAAGGATGCTGGTTGACGTTCATGATGTTTCTCAAGGTCAGAGGGCGGAAGCGGCCAGGTCGCCATCATAGGCGGCGCGCACGAGGCCGCGCATGGCGGCCGAATCCAGGGAACGTGGATTGTTCTTGATCAGACGGCCAATCCCAAGCGCCTGCTCGGCGGTCCAGTCGAGGCGGTTTTCCGGCAGGCCAAGCGTGGCGAGCGTCGGCGAGATGCCGATGGCGGCGAAAAGGCGGCTCACCTCGCCGATTGCCGCATCGGCAAGCGTCTCCTCGTCTTCCACACCGGCGGGATCAAGCCCAAGCGTCCTGCCGACAACAGCAATTTCGGCGCTCGCGACGCGGCGATTATAGGTCATTACATAGGGAAGCATGGTCGCGACGCCGAGGCCGTGCGCCGTATGGGTCACGGCGCCGACCGGATATTGCACCGCATGGGCGGCTGCCGTGCCCGCCGTGCCGAAGGCGCAGCCTGCCGCGAGAGCGCCCATCATCACCTCGGCGCGCGCATCGATGTCCGAGCCGTTGGCGAAGGCATTTTCCAGGCTCCGGCCGAGGAGCCGGATGGCATGCAGCGCGAACTGGTCCGAGAGATCACTCTTGCCGACGAAGACATGCTGCTGCGCGAGGTCCGGATCGCCGGACCGGCGCATCGCGGTGAAGGCCTCGATCGCATGGGTCAGGGCATCCGCACCGGCAATTGCGGTGAGTTCCGGCGGGCAGGAGAGGGTGAGTTCCGGGTCGCAGATCGCCGCTGAGGCAATGAGGTAGGGGCTCGAAATGCCGACCTTCAGCGTGCGGTCTGGATCGGAGATGACCGCCACGGGCGTGACCTCGGAGCCCGTGCCCGCCGTCGTCGGCACGGCGATGACCGGCAGGACGGGTCCCGGCACCTTGAACTCACCGTAGTAATCGCCGAGCCCGCCGCCATGGGTGAGCAGCAGCGAGGCGCATTTGGCCATATCGAGGCAACTGCCGCCGCCGATGCCG
Organism: Rhizobium sullae; assembly: GCF_025200715.1. Taxonomy (NCBI): domain Bacteria; kingdom Pseudomonadati; phylum Pseudomonadota; class Alphaproteobacteria; order Hyphomicrobiales; family Rhizobiaceae; genus Rhizobium; species Rhizobium sullae. The sequence continues at coordinate 2,667,828 of NZ_CP104143.1, forward strand.
ATCACCATGTCGGGCGCAAAGCCACGCGCGGCCTCGACGCAAAGTGCGACCGTATCGCGCGGCACGTCCGGCAGCGTCTGGTCATGCACCAGCACAACGATGCCGGCAGCTTCGAGCGCGGCAATCATTTCGGCGAAGACGGGTGTCGCGGCAAAACGTGCGTCCGTACAGACGAGTGCGCGCCGGCCGGTCCTGCCCGCTACACGCGCAAGCGCATGGCGCTGGCCGATACCAAACAAGATTTCGCGCGGCAGCCTCAGGACGGCAAATAGGCTCATGATCTTTGCCCTTCGAAGGCCAGAATTCGGGAGCGGGAAAGCGCGTTGAGGTCTTCCCAGAGGCGCTGGTCGACATCGAAGCCGTTGCGGCTCGCCGCCGCCCGCCGCCGGCGGGCACGATCGCCCGGAACGAGGACCGGTTCGCCAGTCCTCGCCGGGGGTGAGGCACGCACGGCATCGAGATAGGCCGACAGCCGCGCCGGAAGTCCGGGCGCGAGGCTGGGCTCGATCAATATGAAGACGTCGCCCTTATTACATGGCGACTGGCTGTCCAGCGTGCCGTGCACATCCGGCGCGAGCGCCGAACCCGCAAGCGCTGCCACCAGCAGCTCCATGGCGATGCCGAGGCCATAGCCCTTTGCGTCGCCGAAGGGCGCTATCGCGCCGGCCTTTGCACGCACCGGATCAGTCGTTGGGTGGCCATCCGCGTCACGCGCCCATCCTTCAGGAATCGGCCTACCGGTCACTGCGTGGTGATGGATCCTGCCCATCGGCACGAGGCTGGTGGCAAGATCGAGCACGAGCGGCTCCGCGGCGGTCGGCACGGCGATCGCGACGGGGTTGGTGCCGAGCATGGCCCGCGTACCGCCGAAGGGATGGACCAGCGCCTCGCTCGACGAGAGCGCGATGCCAACGAAACCCAATGCGGCGATGGCCTCGACATAATGCGCTAGCATGCCGAGATGGTTCGCATTGCGAATCGCGACGAGACCGATGCCGAGATCGGGAATGTGGGACGCCAGCCGCTCAATCGCGGCCATGGCGACGACAGGGCCGAGCCCCGACGAACCCTCCACCTCCATCACGGCATCCGCCCGCCAGCACTGCGTACCCTTCGTTTCCGGGTCGATGACACCGCGCTCGATCCGTTCGAGCAGTCGCGGAAGGCGGTGCAGGCCGTGCGACGGGTGCCCCTTCATCTCGGCCGTCACTAGGACGCGGGCCTGCAGAGCCGCATGGTCACGCGGTGCGCCGTGCTCTTCCAGCAGGCGGGTGGCGAGCGCGAGGGCCGCCGCTTCCGATATTCGCATAATTTTTCCTCCCTATATTAAATCGTATAGGATATAGGATTGCGTTTGACCGCAGCATCGTGCTAGCGATTGAACCTGTCAAGAGGCAAGGCGGCAGATGATTTCGACGAGACCTAAAGAACCTTCAGCGGCTACGACCCAGATACCGCGCGCCAACAGTCTGGCAGGCGACGTCTACGAAGCGATCTTCAACCAGCTCATGTCGCTGAAGATCGCGCCGGGCGCGCGCATCACCGTCGACAACCTGGTCAAGGAGTTCAACGTCTCCCAAACGCCGATCCGTGAAGCACTCGGCCGGCTTGAAGGCGAGGGCCTCGTCGTCAAGCAGCACCTCGTCGGCTATCGCGCCGCGCCTCAGATCACACGCCACCGCTTCGACGAGCTCTATGAACTCCGCTTGCTGCTGGAGCCGGCCGGCGCTGCGAAGGCGGCCCAAGCGATGAATGACGAAAGGCTTGCGATCCTGACGGAGGCCGCAGGCGTTATGACGCGCAGCGACAACAGCGACGAGAGGGCGAACTATTCGGCCTTCGCCCGCCAAGACGCCATTTTCCACGACCGCATCATGGAATTTGCCGGCAACGAGCTGATCCGCGAGATGCTAGCATTCCAGCACACGCATTTTCACATCTTCCGCCTGATGTTCCATCGCCGCGTGACCGAGGAGGCGCTCGGCGAGCACCAGACGCTGCTCGATGCCTTCGCCGCGCACGACCCCGACGCGGCGGCGAATGCAATGCGCATCCATATCGAACACTCGCGCGACCGGCTGTTGCCGGCGTTCGACGAGATCTGAGCAACCCCCGGCAGGCAAGGACGTGCCCGCCAGACATGACAACGAGGAGGAGAACCCATGCCAGGCAAGAAAATCCTGATGCTCACCGGCGATTTCACCGAGGAGTACGAAATCTTCGTTTATCAGCAAGCGATGGAGGCTGTGGGCCATACGGTGCACGTCGTCTGCCCGGACAAGAAGGCCGGCGACATCCTCAGGACGTCGCTGCACGATTTTGAGGGCGACCAGACCTACACCGAAAAACTCGGGCACAACGTCACCATCAACAAGACGTTTTCCGAAGCCGAGGACCAGCTCGACCAGTATCACGCCGTCTATTGCGCTGGCGGGCGCGGGCCGGAATATATCCGCACCGACAAGCGGGTGCAGGCGATGGTGCGCCATTTCCACGAGGAGAAGAAGCCGATCTTCACCATTTGCCATGGCGTCCAAATCCTGATTGCGGTCGATGGCGTCGTTCGCGGCAAGAAGGTGGGTGCACTTGGGGCCTGCGAACCCGAAGTCACCTTGGCAGGCGGCACATACATCGACCTCTCTCCAACCGAGGCCTTTGTCGACGGCACGATGGTTTCGGCCAAGGGCTGGACTGCGCTCGCCGCCTTCATCCGGGAATGCCTGAAGGTGCTGGGAACGGAAATCCGCCACGCTTGAGACGCCGGGAGCAGAATCGAAAGGCCTGGCAGGCATAACACCCGCCGGGCTCTTTTTTACGGTTGGGATGCAATCACACGCCGCCGCGGTTCCAGCCGCGACCGCGGTCGCCGAACATCTCGTAGCCGCCATCGGTTATGGCGAGCGTATCCTCCAGCTTGATGAAGCCGCGCTTTGGGTGAAGCATCGTCGTCTCGACCGAGATCACCATGCCGGCTTCCAGTGGCCTGTCGGCATCGATGCCCTCATAGGCGACAGGGTGGTTCGTCATCAGGAACGGCGCTTCGTGGCTGATGAGGCCCATACCGTGGCAGAAGAAGTCGGTGAAGGCCGCCGACGGGGAGGCCTTGAGCACGTCTTCCGCCGCCACGATCATCTCGCTGCCCGTAGCCCCTGCCCTAACCCCGGCGAACGCCGTCTGCTGGATGGACTCCACTTCGGCCAGAAGATCCTCCAGCTCCGCATCCGGCTTGCCGAGCACGCCCATGCGGCAGAGGTCACCGATATAGCCGTGATAGTTTCCACCGGAATCGATCGACATCACCTCCCCCTCGGCCCAGGCCTGCGACGAGGCGGCGCGGTTGTGGCTGGCGCCGAGCGTTAGCAGGCAATACTCGAAGTGCAGGCCGCGGTTCGTTTCCTCCCGCCGGAGCTGCTCGATGATTTCCGCCTTGGTTGAGCCCGCGCGGGCCGCCGCGATCGTCGCCAGCATCGAATCGGTGATTAGTTCGGAGGCGCGTCTCAGCTTTGCCAGTTCATCCGGCGTCTTGACGGCCCTCAGCCGCTCCAACGCATGCGTGGCATCGACGAACCGGGCACCATCGAGCCGCGAGGCAAGGAGATCGCGAGCGTCGGATGGCAGGAAGGCCGGCTCGATGCCGATGCGCCCGCTGGTCTTGCCGATCTTCTTCAGATGATCGACGGCGAGCCCGGCAGCATCCTGCGTGCCCCAAGTCGCCGTATGCACGGCGGGCGTCCAGAACGGATTGTTATGGTGCTCTGCGCCTTCCATGCGGTTGCCCACATACGCCGAGTGGTCTGGCGCGCCCTTCTCATAGATCACCATCGGCAGGTACCTGCTGTGACCGATCGCATCCATGGCGGCGAAGAAGATGAACTTGTAGCCGCCCATCAGATATTGCGTGTTGTGCTTCGAGGTGGCGACGATGACGTCGATACCTGCCTCCTCCATGAGCCGGTCAAGCTTGGCCGTATCGAATGGCGGCACGGCGGGCCTTGTATTCCCTGCATTGTTGTTCACCGTTTTCCTCCAGAAAATGTATGGCCGCTTCAGTGGCCCGGCGGCAGCAGGCGGAAGTCAGGCAGCGCGCGAAGCGCAAGCTCCGGCCCCGCCGGCGAGTAGACGACGAAAAGCTGCATCGTGCCAGCGCCAGTGTTCTTCGTCGAATGGAAGCGGCTTTCCGGCACATAGATGGTGCAGCCGGGGCCGACCTTCTGCGTGATCGGATTGCCGTTCTCGTCCTCGACCATCTGATCACCCTCGCCGGAAATCACGAAGATGATTTCCTCGGCACCGGGATGATTGTGGCGGGAATGACCCTCACCACTCGGCAGATCGACAACACCACCGGAAAATTGGCTGGCGCCGTTGACCTCGGGCGCCACCGTCAGCGACAGCTTGCCCCAGTCGAAACCGAAGGCGCTCACATCTTCCGGATAGATGAAGTACTTGTCCTTTGCCATGAAATAGGCTCCCCCCCATGTTCGTGCTCAGACGATCGCTCCGATGGCGAGCGCCTTAAAATCTTCCGTCTGCTTGCGGATCGCCGCCTCTGCCGGCAGGCGCTCCATCGAGCTTGCGCCGTAAAAGCCGTGGCAGCCGGGGCAACGCTCGAGGATGTAGCGCGCATCCTCCGGCATGGAGATCGGGCCGCCGTGGCAGAGCACGATGACGTCGTCCCGCACGGAGCGCGCAGCCTTGGTGATCGCCGTGATCTCATCGACACAATCATCGAGCGACTTGCCGGAGGTGGCGCCGATCGTGCCGCCGACTGTCACACCCATATGCGCCACAACGATGTCGGCGCCGGCAACCGTCATGTCGATAGCCTCGCTCTCGTTGAAGACATAGGGCGTCGTCAAAAGGTCGAGCCCGTGGGCGGTGGCGATCATATCGACCTCCAGACCGTAGCCCATGCCCGTCTCCTCGAAGCTCTGCCGCATCCGGCCGTCGAAGAGGCCGATCGTGGGGAAGTTCTGCACGCCGGAAAAGCCCATTGCCTTCAGGTCGGCGAGGAAGCGCGGCATCAGCACGAAGGGGTCAGTGCCATTGACGCCGGCAAGCACCGGCGTCGTTTTCACCACGGGCAGCACTTCGAGCGCCATATCCTTCACGATCTCGTTGGCATTGCCATAGGCAAGAAGGCCTGCCGCCGAGCCGCGGCCTGCCATACGGTAGCGCCCGGAATTGTAAATGATGATGAGGTCGATGCCACCGGCCTCCTCGGCCTTGGCGGAGATGCCCGTGCCGGCGCCGCCGCCGACAATCGGCACGCCGGCTGCGATCATGCCGTGGAATTTTTCGAGGATGGTCTTGCGAGGTATGGCTGGCATCGATTTTGTCTCTCAGGGGTTGGCGATGTCACGATAGGCCGCGACGGCGGCCTCTGCGAATTGCGGGTCGTTGATATGGAGCGGCAGGCGGACGATACGTCGCGACGCCGTCGGCTTCACCGTCGCCTCGAGCGCGGCAATGAGCGCGGCGTCGGCTTGCCGATCGAAGAATACACCGCCTTCGATGTCGAGGGCCGAGACGCCCTTCTCGGGAATGAGGAAGCGTACGGGGCCGTTGCAGAGATTGAGCTTCTCACCAATCCAGCGCCCAATCTGGGCACATTCGGCAGCCGTCGTGCGCATCAGGGTGACGTTCGGGTTGTGGCGGTAGAAAAGCCGGCCGGCATAGTGCGCGGGAACCGTCTCTGGCGCCCAGAAGTTCACCATGTCGAGCGCGCCGACGGAGCCGACATAGGGCAAGCCCGTGCGGGCAATCGCGCCGAAACGGTCCGCAGTGGCAGGCAGGACGCCTCCGAGAAGCAGGTCGCAGACCTCGGTCGTCGTAATGTCGAGCACGCCCGATACAAGCCCGCTGTCGGCAAGCTTCTCCATCGTGCGCCCGCCCGTGCCGGTGGCGTGGAAGACCAGGCAGTCGTAGTCCGCCCTGAGCCGCTCGACCATGGCGGCTACGGCAGGTGTCGTGACCCCGAACATGGTAAGCCCCAGGGCCGGTTTGGATGCCGTTACCTCGGCCGGCCGGCTGGCCATGGCCGTGATCGCCTGGGCCGCATTGTGCAGGATGACCCGGCTGAGCCGGTTCAGGCCTGCCATGTCGGTGACCGAGGGCATCATCACGATGTCGGAAACATCGACATAGGGAGCAACATCGCCGGACGCGAGCGTCGAGACCATGATCTTTGGCAGGCCGAGCCGCAATTGGCGCATGCCTGCGGTGACGATCGAGGTGCCCCCGCCTCCACCGATACCGATGACCCCGGCAATGTCCCGACGCTCAACGAGGAAGCGCGAGAAGGCAATGCCCATCGCCTCGACTGCCGTGCCGCGGTCGTCGCAGCCAAGAACGGCCCCAGCACCCTGCGGATGGCATGCCGCAACCGTCCCGGCGCTTATATCGACGGCGGCCGCAGGCGCGCGCGTGCCGACATCTACCCGCACCGCAGCGCCGCCTGCCGTCTCGATGCAAGCGGCCAGATAGGCAAGCTCCTCGCCCTTGGTGTCGGCCGTGCCGACCACGTAAATATGCTTCATTTCCCCTCCGCGACCAAGTGGTCCACCCCCCGCCTTGCCTCACTTTCACGACCATTCGAACGGCGCTTGCAAAATTATGAGACGCGCGTATCATAAAGATATGGATGTCTCACGTCAACAGAACGAAACTGCCAGAACCGCCGAGCGAGGCCCTCGTGCCCGCACGCGAAAACTGATGCTCGAAACAGCAACCCGGCTCATGCAATCCGGCATCACTCCGTCAGTAAGCGAAGTCGCCGAGGCTGCCGAAGTGTCGCGCGCCACGGCCTACCGCTACTTTCCAAGCCAGGCAGCGCTCGTGCATGCGGTGGTGGACGAGGCTCTTGGGCCCATACTCGACTGGTCGTCCGACAGCCCCGATGCCCACACCCGCGTTGCCGACCTGCTGGCGACCGCGATGCCGCGCATCGACGAGTTCGAGGCCACCTTCAAGGCGGCGCTGAAGCTTTCGCTGGACCAGTGGGCGCAGCGCCAGGCAGGCACGCTCGGCAACGAGCCGCTGTTCACGCGGGGCCACCGCGTCGGTCTCCTGGAGAGCGCAACTGCGCCGTTGCAGGGCACCGTGCCGCCCGAATCCCGGGAGCGCCTGGCACAGGCGCTCTCCCTTGTCTTCGGCGTCGAGGTCCTGGTCGTGTTGAAAGATATCTGGGGACTGACCTCCGAAAACGCTCAATCTGTTGCCGAATGGGCGGCCAAGGCCCTCGTTGAAGCGGCGATACGGGAGGCGGGGAGCGTGGCATGACATTGGCAGCCCTCCAAGTTGAAGTAACAACTGGTACGACCAGTTTGATTAATATTCTTTTCATATCATTGTCCAGATCGGTGATGATGAATCTGACTGTCCGGCAAGACTGCATCAAGAAACGCGCTATTATTGGGGCGATACAGAAACTTTGAAGACGACTTTTGGCGGAAGCCCCGCCCAAAGTTGCACTTGACGATATTGAAATTTGGTACTACCAGATCAGGGAAATAGCATTCAGGCTTGAGATCTGAAACGGAGCGAAGGGTCGGGAGAACCCCCAGCGCGAACACCGCCCAGGAGGATCGGGAGGCCGGATCGGAAGGCCCGCGATGAAGCGGGAAGCGTGCATAAATGGGAGGAAACGTTATGCGCAAAACTGTGACCGGTCTCTTGGCCGGTGTCGGCTTGATGTGGGCCTGTGGAACGTCCGCACAGGCCCAGGAACTGACGATCTTCTGGGCCGAGTGGGACCCGGCAAATTACCTTCAGGAGCTCGTCAATGAATACGAGGCTCAGACGGGCGTGAAGGTCACTGTCGAGACCACGCCCTGGGCCGACTTCCAGACCAAAGCCTTCACCGAGTTCAATGCTAAGGGCTCGGCCTATGACATGGTCGTCGGAGACAGCCAGTGGATCGGTGCTGCGTCCGAAGCCGGGCACTATGTCGATCTCACCGACTTCTTCAACAAGCACAAGCTGAACGAAGTCATGGCTCCGGCAACAGTGAAATACTACGCCGAGTATCCCTCGAACTCGAAAAAGTACTGGTCGATCCCTGCGGAAGGTGACGCCGTCGGCTGGTCCTACCGTAAGGACTGGTTCGAAGACCCCAAGGAGATGGAAGCGTTCAAGGCCAAATACGGCTACGACCTCGCTCCGCCGAAGGATTGGAAGCAGTTACGCGACATCGCCGAGTTCTTCCATCGTCCGGACCAGAAGCGCTACGGCATCGCGATCTACACCGACAACTCTTATGACGGCCTCGTAATGGGCGTCGAGAACGCCATCTTCTCTTTCGGCGGCGAACTCGGCGACTACAGCACCTACAAGGTCGACGGGGTGATCAACTCGGAGAAGAACGTCAAGGCTCTGGAAACCTACCGCGAGCTCTACGGGTTCACGCCTCCGGGTTGGGCGAAGAGCTTCTTCGTCGAGAACAACCAGGCGATCACCGAGAACTTGGCAGCGATGAGCATGAACTACTTCGCCTTCTTCCCGGCGCTCGTCAACGAAGCATCGAACCCGAACGCGAAGGTCACCGGCTTCTTCGCCAACCCGGCCGGCCCGGACGGCCACCAGTTCGCAGCCCTTGGCGGGCAGGGCATCTCGATCGTTTCCTACTCGGACAACCAGGAAGAGGCTATGAAATTCCTCGAATGGTTTATCAAGGACGAGACCCAGAAGCGCTGGGCCGAACTCGGCGGCTACACGGCAAGCGCAAAGGTGCTTGAATCGCCGGAATTCCAGAATGCGACCCCCTATAACAAGGCGTTCTACGAGACCATGTTCAAGGTGAAGGACTTCTGGGCAACTCCGGAATATGCCGAGCTGCTGATCCAGATGAATCAGCGTATCTACCCCTATGTGACCGCCGGCCAGGGCACGGCAAAGGAGGCGCTCGACGCTCTCGCCGAGGACTGGAACGCGACCTTCAAGAAGTACGGCCGCCACTAGCGGGTGAGACGTCGCGGGAGGGGGCCTGGCTCCCTCCCCTTTTTCAACTCTGCACCGCAATGGTGCTCGCGGGACACGACGTCCGCGTTCAGGCAATGCGCAACAGGACGCCGAAAGTGCGGCCAGCGCGCGGCTCTCGGAGGAGGAGCACATTGGCCACTGTGGTTATGACATCGCTGGACTCGAAGTCGCGTGCTTTTTCGCGGGGCTTGAGCGACATCAAGATTCGAAATCTGTTCATTGTCCCGACGATCCTGTTCCTGATCATCTTCAACATCTTCCCGTTGATCTATTCGCTCGGCTACTCCTTCACCGACTTCCGTGCCTCAACGAACGCTCCGGCCAACTTCGTCGGCCTGCGGAACTATCGGGAACTGCTCAACGACCCCTTCATCTGGTCGAACTTCGCCATCACCGCGAAATACGTGATCGTGTCGGTCGCCGGTCAGGTCATCGTCGGTTTCGGCACGGCTATGCTGCTCAACCGTGACATCCCGTTCAAAGGTTTGCTCACCACACTGCTTCTGCTGCCGATGATGCTGTCGATGGCAGTCGTCGGCCTGTTCTGGAAGCTGCTCTACGACCCGTCCTTTGGTATCATCAACCATGCGCTCGGCTTCGGCCGCTTCGAGTGGCTGTCGAACCCGGATATGGCGCTCTACGCCGTCGCGATCACCGACATCTGGATGTGGTCGCCCTTTGTGATGCTGCTTTCGCTCGCTGGTCTGTCGGCTGTGCCGAAGCATCTCTATGAGGCCGCGGCAATCGACCGGGCCGGACCGTTCTACACGTTCTTCCGCATCACGCTGCCGCTTGTTGCCCCCATCCTGATGATTGCAATCATCTTCCGCACGATGGAGGCCTTCAAGACCTTCGACCTCGCCTATATCCTCACAAGCCAGCCAACGACCGAGGTGATCTCGATCCGCCTCTACAAGATGGCCTTCCAGGAATGGCAGACGGGGCGCTCCTGCGCGCTCGCCTATATCGTGCTCATCATGGTGCTCGCCATCACCAACATTTACGTCAAGTACCTCAACAAGGTGAAGGAGCGCTGAGATGGCCGCCGTCCGAACCCGCTCCGAGCGTGCCCTGAACCGGGTGGCGATCGCCGCCGTGCTCGTCATCACGCTCATCTTCCTCGCACCGATCTACTGGATCACGTCGACGGCCTTCAAGCCGCGCAACCTCGCCACGACGATACCCCCGACCATTGTCTTCCAGCCGGAAGTATCGCCGTTCGTAAAACTCTTTGCCAAGCGCTCGCAGCTTCGCGAACGGCCGACGCCGGAACACTATGCCGCGGCCCCATGGTGGGAGCGGCTCGTCTTCGACGGCGGCGAGAAGGTCGTGCGGTCCGGCCGCGGCGAAGTACAGCTCTCCGGCTACCCCAGCCGCTTCATGAATTCGCTCATCGTCGCGATTACCTCCACGGTGCTTGCGGTGGGCATGGGGACCTTCACGGCCTATGGCTTCTCACGCTTCAAGGTCAAGGGGGAAGCAGACCTGCTCTTCTTCATCCTGTCGACGCGCATGCTGCCGCCCGTGGTCGTGGCGATTCCGATGTTCCTCATGTACCGCGCCGTCGGGCTCAACGACACCCACTGGGGCCTCATCATCCTCTACACCGCCTTCAACCTCTCCTTCTCGGTCTGGCTGATGAAAGGCTTCATCGACGAAATCCCGAAGGAATATGAGGAGGCGGCACTCGTCGACGGCTACACCCGCATGCAGGCCTTCTTCAAGATCGTCATCCCGGAAGCCGCCACCGGCATCGCCGCCACCGCCGTCTTCTGCTTCATCACGGCCTGGAACGAATATGCATTCGCGCTGATCATGACCAACCGGCGCGCGCAGACCGCACCGCCGTTCATCCCGAGCCAGGTCGGCTCCGGCCTGCCGGACTGGACGGTGATTGCCGCCGGCACGTTCTTGTTCCTGCTACCGGTCGCCATCTTCACCTTCCTGCTCAGGAACCATCTCCTGCGCGGCATGAGCTTCGGAGCGATCCGCAAATGACCTTCCGCGCCCTGAACCAGAAATATATAGAACCCGGTTCGCAGTACCTGATGATCTTCGGCATCATCGCGCTCTGCCAGCCCTGGAACCTGTTTCTCCACCGCTACGGCATGACGATGACGCTCGTCGGACTGATCGCCTTCATGGTGACGACCAAAATCCCGCGGGACGATCAACCAGACGAAGGCAGCCATTCATGACGCAGATCGAACTTCGCGGCATCCAGAAATATTTCGGTGCCGTCCAGGTCATCAAGGACCTTAATCTCGCCATCGCCGACAACGAATTCATCGTGCTGCTTGGCCAATCCGGCTGCGGCAAGACGACGACATTGCGCGCCGTCGCAGGCCTGGAGACCATCGACGAAGGCGACATCCTGATCGACGGCCAGCCGGTGCAGCATATCAAAGCATCCGACCGCGACATAGCCATGGTGTTCCAGTCTTTCTCGCTCTATCCGCACATGACGGTCTATGAGAATATCGCCTTTCCGCTCCGCGCCACCCGGATGAGCCGGAAAGATGTCGATACGTCGGTGCGCGAGATCGCCGGCGTGCTGCGCATCACCGGCCTGCTGGGCCGCAAGCCTTCGGCGCTATCAGGCGGCGACATGCAGCGTGTTGCGATCGGCCGCGCGCTCGTGCGACGGCCAAAGGCCATGCTGATGGATGAGCCGATCGGTGCGCTGGACGCCAAGCTGCGCGAGGAGATGCGGGCGGAAATCAAGCGTTTGCATATCAAGCAGGGGTCAACCACCATTTACGTGACTCACGACCAGGTGGAGGCCATGTCGCTCGCCGACCGCATCGTCATCATGCACGAGGGCATCCTCCAGCAGGTCGGCACGCCCGAAGAGGTCTATTCTCAGCCCGCCAACATGTTCGTCGCCCAGTTCGTCGGCAGCCCGGTCATGAACATGGCGCAGGCGACCGTCAGCGAAACGGGCGGCCATGCCAGCGTGCAGGTCAGCGACGGAGTAAAGGGCTTCGAGTTCCCGGCCGCCCTTGCCAATCGCCTCTCGGACGCGGGGGCCGAGGACGGCAAGCTGACGCTCGGCGTCCGGCCTGAGGGCGTGCTGATCTCGCGCGAGGCCCGCGAGGGCTTCATGCCGGTCGAGGCGCATATCATCGAGCCGCTTGGGTCGCACGACATCGTCGACCTGAAGGTCGGCGACCAGATGATCAGGGCACGCACCAAGAGCGGATTCGTGCCCGGCCCGGGCGAAGCCGTCTGGGCGCGCATCGACCCTGCCCAGGCGCATTTCTTCAACACGGCGACCGGCTCGTCGCTCGGGATCAGACTCTGATGGCGCATATCGAACTCAAGGGTATCACAAAGACCTTCGGCAACCACACGGCGCTGAACAACCTGAACATCGACATCGCTGACGGCGAGTTCTTCGTGCTGCTCGGCCGGACCGGCGCTGGCAAGACGACAACGCTGCGCCTCATCGCCGGTCTCGAAAAGCCGACGGCAGGCCAGATCTTCATCGACGGGCAGGATGTCGCCGACTGGGGTGCCGCCGAGCGCGACGTGGCCCTGGTGCTCCAGCAATATTCGCTCTATCCGCGCTTTACGGTGCGGGAGAACCTGGAATTTCCATTGAAATCCCGCATTCGCCGCGTCGAACCCGCTGAGATCAAGGAACGCGTCGACCGGGTTGCGAAAACCCTGCGCATCGAGCACCTGCTCGAGCGCAAGACCGACCGGCTATCGGGCGGCGAGATGCAGCGCGTCTCGATCGGCCGGGCCATCGTGCGCAAGCCGCGCGTCTTTCTGATGGACGAACCGCTCTCGGCTCTCGACGCGAAACTGCGCGAGGCGCTGCGCACCGAGCTGAAAAACCTGCAGATGAACCTCGGCGCGACCTTCCTCTTCGTCACCCACGACCAGATCGAGGCCATGTCGATGGGCGACAAGATCGGCGTTCTCAACAACGGCCAACTGGTGCAGACGGGTACGCCGCAGGAGATCTACCGAAACCCGGTCAACACCTTCGTCGCGCGCGCGGTCGGCTCGCCGCCGATGAACCTGATCGCCGGTACGCTTGCCAGCGGCGAGGCAGTGGCCAGCGAGGGCTACCGGCTGCCGCTCGGCAGCGGGCACGGGATTGCCACGGACGGTCGCCCGCTCACCTTCGGCATCCGCCCCGAAGACCTCTTCCTCGACAGCGGTGCGCCGGGGGAAGCACGGGTGCACGACGTGGAGAACCATGGCGTCGAAAAGATCGTGACGCTGCGCACCGGCGAGAACTTCATCCACGCGACCGTGCCGGCGCAGACGGTGCTTCGGATCGAGGATACGGTTCGCTTTTCGTGGAATCCGGAGAAGGTCGTGCTGTTCGACACCGGAAGCGGCGTCAGCCTGCGGCATGCGGGCTGAACTGATAGGTTGGAAAGATGCCAACGGCTTCCGTGACACCGCAGGAGCCGCCAGCGTTTCGGATCGTCGCGAAGGGGCTGAGCTATGCCGGAAAGCGCCGGCGGTAGTGCTCGACCACTTCGGGATTGCGCAGATTGACGGGCAGTTCGCCCTTCATGACGCGCAGGACTTCGCTTGCCGCGACCGTTCCCATCCGCATCATGCTCTCATCCGTAAGACCGGCGAGATGCGGAGTGACGATGACATTGTCGAAGCTGAAATATGGATGGTCGAGCGGAAGGGGCTGGGTCGCGAAGACGTCGAGCGCGGCTCCGCCGATGCGTCCCTCGCGCAGCGCCTCGATCAGCGCCGCGTCATCGATCACCGGGCCGCGCGAGACGTTGACCAGAATGGCATCGGGCTTCATGCGGCCGATGCGCCCGGCATTGAGCAGGCCTGTCGTCTCCGACGTCAGCGGGCAGCAGAGCACGACGATGTCGGCCATCGCGACGAGGTCGTCGACCGGCAGGAAGCGCACACCGTCCGGCACGCGCTCCGGCGACCGGCTCGTGGCGACCACCTCGAGGCCGAAACCGAACTTCGCGATCCGGAAAATCGCCTTGCCGACATTGCCCATGCCGACAATGCCCATGGTGCGGCCCCCGAGGTCCGCAGCCCCGTCCGACTGGCCGCGCCCGGCCGCCCAGCCCCTCTGCCGCAGTTCCCGGTCCATCAGGCGGAAGCGCCGAAGCAGGGCGAGCGTCACGAGGAAGACGTGCTCGGCGACCGTCGACGCATTCACAGCCGGCACGTTGGCGACAAGCACGCCGACGCGGTTCGCCGCATCCATCGGCACCATGTCGAGCCCGGCGCCATGGCGGATCGCAGCGCGAAGCGCCGGCGCATCCTCGAAGAAGGCCGGCGGGATCGGCGCGCGCACGACGACGATGCCCGCGCCCCGCCCTTCTCGCAGCAACGTTTCGGGGTCGGGCGCGGAGGCGATGCGCAGATCGCCCGCAGCCTTAAGCACCGCCTCGGCGGCAGGATGCAGGGGATGTGTGGAAAAGATGAAGCTCATCGGCCCTCCCCGCCGGTTACACCTATCCGGCGGCCATCGCAGGCCCGCCGATGAGACCCTTCCAATAGCTTTCCGCACCCTGGAGATGCGCGTTCATCAGCGCCTGGGCGAGATTGCCATCGCGGGCAAGCAGCGCCTCGTAGATGCGGACATGTTCCTCATGCGAGCGCCAGCGGCGGGCGACGTCGCTAAAATAGATCGGCAGGCGCTGCTCGCCCATCATGTAGTAGACGCTGCACACGCGATAGAAGACGCTATTCTTGGTGGCTCGGACGATCTCCAGATGGAAATCTCGGTCCTCGCGCGCCAGCCCCTCGCCTGCGGCAAGCTTCGCCTCGGACGCGGCAAGGATGTCGCGCAGGCGCTGGTAATTTTCTTCCGTCGCCCGCAGGCAGGCGAGTTCCGCGGCCTTGATCTCATGTATCTTGCGCAGTTCCACGGTCTCGTAGATCAGGATCGGATCAAGCGGCACGCCGGCTCGAGCAAAAAGTGCCATGGCCTCTACGCTCGCCTCCGTGGTCGTCAGGTAGATACCCGACTTGGCGCGGCGCTCGACGATGCGCATCGCCTCCAGGATCGCCAGCGTCTCGCGGATATGGCCGCGGCTGACGCCGAAATGCTCAGCAAGCTCCCGCTCCGAAGGCGTGCGGCCGTTGCCGCTCGAATTCGAGAAAAGATATGCCGCGAGATCGGAGAGGAGGGAATTTTCTTTCATCGTCACAGTCTTTGGGCGTGAGCCTCGAGGACCCTCTGATTGATCGTGAAGCCCAGGCCGGGTTTATCAGGAATCTCTATCATGCCGTCCTTTACCGACACAGTGTCCTCGACAAGATCATGGATCATCGGATTCGCGCCGAGCGAATATTCGATAACGAAGCTTGCCGGGGAAGCCGCGCACAAGTGCAGGCCGGAGAAGAAACAGGGCGCACCAGCCCAAAGATGCGGTGCGAAACGGAGGTTGAAGGCGCTGGCGAGCGAGCTGATGCGCATCGCCTCCGTAATGCCACCACAGAAGGCCGGATCGGGTTGGAATATATCGGCGGCCCGCAGCATGGCAAGATCGCGGAAGGCAAACCGTGTCGACTCGCTCTCGCCCGCAGCGATCGGCACGTTCCCCGCCGCGCGCACCTCCGCCATGCCCGGCTTGTCGTCGGCGATCACCGGTTCCTCGAACCAGGCGAGGTCGCAATCCGCCACCATCTCCATGAAGCGCTTCGCTTCGGCAACCGTATAGGTGCCGTGCGCATCGACCATAAGGTCGACGTCGGGGCCGATCGCCTCGCGGGCCGCCCGCACTCGTGAGGCCGAGACATGCGGCGCGCGGTCCATCGCGCCGACGCGCATCTTGACCGACTTGAAACCGCCGGCCGCGATATAGGACTGGAGCTGTTCGCCGATCAGGTTTGCGCTCTCCCAACCACCCGAGGCATAGGCGGGTAACCTGTCCGCCTTGCGGCCACCCAGCAGTTTCCAGACGGGGACGCCGAGCGACTTGCCGAGAATGTCCCACAGCGCTAGGTCGACCGCGCTGATCGCCGCGACGGAGAGGCCGCGCCGCGCGATCTGCGGCATGGCATGACCCGAAATAGCCGCCATCTCGTGGCGTACGCCGTTGTAAAGCATCTCCCATATGGGAGAGATGTCTGCAGGATCACGGCCGATGAGCTCCGGCCCCACCTCGTGGTTCAGCATGTGCACCAGCGTGCCATAGGTGCCTGCACTGCCGGCGGCATTCTTGCCTTCTCCCCAGCCGACGATGCCGTCGTTCGTTTCGATACGCAGGATGGCAGCATCGAAGGTCGTCAGCCGGCCGAAGTCGCTGCGATGTTGGCGGCTCGCCTCGATGGGAATCTTGACCCACCAGGCCTCTACGGTCTTGATACGCATGTGTCGGATCTCCCGCCCTCACGACCCGCGGGCCGCCGGGCCTATGCCTTTCCGTTCGTTACTTTGATCAGTGGCAGGATCGTCTCGGCGGTGATCCGCATCTGATCGTCGTAGAACTTCTCGGTGAGAAGGCTTGAGCCGTGGTCCTGGATGAACTTCAGCTGCTCCGGCGGGATATCGACGGGGTTGCGCTCCACCATGTCCGGGTACTTGGCCGCCGGCGTGCGATCGACCGGAGCGACAAACTCGTTCGTCACCGCGCCGTCGTAGCCGATCTCCCTCAGCGTGCCGATGATCTTTGGCCAGTCGAGCATGCCGAGGCCGGCGGCGAAACGATTGTTGTCGGCGATGTGGAAATCGAACAGGCGCTTTCCGGCGAGCCGGATCGCTTCATACATGTCATCCTCCTCGATGTTCAGGTGAAAAGCATCGAGGCAGACCCCGCATTCGGGGCTGACGGCATCGGCGAGCGCCAGCGCCTGGGCGGCACGGTTGAAGAAATAGGTCTCGAAACGGTTGAGCGGCTCGACGGCAATGCGCACGCCCTTCTTCCGGGCATGGGCAAAACATTCCTTGGTTGCGTCCACCACCCACGTCCACTCTTCCTCCTCGGTCCCATCCGGCACCACCTTGCCGACGGTCGCCGGTACGAGGGTAACGATCTCGCCCTCGAGTTCGCTGACCATAGTGATGACGCTCTTGACATAGTCCACTGACCTGGCGCGCTGGCCTTCGTCCCTTGCGGCAAGGTTCCGCTCGCCGAGCGTCAGCGTGACGGCGCCCCAGCAGCGGATACCGTACTCTTTCAGCAGCGCGCGCGTCTCCTTGATGTCGTACTGTGCCGGCTCGCCGGATATCTCGATGCTTTCGTAGCCATATTTCTTGATGCGCTTCAGCGTGACGGCGAGCGGTTCGGCTCGCATCCAGTTGTGTGTCGAAAGATGCATGAAGTCCTCCCAGACTGTTACCAACTCGTTCGATCGCCGATGGCGGCGGCAAACGGTCACCTTGTCGTCACCGGCCCGCTGCCTTCGGCAATCTGGTTGGGCCAATTCTTGTCAATTGCTAGCTCTAGCGCAATTTTTCGCCCTCTGCAAGGTGGAGTCAGAAACGGCGATACGTCTTATTTTGCCGAGCTTTAATGCCAATTTTCTTGTTTTCACGCGGATTTGCAGGCGATTGGAACCGGGAACTGGCTTGACCAGATTTTCGGATTTGGTATTACCAGATAATGGAAAAGCGAAGGGCGCTGTAAGAACGCCGCTCAGGGGGGTCCACGGGGCCAAAAGGAGGAGACATGAAGATCGGCATGTGCATGTTCCTCTGGACGACGAGTGTCGGCCGGAAGCATGAAGGACTGTTGCGCGACATCAAGAGCACTGGGTTTGATGGCGTCGAGATACCGATCTTTTCGGGCACGCCCGACAACTACCGCCGGCTGGGAGACCTGCTCGACCGGATCGGCCTGGAACGGACCGCCGTTTCCGCCATGGGCGATCCCTCGATGAACCTGATCGCGTCCGACGCCGCAACCCGCAGACGCGGCATCAACTACATGAAATGGGCCATCGACTGCAGCGATGCGCTCGGCGCCACGATGCTGAGCGGGCCGCTGCATTCGACGCTCGGACAATTTTCCGGAAGCGGCCCGAGCGCGGCGGAACTCAAGCGCTCGGTCTCCTCACAACGCGCGATCGGTGATCATGCCGCAAAGCGCGGCGTCACGATCGGGCTCGAGGCGCTGAACCGCTTCGAATGCTATCTGTTCAACACGATGGACGCCCTAGCGGCCCATGTCGACGCGGTCGGGCACCCCAACATCCGCGCGATGTACGACACTTTCCACAGCAATATCGAGGAGGCTGATCCCATCAGCGCCTTCACGCGAAACAGCGACCGCATCGTCCATGTGCATATTTCTGAGAACGACCGCGGCGTTCCGGGGCGCGGCCATATTCCCTGGGCGGAAACGTTCAAGGCCCTGCGGTCGAGCGGCTACGACGGCTGGCTGACGATCGAGGCCTTCGGCCGGGCGCTCAAGGACCTTGCCGCCGCGACAAAGGTCTGGCGCGACTTTTCCGAAACGCCGGAAGCGGTCTATCGCCAGGGTTACCGCCATATCCGCGATGGCTGGCACGCAGCGGCATGAACGCTGTGCCGCCAATCTATGATCGCCTCAATGTGCTTGCACGCAAGGTACTTGAGGACGGAGTTTTTGCCGACCTTCGAGTTGAAGAACTGATTTCGCCTTCTATCACCGTGGTATAGATAACAGCGCTTCTTGCATGCCTGTGCGCGGACCTAAATCCACCTGGACCGTATTCGACCAAGACACCCACCATGCTCTTTCCAGGAACATTCGGAAGCTTCTGGTCGAACACGACTGATATCTTTGCGTCCCGGCTTTTTCGGCTGCGAAGGACAGCGTAAACATCGGGCGAGCAAAAGAGTGGTTAGGCCGGTCTAATTCTTCTGAGTATAGTTTCGTCTCCATGGAGAACCGCCACTTGCGACGGCCTGCCGAGAGAGGCTTCAAGTAGATTGAGATGTACGATGGTTTATTGACACAATGCAACACGGCCCGGCCTGCAATGGAAGAAGCCGGTCGCATACGCCGCCGGCTCCAATGCATGTGACATAGGAGGGTCGCAATCACATGGGTGCAGGAAGAAATTCGGTCAATGCTTTTGTAACGGCTGCAGGCTGCTCCTCGGGGATCCAATGGCCAGAACCCTCCACGACCACGCCGCGTACGTTTTTTGCGACATGGCGGATGTGGTTGCCATACTCTGCTCCCATGCCCCCAACTCCACTCATGGCAAGAACCGGCATCTGCAGCTTCTCGATCGAAAATAATCTGTTAGCTTCAACGTCTTTGGGGAAGGCGCGATAGTATTCAAAGCCGGCGCGAAGCGCCCCTGGCTGAGCATATGAGCGTCCGTAAACTTCGTCGGCTTCGTTATCGAAGGCGCGCGAGTTAACGCCCTCGGCATTGTGGAACCATTTCAGATATTCGAGTTCGCGGCCTGCGATAAGCATTTCCGGAACGTCACGGACAGAGTGGAAGCGAAAATGCCATGTACGAGGACCGTGGATCAAATCGTCCCAAGGCTCAATGCCGGGGAGAGGAACATCCAAAATCGCAAGTGTCTCAACGTCATTGGGATATTTAGCGGCATAGGCATAGACGACCATGCCGCCCATGTCGTGGCCGACAAGGTTTACCAACGGACCGATGCCCAGATTGCTCACCAGCTTTCGAACGTCCTCGGCTATCGAAGCCTTATCATAGCCAGCCAGAGGTTTGGCGGTGTCGCCCAGACCACGAAGATCCGGCGCGAGAACTGTATACCCTTGGGTCGCCAATTGCGGCATCACATGACGCCACATATATGACGTGGTACCCCAGCCATGCAGCAACACGACCGTTTGCGGCCCACCCTGCGCCAAAAGGTAGTGATAAGCGACCCCGTCAACGTCGGACTTGCCATCGATGATTGAATGGGAGGCATCGATGATCGTGTCGTTTGCTGCCGGCACTTCCGGTATACCCGCGAACGTTCCAATCATAAGGGCCACTAAAAAGTAAAAGCGCATTGCAAACTCCAGAATTTCGAAAAATCAGTCCCACAGAGCCCAAAATCGTCCCCCAAATCGATAGAACGATGGTTTGCCTAGCACCCCGTCGAGGGCGAACCGCGACGGTAGCTGAGCAGCCGCAATCATTAAATCGTCCGAATGCTCCAGGCTCTCCGGCGTCAACGCTGTGTCAACGCCGCTAAGCCTCAAGATAAACGGCGTTAGGCCTCAAAGCGCGAAACGGGCGGTCATTTTCGGTCTTCCTCGTACCGGGCTGCGGGTCTCCACTTTGCAAAACTCAAGGGATCTGGACCATCGTGCGGAGGGCGCGTGTGTTCGATACTTTGGTATAGGGATACCTGAGTGTAGGACCTATGGCGGGTAGTCGAGAACACCATGATCAATGGCTTATGCTATGATCATGACGAAAGCTCTGATCGCGGCGAGTTTCGCTGACTCATCCCCAGCGATCCAGTCGATGGCGGACACCAAACCGCTTTCGTCTCAACTGCTTGCTATAAGCCTTGACCGCATTGCATGGACGAGATGTCTGAGCCTTGGGACACCTGACCAGAGCGAAGGACAAACTCGCCGTCTAGTGTCGCGGCAATTGCAATCGGTTCGGCAAGACCCGCCAGGTCCGATGTAACTCCATCCGTCATCTGCTATCTCCGCAAAATTGAAACGGTCGAGCATTAGGATGACCGCAATGAACCTGCCAGCGCTAGAGCCTAAACGTCTGCCTCTGGCGCGATCCGACGAGGCCATCTTCCGCTGTCGACCCTTGGACGAAGCCGCTCGCGCGGCACTGGCTCCAATACCGAATTCAGCGGAACCGTCAAACGATTGCCCGCTCCAGTTCCGAAAGTCGCTCCTTACAAATCGCCGCGACAATCTGGTGCAAGTGTTCGGTCCGCTCAAGCAGCCAGGCAAGCGCTTCTTCGGTGATCTCGAAGTGCTTCGAATATCGCGCTTTGACATAGGCTTCGTTGAGGATGTTGTACCACGCGATGTAGCGGTGCTGGTCGCGCGGCCAGGCGTCGATGAGCCGGTGGTCCTGATCTTCAGCCAGCCCGCGGAGGAATTTCAGATTGTGCGACGGCGGGCTGTAGTTCGTCAGCGTGAGAAGCAATGCAGAATACGCCGACTCGACGGACTGGTGCAGTTCAAACGCCGCGAGATTAGTGTCCCCTTCTGTACGGTAGAACTTGGCGCCCTTGATGAATGACGTCGAGTATCTGAAGATCCTCTCGAAATGCTCCTTGGCCACCCTATACGCATCGGTAGCGGAAAGCTTTCTTGGTTCGGCCAGCGGCCGGTCGTCGAGCTCGTAGAGCACGATGCCCTCGCGCAGGATGTCGACGAAGAAATACTGGCCGTCGGCCAGGAAGTTATTGACCTCCCTGGCACCATGGACGATCAGCCCGACCGGGGTTTTGACCTGCTTGTCCCACATCAGCCGGTCGGTGGTTTTGTCCCAGTACTGCGGTTCAGCCAGCTGTTTGGAATTGACGATGACCAGGATATCGTAGTCGGAGCGGTAGCCCTTCATCGTGTGCGGCTCGTCGACCCAGGTGCCGCGCGCAAACGAACCAAAAAGCAGAATCTTTAAGATCCGGCCGCGCTTCTTGAAGGCGGCCGAGGTCCCTGACAGCGCGTCGGCGAACTCCTCATGGATGATCGCAACAATGCGGGCAAGCTCGCGCTGCTTTTCTTCCGGCAGATGTTCCAGAGACGATCGCATGGGTTCATCGATAGGCCAAAGACGATTCGCCGTCTACTACTGGAAACTGTAGGAACTGCGGCATGGAAGACGACGGAATGATACGGCCGTGCCCGGCGAGCGGCGGCCTTGCCGCCGATCCCCAAAACCGGATCGGCTTTCGTCCTCGCCGTAGCGCGCAACACGCCAGATGTGAAGCCTCGTCGCTCATCCTATCCTTCCCGAACTAGAAGCGTGGCTTGCCGGGCCGGCGCGGGTAGTCCCTCTCAATGTCGCGCGTTTCGTAAGAAAGGAGCAGTCGGTCCGCCCTCCCGTCTTGGTCCAACGCCACGCGGCGCTGAATGAATTTGCTGCGAAACGCCGCATCGATAATCTCGGCTTCGGTCATGCCGAGATGAGCAACGAGATTAAGGATCGCGCCGTTGCCTTGATCAAAGCCCGTTTCACGCTCCTCCTTAAGATGATTCTCCAGGCGGAGGCGTTTCTGACGACGCTCCCAACGAAAGCGCGCATAGGCGACGGTTGCGATGACCCCGTTAGAATCGCCGCGATGTTCGCGGCTATTCCCAGTCCATAGTCCTCGGACACGCACTTCCTCCGGCGAGGTTTTTACAATCCTTCACAGCGCATCGCTGATCCTCTGGAAGCCAAGATTTTCACGGAAAATACAAGGGCGCACAGATCCTCCCGAACTCGCACGCCGCTGCTTTGCCGCTAAAGCGTTAGCAAATACGTGATTCAGTTGGTTAGAGCGGCAAGCGCGCAGCGATCGATTATGATGAACCCGACTTCAAAGCGGCATACGAGCGGCGGACTGTGCCCGGTGCTAGTCATAATCTTCCGCAGGAGGACCCAAAGCCTTCGCAACAGCGAGCCTCGACTTGTCGCTTTGACGGGCTGGGCCGATCATGGCAAGGTGCCCTCATGATTAGCTTCGTGACCATTGCATAATCTTCTCCGCAAGGTTCTTCGACACCTTCGGAAATATGATGCGGCCTCTACAGACAAGGGTGCAGCAGAACATGCGTTTGGACAATCATGAAGCTCAACCTCCATTTCCTTGAAGCCGAAGGGTCGCTTGCCCCTTGGCGCAACGCTATTCGGGCGCAGGCTAATTCCGTTGCCGCTCGCATTCGCGCCGTCGTTCCGCCGGAATTTCATCAACGCTCGTTCGACATCGTCATCCAATACCTACCGGATGAGGTCATTCCAGAATTGGGCTTTGGCGGTTCCTGCTTCCGTCGCGGGCTGGTGACCATCAATCTCGATCCCAAGACGGCTGACCTCGAGGCCCATCTAGTGCAAGGAGTTTTCAGGCGTATGCTGGCCCATGAACTCCATCATGCAATGCGATGGGGTGCATGTGGCTACGGATTGTCGTTGGGTGAGGCCTTGGTATCGGAGGGGCTTGCCGACGCTTTCTCGGAAACCATTACTGGCCTTTCCGCCCCGCCTTGGTCGAGCGCGCTGCGCGATGGCGGTTGGTGCGACCTTCTCGACCAGGCCGAACGCGAACAAGATCGCCAGGATTACGATCACGCGGCTTGGTTCTTTGGCACTGGCGAACTGCCCCGATGGGCAGGTTACACGATCGGCTACCGCTTGGCCCGTCTCTACGGTCAGGCAAACCCCGAGGCTGCCGCAATCGGCATGATCGACGCACCGTCGTCTGCGGTTCTCGCATTTTTAGCTGCGCTCAGGGCAAGTGTTTCAGCCACGAAGTAGCACTACCGACGGTGCGTCAGAGCGGTTCGGCCCACACTCGTCTACCATGCATGCCGCGGTCTCCGCACGATAGACGCAACAGCCCCAGTCAGAGACGCCGAGTCGCATGCCACTTTCCTCGACCAGGAAATCAGCGTAGGCGGCAAGTTCACCGATCACAGCCAAGATGCAGTGATTTTGAATTACACGTAATGTTATATCATTGACTTTTTTTCTTTCTATAGAAATAATCGCAGTGAGCGTATTTTAGCCTGGCTTAAAACCGGATCTGAGGGACGTCTCGACTAGATGGTTTTCCATTAGAAGATGCTTATGGGAAGCAGAGATGGCAACAGCAGAGGGGGAACCCGGACCAACACCGCAGATAAAAGAAATCGGGATGGGAGCAGAGGCGGCCTGAGCTGGAACGATCATGATTCTGTTTTGGGCAGCGCTGTAGGAGGTGCTATAACTTAGAACTTCCGCGACAGCAGGGAGATAACTAAAGCTCTTTCTCCATTAGGGCCGAGCGCGATTTGATCATCTTCCCCTCGAAGGGTTTAACTTCACCAGTAGGACGGAAGCCCATCTTAATCCAAAAGCCCATGACCGGATTTGTTTCCACCACGGCCAGCCGCAAGGTGCGTGCTCTGAGATGGTCGCGAGCGAACCGTTCCGCCTCACGAAACAGTGCTCGGCCAACGCCAGAATCCTGTGCACTCTCCCGGACAGCCAGAAGGCCAATGAACTCCGTCCCGGGCATAGGGTAGCCGTCGATGATATCCAGAAGGCCGACGGGCGCACCTTGGCAGTTCGCTAAGAACGCATGCTTTTGACGCGGGTCGTAACCGGGCGGGAGCGCAGTTGCGAATTCATAGGCCGCGTTATCGCGTCTCAAGACACCATCGACATGCTGCGAGTAGGCGGTGAGTTCATCGAAGATAGTATCTACCTCGCCTAGATCGGCCGGAGAGACTGGCTCAAGCGATATAGTAATCCCACTCTCCATAGCTTACCGCCCTTCTGACGAAATTCAGGGATTTTGCGACACCATTTTGGTCGGTGCTGCCAAGCGTAGCAGCGTTGAGACGCCGACGAAACCACCGCCGACGATGCAGAAGAGCTGTCGCCAGATTTCGGAGGGCATGGCTTCGCGCGTAATGCCTTGGACCCGCCATATCCAGCGACGGCGGCGGACGCGGCGAAGACCAGCCCCACGATGAGGCGCAGGATCGGGGAGCGCAGCGTATCGAAAAGGACCGCCAGCAAACCAAAGGCCGCACCGGCCGCAACCAGGCCGACAGGCCCCGCGCCGAACAGGCAGGCGCCGGTCTGGTAGGCGAACTGCGCTGTGGTCAATCCGGCCATGAAGCCATTTTATAGCCAATGACTTAAACGGCTGATGCGGGGCCGAAAGCAGACTGTCGGCACCTGCACTGGCAACACGATAAGCCGACATCATGGACCATCTGTGGACAGTCCATGATCGCCCAAGTCACAGGCGAGCGGCTAGCGTTGGAAGGTCAGGTGGATGGTGCCACTCGGTGCCGTTTCTGCCTTGACGGTACAGCCAGCTTCCAAGCCGCGCAGATCGTCCCACAGGCGTATACCGCGCCCCAGCAAAATCGGAGCGATAGCAACATGAAGACGATCGACAAGGCCCGCCTTTAGGAAGTCGCGAACGACAGTGGGACCGCCGCCAACCCGCACATCCTTGTCGCCCGCCACACTGACAGCCCGCTGGAGCGCATCAGCAGGCGTGGTGTTGATGAAATGAAAAGTCGTCCCGCCGGCCATCTCTAAGGAAGGCCGTGGCCTATGGGTGAGGACGAAGACCGGAACCCGGAACGGTGGCTCGTCGCCCCACCAGCCACGCCAGTTCGGATCATCGGGAAAGTTGTGGAGTCCGAACATGCCAGCGCCCATGATCTCGGCACCCACATTATCGAAGTACTCCTTCGCGTATTCGTCGTCGACACCTGTGGTCCCTGCTCCCGTCGTATCCTTTAACACGCGCTCGCGGAACGTTCGCGTTGCAGCATATGCTCCGACGAGACGCGACCAGTCCTCGCCGAACGGAGCTTCGGGCGTCTGGTCCGTCGTTGTCGCGAAACCATCGAGCGAGATCATGAGATCGACACGAACTACCACTGGAGTCCTCCTTATGAGTGGTTGCATACCGTCCCAATATCAAGCGGGCTTGATACTAAGGCATTTACCTTCGTATCCGGAGCCGGACACTAAGGCAAGTGCCTTTCTATCCTTGACCAGAGCCCGGAGCTGTTTTAACAAGTCGCATGCCTTACCATTCGACCCCCCTCGACCTCGCCTTTCACGCTCTCAGCGACCCGACCCGCCGCGCGGTGATATCGCGGCTGGCTGAGGGCGAGGTGCCGGTCAGCGTCCTGGCCGACCCTTTCGACATGGCGCTGCCCTCCTTCGCCCAGCATCTCAAGGTGCTGGAAGATTGCGGGCTGATTGCCAGCGAGAAGCGGGGGCGCAGCCGCTGGTGCCGGCTGGTGCAGGCGCGCTTCGACGAGGCGGCGGATTGGATGGAAACAGAACGCCGGCGCTGGACCGATCGGTTGGATCGCCTGGAAGTCTACTTGGACAAGACGGAAGAGGATGTTGAAGGACATGGCAAACCTGTTTGAGACCTGGTCGCTCGATCGCGAAATCGTGCTGGTCAAGCTGCTGAATCACCCACGCGACAAGGTCTTTGCCGCCTGGATGGACCCTAGGGCGCTAACTGAATGGTATGGTCCGGCCGGCCTTAGAATCGAAAGCCATGAGGCCGATATTCGCGAAGGTGGGGTCTGGCGGTTCGACATGGTAGGCGTGTTCGAGGGCAAGGAGCAGCGCTTCCCGAACCTCATGCGCTTTCTGGAGATCGTGCCGAACGAGCGGATCGTAATGGACTACGGCACACCTGACCCTGACGACCCCGACCGTTTCCGCGCCACAGTGACGTTCGATGAGCAGGCCGACGGCAAGACAGTGCTGACAATGCGCCAGCTCCACCCCAGTCGCGAGCGGCGTCAGGTGGTCATCGGCTTCGGCGCGGTGGAATACGGGCTGCAGACGCTGGACGGCCTCGCCGCCTGGCTAGACGGCTGATGAAATCTTCCTCAAGAAGCGCCTGTCATGCCGTGTCGGTTTCGGCGATGCGCCCGAAATCAGGAGGAAAGATCGTGCTGACGCCGGCACCAGAACGCGGCCAAATCGACGCGACGCTGCACGGCGAACTGGGCACGATCCCCAATTCGTCGAGCGCCAAGCCATTGGAACGACTACAAAAACGAGAACACTCCCGGCGCGGCTCGCGCGGGAGTGTTGGTATCAGTGGTTGCGGACGGACCTTCCACCATTAATCAAGGCCTAAGTTGCGGCGGTAACCGCGCAAAGGCCGAGGGCGCTGCCGTTCCCTTTTCTGGATGATAGCGCCGTGCTCGATCTATCCAACTGATACCGACGCGCCGACATGAAAAAGGTACAGGGGGCACGCAACTACCGGTACCGACGTTCGTTGCAGATAGCTGTCTAAGGCGTCGTGGCCTAACCTACGGCCAAGCTGGCAACATGTGAGCAATTTCTATGGTGTGCCTGTGAATAAGTATCGAGTGATGGCCCCGGTTGCTTTAGCAAAAACAATTGTTTAACCTGCCGATCGGCACCGGGACCCCACAGGCGCGACCTTCCGCCTGGCGCACAGCGTTGAAAGAGCTTTCTCGGAGTGCATGCAGATGTACTATTCCCTGTCGGCCACACCCGACGAACCCCGCAGCGACATGGATATGCGAGACAGATGGCGTGACGGGACATCGATCGCGGATTTCCCGAATTTCTTTAATCCGGTCGACGCCGAAATCATCGAAGATTTGCCGGTCCCGGGCGATGGATTGAAGAACTTGCTGGACGAGGCTGTAACCCAAGGGCTTCGGGCGTATCGCTATATCCTGGCTCAGACGCCGGGCTTTGCGGTGGTCAAGATCACCATGTCAAAAATGGCTGTCACGGACCCGACTTTCTACGCCAACAATGACCGATTCAAGCAGTTCGCCTCGTTAACGGGTTTCGAACTCGGTGAAATTACCTACACGCATTCAATGTTTATGTAAGATGAAGCGTCTTTCCCTTCCTATTGGTCATGTCCACCGCCGCTGGGGTTGCGAGCTTCAGCGTAGTCGATGTAATCTATTTCCAAAACATAGGTTACAATCTTGTTTTCATCGGGCTGATGGTGTCCGTATTCAATATTTTCGTCAGCCTTGCCGAGCTGCCTTTTGCGATTCTGTTCGACAAGTATTCGAGCAAGCTCTCCTTATATATTGGATTTTCCCTTCGCATCATCGCCTTTGCAATTTTTGCGGCGAACTTCGGCGCCTCATCAATGTTCGTCGCACAAGCGCTTGCGGGCATAGCAACCGCCGCGGCAAGCGGAACGACCTACGCGCTCATCCTCAACGAGGTGAAGGAGCGATCCCATGAAAGCATGTCCTCCGAACTCAGCAGAATGGGCCTTTATGGAGGCGCCGGTTCACTCATTGGCGGCTGCGCGGGTGTTCTCGCCTTCTACTACGTGGAGAGTTCGATATGGTTGCTCGCCATCCTGTTCTTCGTTCTCGCAATCGTCGTGTTGGCAATGTTCCACGACCGACCGGCAGAAGGCGCTGATTCCACGTTGCGAGAGCTGTTCTCCAGCTGGGTCGGAATCTTCAAATATCGAGCGACCTATCTTCTGATCATCCGCAATGCGAGTGCGGTGGCACCCATATTGCTCTGGCAGGTGAAGTTCGAGAAAATCGCCCTTTCCTATGTCTTCCTGGGGTTCTTTATAATCAATGCAGCATCGACGCTTGCCGCGAGAGCTGCAAAATCGACGTTCCTCAAATTATCCAACGTGAAGTATCTGAGCGTTGCGAACATTGCTGCAATTGGGGCCTTCGCTTTCACAGATCAGATATACATCGTTGTCATCGCATTCCTTGCGCACATAGCGCTGCATGTCATCCTGCACATACAGGTCAATGGACATTTCCATTCCATCATTGAAAATAAAGTCAGAGCGTCATCGGCGTCCTTGATTTCGTTATCGGACTCTGCAGTGGTGGCAGTTGCTGCGCCTGCAATTGGCTATCTCGCGGACCAGTACGGTCTCACGGCAGCAATTTCGAGTTCGGCGATATTCTATTTGACCGTGCTGATTTTATCATTGTCGTTATCTACTCCGGTCGAAAGGGCACAGCAATCGGCGGCACAGTGAGTTGGCGGGATGAGACTGTTCTAATTGAGATTGGCTTGTGCAGCCTGCTTTGGTCGCAAGCCGGTCTCGGCTTCTGTGGCGCCGTCAAAGAGGCGGGCCCCCCACATTCAGGCATGGTCGGTTCCCTGCATCCTGATCATCGGCAGGCTGCCGGAAACGCACGACTTGAAGAGGTCGTTCGAGATCTACCGCGGAAGCCAACGAGATGTGCTGATCGTCACATTCGACGAACTTTTGGCCAAGCTAATAGTGCTGCACGAATTCCTGTCGGCTAAACCGGACGACCCCGAGGAGGACCTCTCGGACCAATTCGCCGATCTGTTATGATAAAGGCATGCCCGGATGAGCTCTGTCGCCAGCGGCAACCTTTCCCTACTTCCGCGATCCGCTTCATCTCCGTCGCCAGGAGCGGTGTCGCTCACCGGTCGTCGTTCAGGCAGCCATGCGTAGCGGCGTCGATGACGATGGATCCTTGATTGGGTCCAAACGACCATGGGCTGATCGCCTAGTGCTCCTACGGTCAATCGATCAGCGGCAGCGGGATCTCATCATCTCATCACCGCGTGTCACCGATCGAGCGTCTGCTTGCAGGATACGCTTCAGGCCTAGTCATCGTCCGAGTAGCGGCGCAAGCAGCCAAGCTTTGCCCGGTGCGGGCAAGGACGGTTTTGAGACGGATGATACGATCTGGTTCGCGCATGGCTGGCCTGCCTCCTGGTGGCTGTTTCTGGCAACTGCTGGGACCAGACAGGTCAGGCCGTTACAGGCGCCCAAGAGGGTTCCATATGGCATAGGGCTGTAGCGGAGAGACGGCGGCAAATCGGACGGGTTCAGATTCCGATGCCCCGTCCTCCTCCAAAGTCGATGCCGTGGTTGAAGGCCAATTCCGCACCGAGTCGCCGGCGAAACTTTCGATTTTATTGCGTCGTATGAATCGCCGAATTTTGTGACGCCTCGGAAGTCAGGCGTTCGCGACAACTTCACGCGCTAACCACTCTCCAAAGCTCCACAGCCGTCATAGCGATGCCGCCAACTGCGATCATGAGCAGCAGAACACCCGACACGCGCAGCATGGTTCGATCAACGGTGGGCTTCAACAGCTTACTGACCAGGCGATAGACCAGCATCAACGTCGCAAAATCCAGGATAATCCATACGACTGTGAGCAATGCGATGCTGGTATTGGTGTCGCTCGTGATCCCAATGAACTGCGGGAAAAACGACGCGAAGAAAATGATATCCTTGGGGTTCGAGATTGCCATGACGAAGCCCTTGGAGAAACCGCCAACACGGGGCTGAATGTTCGCCTGGCCTTGGTCCGATGCGCCAGCCTCTCGAAAAATGTCCCAGCCGATATAGGCGATATAGCAGGCTCCGGCGAGTTTTAGGACATTGAACGCCGTCTCGTTGATCGCAAAAAGCCCCCTTACCACCAAGGCCGAAAGTAGGATCAGCACGAGGGAAGCGGCATTTGTGCCGAAGATTGTTCGGAGAGCTTTAGTCGGCCCGCCGGCAAGGCCCGCTCCGGTCACCAGAACCGCGACTGGACCGGGAACGGCAATCATCGTTACGACCGCCACCATATAGAGGGCAAGAATACTGAAATTGATGTCCATCAGGTTTCGACCTTACTATTGCTAAATGGGGACCGAAGAGGCTTTTCTCGGCCATCTTCCGAAAGTTGGTATTGCGGCCATTCCCGATTGTCAGCGTTTCCGTAGAACCCGAGTTCATTCGGGACTGCGCCGTTATTAAAGGCCGCATCGAATCCCTCTCACTCGTTGCAGGCACTCGTTGACTGCATACAGGTAATGCTATAACGTATCACTTGTAGCTACTATTGTCCTCTGAAAAACTTGGAAGGAATGAAAGAATGTCCGGTTCCGATGTATCCAGTCCTCTCAAGGGAGGTTGGTCGGTTGAAACCTTAACGACAACGATCCAGAAATCCTGATGAGCGAGACTGTAGACGGTGTCTCGCGTGTTGAACCCGGGACGAGCGCGTCCTCGGCTGCAATAGCGAAAGACATTCTTGAGGCTTTGGGCCGGGTAGGCTAATGGCAAACAACTATATTGTGAAATTTACGCCAGAATACGAAATTGACGCGCCAACAACGGCGCAGATTGCGGCTCTGCTGGACGAGAGTTTTCCTGACACCTTCGATGGCAGAACGTATTTCAAGCAACTGCCGCACTTCCGCTCTCTGGCGTTTGAAGGCGAGACCGTCATTGGCCAGGCAGGTGTTGATCACCGGGTCATAAGGGCCGGTGGAAAGATCATCAGGATCTTCGGAGTCATCGACCTCTGCGTTACGCCAGCGCATCGCGGTGTCGGCGTCGCGGGAGATCTTCTAAAGCAAGTCGAAAGTCTGGCGCTTGCTTCCAATGTCGACTTCCTGGTCTTGATGGGAGACGTTGACACGCTCTACATCGCGAATGGTTTTCGGCGCATTGACCCGGCGATGACTAAGTGGCTCGCCGTGGAGGACGTTGAGAGTGTGGCTGTCATCGAGCGCGACCTCTCGGATTGCTTCCTTGTCAAACCGGTACGAGGCGAAAGTTGGCCTATCGGCCAAATCGATATGTTGGGTTATCTGTTCTGACTGTTTACGAGTTGGTCGTGCGGATCATCACGGGGGTACCTGAGCTTCAGATCATCGACGATGAACTGTGGCAGTCGGCGAAGATGCGGCAAAGGGCAATCGCCGAGACGCGCGTTAACCTGACCGCCGCCGTCCGCGCGTCGCCGTGGTTTCCTAAGATACGACTTTAAGGACGTCTTTAATGTCGTGTCTTAGGCGAGGATTGGGATGCGGATCGATATTCTTGGGCAGGAACGACGGCGCCGATGGCGTGATGAGCAGAAGCTCGAGATTGTCATGCAGGTTGGGCTGGATGGCGCCACAGTGACGGAGGTTCCACGACGGGTCCGATGTATGGGCTCCCGCTCTCACTGACGGTGGCATCGACGAACTGAGCGAGATGCTTTCTTACGGTCGCCGTTCGCCGGAAACCTGGAACAACTTCCTGAAAGACTTTGTCGATGACGAAGAGCTCATCGCACGCGTCAAGGCGAAATCTCCGCGGTAACAACCGGCCGGTTACGTTCTATGTGCTTTTTCACGCAAAAAGGGCTCCGAGTTTCCTCGAAGCCCATTGAATTGGTGGTCAATTTTGGTTGCGGGGGCAGGATTTGAACCTGCGGCCTTCAGGTTATGAGCCTGACGAGCTACCGGGCTGCTCCACCCCGCGTTATATTTGTGTTCTTTGTTCAAAGCGGAACGGACCGCTTTGAGGGCGGCCCGTTTTGCTTGGCTTTGGGCCGTTAGTTTGGTGTTGAGAAGATTGTTAGTTGCGTTTTGCAGACCTGGCAGCGACCGACTCTCCCGCGTCTTGAGACGAAGTACCATGGGCGCTGGGGCGTTTCACGGCCGTGTTCGGAATGGGAACGGGTGCAGCCACCCCGCCATAACCACCAGGTCAGCGAAGCGCAACTAATTGAGAAGCTGGTACAGGAGTGATTTGTCACTCGTGTTTTGTTTTGAACACGTATCGATGGTCATCGGCGCCTTTGGCGCGTTGATGAGCATGGTCAATGAGAACGATCAAGCCGATCGAGCTATTAGTACCGGTAAGCTTCATGCATTGCTGCACTTCCACACCCGGCCTATCAACGTGGTCGTCTTCCACGGCTCTGATAGGGAACACTCGTTTTCAGGTGGGTTTCCCGCTTAGATGCCTTCAGCGGTTATCCCTTCCATATGTAGCTACCCTGCTATGCCCTTGGCAGGACAACAGGTCCACCAGAGATATGTCCATCCCGGTCCTCTCGTACTAGGGACAGATCCTGTCAATATTCCTACACCCACGGCAGATAGGGACCGAACTGTCTCACGACGTTCTGAACCCAGCTCACGTACCGCTTTAATTGGCGAACAGCCAAACCCTTGGGACCTGCTCCAGCCCCAGGATGCGATGAGCCGACATCGAGGTGCCAAACAACCCCGTCGATATGGACTCTTGGGGGTCATCAGCCTGTTATCCCCGGCGTACCTTTTATCCGTTGAGCGATGGCCCTTCCACGCGGGACCACCGGATCACTATGACCGACTTTCGTCTCTGCTCGACTTGTCAGTCTCGCAGTCAGGCGGGCTTATGCCATTGCACTCGACGACCGATTTCCGACCGGTCTGAGCCCACCATCGCGCGCCTCCGTTACTCTTTCGGAGGCGACCGCCCCAGTCAAACTACCCACCATACACTGTCCCGGATCCGGATAACGGACCGCGGTTAGACATCCATGACGATAAGGGTGGTATTTCAAGGATGGCTCCACGGAAACTGGCGTCCCCGCTTCAAAGCCTACCACCTATCCTACACATGCCGACACGAATGCCAGTGTAAAGCTATAGTAAAGGTGCACGGGGTCTTTCCGTCTGACCGCAGGAACCCCGCATCTTCACGGGGAATTCAATTTCACTGAGTCTATGTTGGAGACAGCGGGGAAGTCGTTACGCCATTCGTGCAGGTCGGAACTTACCCGACAAGGAATTTCGCTACCTTAGGACCGTTATAGTTACGGCCGCCGTTTACTGGGGCTTCAGTTCAAAGCTTGCACCTCTCCCTTTAACCTTCCAGCACCGGGCAGGCGTCAGACCCTATACGTCGTCTTGCGACTTCGCAGAGCCCTGTGTTTTTGATAAACAGTCGCTACCCCCTGGTCTGTGCCACCCCATCTCACTTGCGTAAAATGGGGTCACGCTTCTTCCGAAGTTACGCGTGCAATTTGCCGAGTTCCTTCAACATAGTTCTCTCAAGCGCCTTGGTATACTCTACCTGACCACCTGTGTCGGTTTCGGGTACGGTCTATACGGTGGAGCTGTTTCCTGGAACCGCGTCCCTGCAAGATCAATCCAATAAGACCTTACAAGTTGAGCAATCCGTCACTACCACCAGGCCCACGAATATTAACGTGGTTCCCATCGACTACGCGTGTCCGCCTCGTCTTAGGGGCCGGCTAACCCTGCTCAGATTAACTTTAAGCAGGAACCCTTGGTCTTTCGGCGAGAGGGTCTCTCACCCTCTTTATCGTTACTCATGTCAACATTCGCACTTCCGATACCTCCAGGATGTCTCACGACTGTCCCTTCACAGGCTTACGGAACGCTCCGCTACCACGTGTATTGCTACACATCCTCAGCTTCGGTGCATGGCTTCAGCCCCGTTACATTTTCGGCGCAAAGACCCTTATTTAGACCAGTGAGCTGTTACGCTTTCTTTAAATGATGGCTGCTTCTAAGCCAACATCCTGGTTGTTTTGGGATCCTCACATCCTTTCCCACTTAGCCATGACTTGGGGACCTTAGCTGGAGGTCAGGGTTGTTGCCCTTTTCACGACGGACGTTAGCACCCGCCGTGTGTCTGCCGATTAGTACTCCCCGGTATTCGGAGTTTGGTTAGGATCAGTAAGACGGTGAGTCCCCATAGCCCATCCAGTGCTCTACCCCCGGGGGTATTCGATCGACGCTCTACCTAAATAGATTTCGCGGAGAACCAGCTATTTCCGAGTTTGATTGGCCTTTCACCCCTAGCCACAAGTCATCCCAATCTATTGCAACAGATGCGGGTTCGGTCCTCCAGTTGGTGTTACCCAACCTTCAACCTGCTCATGGCTAGATCACTCGGTTTCGGGTCTAATGCAACAAACTAAATCGCCCTATTCAGACTCGCTTTCGCTGCGCCTACACCTACCGGCTTAAGCTTGCTTGTTACACTAAGTCGTTGACCCATTATACAAAAGGTACGCCGTCACCCTTTCAGGCTCCGACTGTTTGTAGGCATCCGGTTTCAGGTTCTATTTCACTCCCCTTGTCGGGGTGCTTTTCACCTTTCCCTCACGGTACTTGTTCGCTATCGGTCATGCACGAGTACTTAGGCTTGGAGAGTGGTCTCCCCATGTTCAGACAGGATTTCTCGTGTCCCGCCCTACTCTAGGACAATCAAAGTATCTACGCGTACGGGGCTGTCACCCGCTACGGCCAAACTTTCCAGAATGTTCCGCTTTAACTTCAATTGCCACTGGCCTGGTCCGCGTTCGCTCG